>NZ_JBFANN010000010.1:0-182293 GCF_040674855.1 Nocardia sp. NPDC049707 | reverse complement strand
ATCCCGCCGACGCCGACCCCACCGAGATGGGCTGTCCGGGCACCGAGCACCCCGACCAGCGCGGCCGCGTCGGCGACGAGATCCCGCAGGTCGTACGCCGGATTCTCCGGGTCGAGGGTCGTCGACGCGCCGGAGTCGCGCAGGTCGTAGCGGACCACACGTCGCCCGCCCGACGCGAGCCGCTCGCACAGCGCGTCGGGCCAGGACAACATCGTTGTGCTGCCGACCAGCAAGACCAGCGGATCGTCCGCGCGGCCGAAGCTCTCGATGCCGAGATCCACACCGTTCGCCCGCACCGAGGTCATGCCCAATCGAAACGGTCTTGTCATGTCTGGACTCCTGTCTTTACGTACACCCAGAGGTATCGACGGCAGATCGACCCGAAAGTCATCGGTTCAGCCGAGATCGTGTCCACACTCCCGCAATCGTCCCGAACTCGGCATTGCCGGTCGTTCAGCCAGATTGCTGGTGGTGCGCTGGATCGCCATAATTGGCTGTTAGTGGGGAATCGCAGCTGGCCGTCTATGGGGAACTTTCAGTGGCACTGACATAGGACTGAATTGCGGACCTGGCAGTATCGAGACGGCCTTTCGGGCAACGTTGCCGGTGAACACGATTCGATCATCGCGCGCTCGGCATCGTTGGTACGTCTTCGCCGCGCATGGTTCGTTCCACGGAGTCCTGAACCCAGGACAGGAAGCGCTGGACGTCTGCTTCGGGGAGACCCAGTGCATCTGAGCGTGGCCGTGCGAAGCTGTGCAGTGCGCGGTCGATGAGGGGCCGGAAAGCTGGCTCCGAGTCCGCGATCGATTGTGCGGCAACCCGTTTAGCGAACCATTGATTGGTTCGGCAGAACACGGTGGAGCGGCAAGCATTGAGAACTCGATTGTCGGCCAAATGGCCTGCGCCGTGAGCATGCTCGCGAATCGAGGCCAGCACACAGACGAGCTGGTCGGTGCGCGAGGGTGCCGCCACGACTTGGCGTACTGGTCGTCCATAGAGAAGTCGACCCGCCTGATAACCGACGGCACGATCGATGACGTACCAGAAAGCCTGCGACCGTGACGAATCGAAGCTTGCCTGGTAAGGGAGCAACGGGCCGGTGTTGAGGTTGAGGCGGTATCCGGCCCGATCGGTGGGAGCGCCAATGAAGTCGGCGTCGTAGAGCACCAGTTCCAGGCCTGACGCGGGGCAGGCGAGGTCGGTCAGTGATTCGGCCAGCTCGATCACCGCGTTCTGCTGAAATGCGGGATCGACAACCACCGTCACATCGACGTCGCTGCGCCCGTGTCGGTAATCGTCGAGTGCCAAGGATCCGACGGCAAAGATGTTCACCAGGTACGGCCCGCATACAGCCCTGGTGCGTCGCACGAGTTCCGCCAAGTACGCGCGCAGTTCGGTGGGAATGGATTCCGGGTCGACAAGGGAGCCTGTCATGGCCAAAAGATCCTACCTTTCCAAGGGGAACGTGAGGCGGCCTCAGCCGAGCACGCCAAAGGCATACCTACGGTGTTGCAGATCTTTTCGAGACATGGCGCGGGGCCGATGCCTCTAGCTTCCTTCGCATAGCAGTAGGGCCGGAGCCGACATAGGGCCCGGCTGACCGCCGTGTCAGCACCTGAGGGAATGCGTGCCTCGGTGATATCGCGGCGCAGATGGTGGCGGATCTCCCGGAAGCACTCGCGGGTGATCGGTGACCCGGCGGAGCGTGCACTGCTCGAGCAGTGGGGGTGCAGTGCGCGAGGACATGGGCGAACCCGGCGAGCGGCTGCTGTATGGGGACCTGCAATACGAAAACGTGCTCGCCTCCGAACGTGAACCATGGCTCGCCATCGACCCGAAGCCGCTTGCCGGGGAACCGGGTTCGTGCTCTTTCTCGCCATCGACAACAGTTTCGACCCCGACGACGTGCTCGAGCTCGACTCGAAGACCGCGACCTCGGCCGCGTGCCGGCCGCTGAGATCAACGGCTGGCGTCCGGGCTATCCCTCCGCGCCAAGAGCCATCCAATTCTGCGGTTCCGCGAGAGGAACGAAACCGAACTCAGCGTACAAACCGTGTGCATCGGCCGTCACCAACAACATCCGCTTGAGCTGGTAAGGCGCCAGGTGCTCACGGACCGCAGCGACAAGTCGACGACCGAGCCCGATGCCGCGATGGCCTCGGTCGACGTAGACGTCGCAGAGCCAGGCGAAGGTGGCAAGGTCGGTGACGACGCGAGCGTAGGCAACCTGGTCGTTATTGCCGTCGTACACACCGAAATTCAGCGATGCACGGATGGATCGCTCGACAATTTGCCGTTCCCGCCCCAGCGCCCAGTACGCATCGGTGGACAGCCAGTGGTGGACCCGGTTCACGTCGATCCGGTCGGTGTCGACATCGATCTCGTATCCGTCTGCAACGTGCGCGATCACCTCCAGATGCTAACGGCGTCGCCAGGAACGAACCAATGGCCTGGCAGCACTGGACGTCATGAGCCACGTGGGTCACCGTGCGCAAGGCACGCACGGCGTTTGAGCCGCTTGTCTTAATCCGGATGCGGCACGCCCGGGATGCGTGGGAAATTCGAGCCATGCCTCGATACCGAGTCGGCGAGACTCCAGCTATACGCATCGTGCACCTGAATGGCCCAACATTCGAGGCGCTCGCCCAGGGCGACCTGGCTGCGGCCAATGCTGTCAGCCCGGTACCGCTTCCGGCCCCTTTCGCCGACGCAGAGTGGTGCGGGCTGTGGCAGTTGCGCAGCCGACAGGCCGAGGAAGACCCGGCCAGCGCAGCCTGGGTCACCGGCGCCATTTGGGACGAGCGACGACACCTTTCCGTCGGCATTGCCGGTTACCACGCGCCTCCCGACCTATCGGGAATGGTGGAGATCGGCTACGCCGTCGAGGCAAGGCACCGACGGCAGGGCTATGCCCGAGCGGCCTTGGAGGCCCTGCTGCGGCGCGCCGCCCACGAGCCACAGATACGGACGGTTCGGGTCAGCATCAGCCCCACCAACCTGGCCTCATATCGACTGGCGTCGCAGTACGGCTTCATCGAGGTCGGCGAGCAAATGGACGAGGAGGATGGACCGGAGATCATCTATGAGGTTGCCGCAGACAAGCTTTAGGCCAAACCTCGGGGTACCGACGACCTTGCCGACAGCCGCCAGCGGGCCGGTTCGTCGGTTATCTGGTGGTGATCCAGGTGGCGATGTCGGTGACGATTTGTGGGTCGACATGCTGGGGTGGGGTGTATTCGGCCGGGGTGGAGGGGCCGGTGCCGGGGAAGAACAGGTGGTTGTCGGCGTCGTAGAAGCGGATGGTCACCCCGGGACGGCCGTCGAGTCCGGCCCGCCAGCGGGCCAGATCATCGTCCACGGTGACCTGGTAGTCACGCCCGCCCTGCAGGATCAGCATGGGTTTCCCGACCGCTGCGGCCACCGCGACCGGGTCGTAGTCCCGCAAATCCAACCAATACGCAGCTGGTGCCGCGAGGGGAAGTTGCTCCCGTGGCGTCGCCAGCGAGAGGTCTGCGCTGTCGACCAATCGGGCTTGCCGGGTGAGGGTTTCGACTGTGGGAAGCGAGGCGCCGCCACCGAGTTCGGTGAGGTAGCGGACCTGGCGGACGACCGTCCAGTGCACTGGTTGTGCGCTTCCGGCCATGAGGATCAAGCCCGCCACGCTCGGTTCGGCGGCCGCGACGCGGGGCGCCATCCTCCCACCCAGACTGTGCCCGAGCACGAACACCCGCTCGGGATCTACGCCAGGATGTGCGCGCAGAGCATGTACGGCCGCCACGCCGTGTGGCACGTATTCGTCTGCGGCAGTGAATTTTTCATCGATGCGCTCGGGCCTTGCGTGTGTGATCTTGTCGAATCGGAGGACTGCGACGCCGCGGCTGGCCAAACCCCAGGCGATGTCCCTGAGTGGTTTGTTGTCGCCGAGTGTGCCGTCTCGATCGGTCGGACCGGACCCGGGTAGCAGCACGACACCCGGCCGCGGGCCGTCCAGGCCGTTGGCGCGGTGCATGCTGATGGTGCCGGGAACGGCAACGGGTTCGGAACCGAGTAGTAGATCGTGTTCATCGAAGGCTTTTGGGGCGGCGTATTCCGGTGGCTGCCAGGCATGTTCGGTGTGTGTCATGATGCGTCTTCCGTGGTGCCGGGCTCGGAGGCCAGAGGAAACAGGATCGGGCTGAGCAGGTATGGCTCGCGGTCCGTGGTCGCCGGGTGGGCCATGCGGGGTGTGATCACGGCGCGGAGGTCGGCGATGAGGGCGGCGAGTTCGTCACGGTCGAGCCAGATCGCGTGCTGTCGATAGCCGACCAGGTCACCGGCCGGGTCGGCGTTGTCGCTGTCGAGGTAGGTCTGGAATTCGGCGAGCAGGGTCGCCATCGCCACGGCGAAGATACGACGGTGGTCGTCGACGGACGCGGACGCGGCAGTGTCGCCGTCGATCACCGCGCGTTCGCGGCGCAGCCGGTAGCTGCGCTCCACCGCACCGCGGACGCGCTGCTCACCGGCGAGATCGAGAATGTCGTGCGCTGCGAGCAGGTCGACGTGGCGGTACACAGTGGCCTTCGAAACGTCGGGCATACGCGCGCACAGCTGCGACGTGGTCATGACACGACCTCCGGACAGGGCATGCACGATCCGCAGCCGCACTGGGTGCGCGAGCAATTCCATAGGGTTCACACCTGAATCATCTCAATTCTGATACCGTTTGCAAAGTTGAGAATATTAAGCGTCGGCACCGCCCCGCTCGGGAATGGGTGCTGCCAACGGGCTCGAGGAGGATTCGTTCCGATGACGGCAACGACTGCAGAACAGACAGGCATCGAGGTTATTGAACTGTTGCGGGCCAACGGGTTTGCGCGGGTGCACGAGAGGTTCGCGGCACATCTGCAGGCATTGGTGTCGGCCGAAAAACTGCACGCCGCGTGGGACTCGGTCCAGCAACAGCACGGGCGAGTCACCGAGGTCGGCGAAGCGGTGGGAGAGGCAGGCCCATCGGGTACTACAGCGGTGCGAATCCCCGTCCACCTCGAACACGGGGAACTGATGATCGAGCTGATCGTCGATGATGCGGGCCGGTTGGCAGGGCTCCAGCTGACACCGCCCACCACACCGTGGCGGCTGCCCGCCTACGTCGACGAGACGAAGTTCGATGAACAGGACGTTACGCTCGGTCGCGACCCGTTCACCGTGCATGGAACCCTCAGTGCACCACGGCGATCGACCGGATGCCCAGCCGTTGTTCTGCTGGCCGGGGGCGGGCCGTTCGACCGCGACGAAACTACAGGCTCGAACAAGCCACTGAAGGACCTCGCCTGGGGTTTGGCCAGCCGTGGCATCGCGGTGCTGCGGTTCGACAAGGTCACCTACACCCACCGCGACGTGGCTACCCGTATGGATGGGTTCACCATGACCGACGAATACGTACCGTATGCGGTGGCAGCTGTGGATGCTCTTCGCGCGCATCCGGCGGTGGATGCCGAGCGTGTGTTCGTGCTCGGGCACAGCATGGGCGGCAAGGTCGCACCCCGTGTGGCCGGCGCTGAACCCGCGATCGCAGGACTGATCCTGATGGCCGCCGACGCCGAGCCGATGCACCGGGCGGCGGTCCGGGTCACCCGATACCTGGTTTCATTGAGCCCCGACGGCGAGGTCGCCGCACAGAGTGCAATCGAAACCCTCACCCGTCAAGCCGAATTGGTCGACGCACCAGAGTTGTCACCGGCAACACCGGCCAGCGAACTGCCGCTCGGACTATCCGCTGCGTATTGGTTGGATTTGCGGGACTACGACCCGGTCGCGGCGGCCGCAGCGGTCGGGAAACCCATGCTGATCCTGCAGGGCGGACGTGACTACCAGGTCACCGTGGACGATGATCTGGCCCGCTGGCGGGCCGGACTCGACGGCCGCCCCGGGGTGACCATCCGCGTCTACGACGCCGACAACCACCTGTTCTTCCCCGGCACCGGCCCCTCCACCCCGGCCGAATACACCCCACCCCAGCACGTCGACCCACAAGTCGTCACCGACATCGCCACCTGGCTCACCACCAGATAACCGACGAACCGGCACCACGCGACCGATCGAGTCGCACTGGCCTCGTCCGCTCATGGCCCGTGATCGTTCACGAGACCCCCTCGGCCACAGCAGGTTTCCGCAGCCCGCTTCGGTGAGTCGTTCATGTTCCCGGTCGAGCAGTCGTAGTGCGGAAGATGATGCTGGGGAAGTTGTCGTCGGAAAGTTGGTGCGGCTGTCGATCAACCGCACCGCCCATTCGACCTAAGGGCGTAAGGGGCCGCGAGGACCCGACAACCCGATCATTGGGAGCATCCGATGCGCAAGACCATCGCCGCCATCGCGGCAGCCACCCTGGCCGCGGGCATCCTTTCCGGCTGCGGCGCCACTGCGGAGTCGACCACCACCGTGAATCCCGGCCACTACGCTCAGGTCAACGGATTGAACATGTACTACGAAGTGCACGGCGAGGCCAATGGTCTGCCGCCACTGGTACTGCTGCACGGTGGCCTCAGCACGATCGACAGCACGTTCGGCAAGATCCTGCCCGATCTGGCGAAAACCCGGCAGGTCATCGCCATCGAGCAGCAGGGACACGGGCGCACCGCCGATATTGACCGGCCGTTGCGCTACGAGACCATGGCCGATGACACCGTCGCGGTGCTGACCATGCTCGGAATCCGCAAGGCCGACTTCTTCGGCTTCAGTGACGGCGCGACCATAGGCCTCGATATCGGCGTCCGCTATCCAGAGTTGTCGCACAAGCTGGTACTGACCTCCGTCGGCTACGACCCACGCGGGGCACAACCAGGGCTGCACGAGGGGCTGGCGCAACTACAACCGCAAGTATTCGAAGGCACCCCGTTCTTGGCCGAGTACAACCGGCTCTCCCCGCGACCCGAGGACTTCCCGAAGGTGGTGGAACGCGTCAAGGATCTCGATGCCCACACACCGGTCTACGCTCCGGAGCAGATCAGATCCATCCAGTCTCCAGTGCTGATCATCGCCGCCGACAACGACATAATCCGCCCCGAGCACACAATCGAGATGTACCGACTGCTGGGTGGCGGCGTCGAGGGCACCAAGGGCATGCCCGCATCACGCTTGGCAGTGATTCCCGGTACCTCACACCTCACCGTGTTCGACCAGACACCGCTGTTGCTCCCGATCGTCCTCGATTTCCTCGGCGCAGCCAAGTGAGGGCTTCTGCCGGGCAACACCGGATGAACGGCCGCGTCCGACGCTATTCGCCCAGCCGCCGGTGTAGCGCGCATCCCGGTCCGGTCAACTCGTGCTCGGCTAGGACGCCAGCGCTACGGTGATTCCGGTCGGCCGGCATTCTTCCAGCGTCAGGCATGCCGTCACACGAAGGCGACCACGTAGAACACCCACCCGGTGATAGCTGTCAGGACCAGGTCCGTCGCGGCGACTCGCGCCCATGGCTTGTGCCAACTACTGTGCGGACCCGGCTTCGGCGAAGAGCCGAACGATCGGACCGCCCGCACAATCACTATCGGCCACAACAACACTGAGCTGATCGCGCAAGCCAGATGGATGCCGAGCGCGATCCATACCGCCGTGGGCACCGTGCCGCCGACGACACCGGCGGCACGGTCCTGCCATCCGTTGAGCCGAATATCCAGTTCGAAGATCACGACCACTGCCAGCAAGGAGATCCCCAGCGGCACCTGCACGAACTTGTGCAGCCGGTACCGACTCCGGTACTTCACCTGCCAGACACTCCAAGCAAGTGCCACGACAACAACGACCATGATCAGAATCAACGCGTCGATCATCAGTGAAGCCCTGGTACCGAGGAACCCATCGATTCCCGCAAACTCGTCCAATGGTTCCCTCCGAAGTCGGCAGTGAAGCAAGATCACCTGATGAATCACAATCCTCGGTGACTTCCAGGAACAGCACATCGGACCTTTGAGCAACCTCAGGTGCCGGAAAGTAGGCTTTCGCGTACAACTTTCGATCGATATCACCGCCCAGCTGCTGACCGAATCGGCGGCCGAATAGATTGCGACTGTGGATGTTCCAACGCGCGGAACAGACCGTCGTCGCGCGCACACCGCGTACCTCCGGGGTCGCCGGGCAACTTCGGCGCGCTCGGGGTGCGGTTCGACGACGAGCAGCTGCGACGGCTGGATCCGCCGACAACCGTTCACGGACGGTGCCACCTGGTTATTCCGCTTCCGAGCAGTGCGAGGTATGGAATTGGGCGCTGGCATATTTCGTGCGTCTCGTCGGCGGGTAGGCCGAACATGCGCAGCAGGTCCTCGGCGATCTGGTCTCGAGTGGTGCCGTCGCTGGCCCGATTTCGACTGGGCGACAACAATATTGGCGAGGTCGATGCTCGACGGTTCCGGGACGGTCGGGTGTTCGCTGTAAAGTCCAGTGCGCGTACCCGAGAAGGCTCGGTCAGGGGGTGTTTCTGATGGATGGCTCGACTCAGCGGGTGATGGCGGCGCGAGAGATGGTGATGCGGCTGGTGCCGTCGCCGTGGAACCGGACTGCGTTTCTGGACGCGCTGGGGCAGTGGCGCGGGCGGCCGATCGAGCTCATGCCGGTTGATTCGACGCTGCTGCCAGGAACATTGGATTCGGGGCGGGGGACACCGTGCGGGCTGTGGCTGGACTGTACGGATGTCGACGTGATTGCCTTCGTCGCGGGCACGACGGACTTTCACATCGACCAGATCATCGCGCATGAGGTCGGTCACATGATTCTTGATCACGATGCCGAGGTAGCTGGTTCGGCTGGTGTTCAGCGGCTCCTGCCGAATCTCGATCCGGCGCTGATCCGCCGTGTGCTCGGTCGTAGCGAGTTCCTCGACGAGCAGGAGGACGAGGCAGAACAGTTCGGTGATCTGTTGCTATCCGGGGTCTCGCGCTGGCGGGCGTCGCGGCCCATGCGCTCTTTCTGGGGTGGTGACGCGTGACCTCTTCGGCACCAGCGTCGATTGCATGGTTGATCATCGGCTTCGGCGCGGCGGCGGCTGTTCTGCGATTGGTGCTGTTGCACGATCGTTCGCGGCCGAGTGAGCGTCAGGTGACCTATGCCCTGATTTCCGCGGTTGTCGCCGCGTTGCTGCGCGAACGCGCGGTGCAGAACGTGCTCGCTGACGCTGGACTTCTCAGCGTCAGGTTCACACGCCAACTCGGCACGACGTTCATCGTGCTCACGTTTGCGCCGCTGATCGTGCTGGCGGGCTCGTGGTCGGAACGATGGTCGGAGCAGGCGTCGGCACGCTATCGGCGGATGAGCCTGACGGTGTGGTGCGCTGCGGTGGTGTCGATGGTGCTGATGCTGCTGCTCGGGTCGCACGCTCGTGTTCTCGGGCAGTACATCGACCGCACCGAGGGGTGGCAGACGGTCGCGTACTTTGCGTTTTTCTCGATCTGGTGCGCAGCAACGGGTGTGCTGATCGTGTCGGCTAGCGTGCGGGAGCTGCGTGCGGGCCAGCTACGGCCCTCCCACAGACTCACCTACGCCCTGATCGTGCTTGTCGGCGGGTGGGCGCTGGAGGAAGCGGTGTCGATCTTCGTCAGCGCCGTGTGCGCCGCGACTGGCACAGGACATGCGTTCGTGGACTTTCGTTTCCGCGCGAATGAGAACAACTTCGTGTACATGATCGGGTTGGGGTCGCTGGCCGCGGGGGCCCGGGTCGCCACCGAGATCACGCGACGGCTGGGCGTCGACTCCGCAGCACGGACCGTGCGCCAGATGACGCCGATGTGGCGCGATCTGGTGACGGTGTGCGTCGAGATTCCGCGCCTGTCGCATTCCGACCCGGGCATGAATCCGCGGCGGCGTATGCACCGCATGACGGTGGAAATTCGCGACGCGTTGCTTGTGCTCGGCCGTTTCGCCGCGCCTCTGCCTGCCGATGTGCCCGCGGCGGCAGCCGAGGCGGTGCAGATCGCGCGGGCTCTGCATCGCAAGGCCGGTGGTGCCGAACCAGGATCGTATGTGCGGTTGCACGCCTCCGCGCCTGGTCGCGACATCATTGATGAAGCCCGCACCCTGCGGCGTATCGCGCGGCATTGGACGTCGGCACAGACCTACCTCGACAGCCCGCAACTGGATGGAGCGAGATGACCACGACCAACTCCTCGACCGAGAGGCGGATTCGGGCCGGTGATCGAGAGTTACCGCACCCTCCGTTCCGCCTGCCGATCTTGGGCGATGTGTGGGATCTGCACGTCACCGACAGCAGTCAGTGGGGGATGCGTGGTGCGCAGCAGTTCGGCGGGATCTACGAGCGCAACATCTTCGGCGCCCGCGTGACGTATGTCTCCGACCCGGACTTGTTGACCGAGATCAACGACGACAAGCTGTGGGCGAAGTTCCTCGGGGTTCCGATCGGCACATTGCGGTCGGTGGCCGGAGATGGGCTGTTCACCGCGCACAATAGCGAACCGAACTGGCGTAAGGCTCACGAGATCCTGGCGCCGAGTTTCACCGCTGCGGCGATGCGTGGCTACCACGCGACCATGCAGGCATGTGCGAACGAGTTGGTCGAGTACTGGGCCGGGCGCGTCGGGCAGTGGGTCGACGTGCCGAGCGACACGAACAAGGTGGCGCTGGAGGTGATCGGCCGGGCCGGCTTCGGATACGAGTTCGGTTCGTTCACCCGCACCGACGAGCATCCGTTGGTGGCCGCGATGCTGCGCATCCTCACCTACGTCAACCGGTCCGCCTACTCACATCCACTCGTGGAACGCACCGTGTTCCGGCAGCAGCGGGCTCAGCATCTTGCGGACCTGCGGTTCGTCAACGCCGAGGTCGATGCGGTGATCGCGCAGCGCCAGCGCGATGGCGCGGGCGGGCATGGTGATCTGCTCGACCGAATGCTCACGGTGGCGGACCAGGAAACCGGTGAGCGCTTGGACGCGAAGAACATTCGTCGCCAGATCTTGACGTTCCTCGCGGCCGGACATGAAACGTCGGCGGGTGTCCTGGCGTTCGCACTGCACTACCTCTCATGCTCGCCGGAGATCGCCGAGCAGGCGCGCCGCGAGATTGCCGAGGTCTGGACCGGGGACGAGCTGAGCTACGAGCAAGTCGGTAAGTTGCGGCTGGTCCGGCGCATCGTCGACGAGTCGCTGCGGCTGTGGCCGACCGCGCCGGGCTATTTCCGGAAAGCCAAGAACGACACCATGCTCGCCGGTCGCTACCCATTCGAAAAGGGTGAATGGGTATTCGTGGTGCTGCTGCAACTGCATCGACATCGGTCGTGGGGTGGTGATCCCGAGGCGTTCGACCCGGATCGGTTCCTTCCGGAGCGGGTCAAAGCCCGGCACCCTGAGCTCTACCGGCCGTTCGGGGTCGGGATGCGAGGGTGCATCGGCCGTCAGTTCGCATACCACGAGCTTCAGTTGGTCCTCGCGACGATTCTGCGGAATTTCGATCTGACACCGGACCCGGGTTATCAGCTGCGGGTCAAGGAAACGATCACTCTGAAGCCGGATGGGTTGCGGCTCAGGCTTTCCCGGCGTGACTAGGACTGGTTGCGCTGCCGCTTGTCGAGGCTGCGCATAAGGGCTTGGCGGTCGCTGGAGGTCGACCACCCGTGGCGGCTTCTACGACAGCATCGACTCGCCCTTCCAACCATGTCCCCACCCTGCGGAGAGTCCGGTTGTCTGGTGTCGGCCAATCGTCCTCGGTGTGAGCGGTTGGGCGACCGCGTGGAGTCGCAATGAACAGACCGATGGGGTGTTCCAGCCGGAGTTGCTTGTCACAGAATCGGTTTCGGTGCTCGGCAGTCGAAGCGAAACACTCGCGCCGAAGGTGCCCACAGAAGCAGCCGCAGCCAGGGCGTCACCCGACACGCGGGCCACGTTTGCCGACCTGACCACTTCTGATGCCTCGCGTCATCGAATGTGGCCGTGGTATGGGTATGGGGTTTCTGTGGTTGTTGTCGTCGGAGCTGGCTGCTCAGTTGGCGGCTGCAGCGCAGGCGCCGCCCCCGGACCGTCGAAGGAGCGGACGGGATGGTGCTGTAGCTGGTGGAAACCGTCGCCTCGACACAGCCCCGACCGGTGTCCCGGATAGGCAGCCTGGGTGTTGAGGACGGCGCGGCCCCGAAAGACCGGGCTGGCATCCGCGCAGGTGCCATTGTTGTCCCCGCACCGTCCGCCGGAGAAATGGCTGGGCACTTGTGGGAGTTCAACGGTCGGCGTACTCACCGGAGCGCCGAACGCGATCACTGTCGCGGCCGCAAGGGATCCGAGCACGACGATAGTGGTCCGGAAAATCTTCGGCGGATGCACTGACCGACTGCCGTGACCGCCGCCGTGTTCGGGTGATCCGGCCCTCCGGGGGAGGTGGTGGGCAGTCGGCTCGTGCCGATGTACCGGCTCATGCTGGTGTGCGGGCTCCTGCGGCCAGGAGTCATGGTCGTGAGATGTCGTCATTGTGTGCTCCGCAGCGAATCGGGGACACGGCCCAGCACCGGCAGTGCCGATCGCTCCGGTGCTGTCCGCCGTTGCCGGTGGGGTGTGGTCGGAGTAATCATGAGCAGTTCCTGATGCGTGGACCGATACGACCCGTGCGCATCGGCATATTCACTGTCTCCCGGCACGATGCCCCGGAAACAGGGCAATTCGGCTCCTCCGGGCAGGGCCAGAGGTCTATCCACGAGGGCGCTGCACCCATTAGCATTTCCGGCGAAGACATGGATCCAGCCTGCTGTGAGTGGATCCCGGTTGCGAAAGGGACGGGGGAGGGTGAGGCAATAGACGTTTGTTCAGTTCGCGCGTCGGTGTGTGCTCGAGACAGGCGAACCGATTGCGGTCGGGCTGTCCGGGTATGTTGGGCGCATGAGCGGCGTCTCCCGGCGATCGCTGGGTCGAGCGGCAGCCACGACGGTAGTCGCGGGGGCCATGGCCGCGTATGGCGGGCCTTCCTCGTCGAGCGGGCCCGCCGTCGGGCCGGATGTCGGAATGGTGCTGTCGCACGAGCAATTTCCGACGTCTGTGCTGGTCGATCAGGCACAGCGGGCAGAGGCGGCCGGCTTTCGATACGTGTGGGCCAGTGATCATCTGCAGCCGTGGCAGGATGACCAGGGCCATGCGATGTCGCCGTGGCTGACGCTGGCGTTGGTGGGCGAGCGCACCACGCGACTGTCCTTCGGAACCGGCGTCACCTGCCCGATATATCGGCACCACCCGACCGATGTCGCACAGGCTTTCGCCTCGTTGGCGGTGCTGGCGCCCGGGCGGGTATTTCTCGGGGTGGGTACCGGGGAGCGGCTCAACGAACAGGCCGGGACAGGAGAATTCGGTGCCTATCGTGAGCGGCACGACCGCCTGGTGGAAGCCATTGAATTGATGCGACAGCTGTGGGCCGGTGGACGGATCTCCTTCCGCGGCAAATACTTTCGGACCGAACAGCTGAAGCTCTACGACCTGCCCGCTACGCCGCCACCGATCTACGTCGCGGCGAGCGGTCCGCGCAGTGCGCGCCTGGCCGGACAGTACGGTGACGGCTGGATCAGCCAGCCTGCCGGGGTGATGGACCCGATGCTGTCGGCCGCCTTCGCCGCGGGTGCGCAGGCATCGGGCCGCGACCCAGCGCGAATGGGCAAGCGGGTCGAATTGTTTGCGGTGGTCGGCGACCGCGATGAGGTGGACTCGGCCGCACAGCTGTGGCGGTTCGGGCCGTCCGCATCAGCCATCGATCAACCCGATCCGGTCGCGATCGAGCGAGCCGCCGCGGCAACGCCGCTCGAGCAGGTCACCTCGACGTGGGCCACCGGTACCGATCCGGCGCCGCACGTGGCGGCGGCACAGCGTGTGCTGGATTCCGGCGCGACGCCGTTTCTGCACTTCCCGCAGCACGATCCGGTCGCCGCGATCGGCTTCTATCGCGATCACGTACTACCCGCACTGCACTGATTTCACTGTCCACGGCAGTCGGGCGACAGGCTCTGCGCCCGGCCCCGCACCAGGAACTCCGCCAACGCCTGCGACACCACCAGCACCCCCCGCTGACGGCCGGTCTCCGACACGTGGTCCTGGGCATTGACGCGGGTTCGGGTGATCTCGCATGGTTGACAAGCATGAGCACTGCCGACTTCACCTCTGTCGGAGGCGGGCACGGCGGCTACAACCCCGACCACGAATTCTTCGGCCACTACCAATCCATCTGACCCGGAGACGGAGTAACGCGATGGTCCCACGTATCACGATAGAGCCCGTCATCGAGCACGAATACCGCGTCCGCATCGATGACGAGCACGGTGACACCGTCGAATCCGAGATCATCGTCGCGCCCGACGTCCTCACCGACCTCGGATTCACCTCGGCCGACGAACGTCGCGTCGTGCAACACACCGCGGCGTTCCTCATCGAACGCCAACCCGTCATCGACTTCCCGGCGCTGGTCTACCTCGACGAAGTCGCCGCCGCCTACGACGACTACCCCGAACAACTACACCACCGGCTCAGCTGACACCACCCAGACGCCCGCGCCCGCATGAATTGACGGGCGGATGCGCGGAATATGGATCTGGAAAGGGTGCGGCTATCCCGCCTGCGGGATGGCGACGGTCGGGTCGGTCAGTGCGTCGACGAGAGGGGTCAGTCGCCGAAGTTCTTCCAGGTGTGTGGCGCTGAGCAGGGCGAGGGTTTGTTTGCCTGCCTCGGTCAGGGTGAGGCGGACGACGCGGCGGTCCTTGCCCTCTTCCCGGTTGCGGGCGACGAGCCCGAGTTGCTCGGTGCGATCGATCAGCTGCACCACGCTGTGGTGCCGGGTGCTCAAATATTCCGCGATTTCGCCGATGCTGGGCCCGCCCGGGTCGAGATGGCCTCGGATCGCCAGTAGCAGTTGGTGCTGAGCGCCGGTGAGTCCGACGTCCGCCGCTTGGTGCTCACTCCAGCGCAGGAACCGGCGCAGTCCGGTGCGGAACGCCAACAGTTTCGAGTACTCCTGGTCGGTGAGTACAAGCGATGACATCGACTCATATGTCATAACGTGATAATATCATGCTATGACATATGAATCGGCGGTTGATTCGGACCGGTTCCGCCTCCTGTCGTAGCCGATCTCAGCCATCCGGTTCGAGTGCCTTCAATGCGCGTCCGAAGGGTGGTGGAAGATATGGCTAGTGAAGCCATGAATATGAGCCTGCATCCCGATATCGTGGAGTTGCGGGCCAAGCATGAGAAGTATGAACTCGCCGCGATGGAACCGGTCGCCCAAGCGGTCACCGGCCTGATGTTCCTGACCGGGCTCTACATCGCGATCTCCGCGTGGGTTGTCGGATTCAACCGGTTCCCGACCTTGACCGCGAACAACGTGATCGTCGGGATCGCCCTGGCGGTGCTGGCACTGGGGTTCGCCTCGATGTACGGGCGGGTTCACGGCATCGTCTGGACCGCTCCGCTGATCGGCGTGTGGATGATCATCAGTCCCTGGGTCGTCAGCGGCGATGTCGCCCATACCGCGACGATCTGGAGCAACGTGGTGGCCGGTGCGCTGGCCTTGCTGCTCGGGCTGGGCTCGATGGCGCTCGGCATGCGCCGGACCCGTTGAGCGCGAACGGCCTTCCATAGTGCGAGCCGGGCTATCACCAGGTTCGGCTCGCACCTCACACTCACGCGGATGACGCAATCGTCTCCTGCGGCGAAGTCAACCTGGATACCGGCCGGTTGAAACAGGCCGGGCGGTGACCCGGCATCGCTCTGATCGATGTCGTCGTGGGCACGCCGGTCGGGCTGCTCCTCCGCGGACAACGAAGTCCAGAAAGAGGCGATGACAATGATGTCAGCTACCAGCCGGCCCACGACCCTACCGCCGCTGAAAGCCCTGCACACCGGGTCCGGCGAACCCCTTCTGCTGCTGCACGGGTTCATGATGTCCCCACGCTGCTGGGCGCCGGTCGCGGCGCGGCTGTCGGGCACGTGCGAGGTGTTCGCTCCGGCTTTGATGGGGCATTGGGGCGGACCCGAGCTGCGGGGCGGATACCTGGATGTGACGGCGCTGGCCGACGAGATCGAAAACCAGCTCGATGAATTGGGTTGGCGCACTTGCCATATCGCTGGCAATTCGCTCGGTGCCTGGGTCGGTTTCGAACTGGCCGGCCGGGGCCGCGCTCGCACCCGCACTGCGATCGCGCCGGCCGGCGGCTGGCGTTGCCCGTCGCTGCTGCAACTGCGGGTGGGGCTGAAGTTCCTGGCGCTGGTGCCGGTCGTGCAGCTCGGCAAGCGCCTCGGGCCGGCGCTGCGATTCAGCGCTCCCGCCCGCCGGCTCGCGAAGCTGGCGCTGAGCGGCGATTCCTCGACGGTCCCGGCCCCCGCGGTGACCACGGCGATCACCGCGGCGCTGCACTGCTCAGCCATGCTGCCGTTGCTGCTCGGCGGCCTGCGCATGCCCGGACCGGATCACCTGTCGACGCTGAAAACCCCGGTACGGCTGCTGATCTGCGAATGCGACCGGGTGACACCCCACCGTGCCTACGCCCAACGTTTCCTGCGCGAGCTGCCCGACTCGGCCGACCGCATTCTGGTGCACGGCGCCGGACACGTCCCCATGCTGGAGGCGCCCGACCGCATCGCTGCCCTGATCGCCGAGCACGTCCACGCCGGCGTGTATCAGCGTGCCGGGTGAAGCGGTAGCCGCGGAGCATGACCCATTCATTCGGTAAGAGTCAACACCTGCGTGGGCGTGGAACGCGCTGCGTTGGGGTGGCAGGCTGGCTGTGTGGTTTCTTTGACGCTTACTGCCATCGAGCAGGCCCTGCGTGGTAGCTGGGCTGCTGACACGTGTTCGCCCGACGATATGGCCAGGGCGGCATGGGAGTTCAGTAATCCGGCGTGGGGGCATTGCGATATCACCGCACTGGTCGTGCATGACGTGTTCGGCGGTGATCTCATGCTCGGCGAGGTGTATTTGGACGGTGAGCAGCGTGGTTATCACTGGTGGAACCGGCTGCCGGACGGGGTGGAAGTCGACCTGACCTTGGACCAGTTCAGGCTCGGGGAAACCGTCACGAATCGCCGGATTGTGCCGCGGCCTCCGGGGCCGCTACGGCGCAGGGCCGAAGAGTACGACTTGCTGCGCCGTCGTGTCGCCGACCGCATCGGCGTTGCATGGCCTCCGTCCGAGTGCTGAGGAGTGCCGCGTAGCGGCTCGAGCGGCGGTGGACTCCGGAAGTCGGTAGGGCTGCGTGGTTTTCAGCATGGCGTAGCGGACGGCGCATCGGCGTCGGGCCGGGCAGATGAGAGCGGCGTTGTGTTTCTTGCCTCATCGCGGTGAGGTCGGCCCGGAACGCCGATGTCTATCGCCTGATCAAGTCAGCAACGCTCACGGAGAGTTCTGTCGCCATGACGTATACGGCTCGAACTCGTATGGCTGGTCAGTGCAGTATTCCGGCGGACTTCGCTGCGCGCAGCCAGTCGGGAAATTCATCGAGAAGCCGGTCGTATAGATCGGTGTCTGTCAGGATGTCGATGTCGTCGACGGCAAAGAAGCCGGCGTTGTCGACGCGGCGCCCGGCCATTGTGTCCAGATTGTGCAGCAGCCCGTAGTCGGCGTGGCCGAGGCCGATGAACTGCCAGAACGCGGGAAGTGCGGAGGCTTCACGCATCAGTGCAGTGATCTTGGCTCGCTCTCGGAACCCGCCGTCGGTGAAGAACAACACCAGGGTTGGTTCGGTGTGCCGGGTCAGGGAGGCGATGATCTCACGCATGATCGGGAGCTCGTTGTTGGAGCCGCCGATCTCTGCGTAGTCGATGCCGCCATGGCGGCCACGGATGTGTAGGTACTCCGCGGCCCATTCCTCAGCTCGGTCCACGGTGATGTCGGGCAGTTCGGCGTAGTCGGCGGCGTAGAGGTAGGGCCTGAGGCGGCCGTCGACATCGAGCTGGACGGCGACCGGGATCATACGTTCGACGACGCGCTGGATGGTTCCGCTGTTATAGAGGTGTCGCATGCTGCCCGTCTTGTCGATCACGAGGACAACCCGGGCACGAATGCTGCGAACGCCCTTGCCGAGTAGTACTTTGGCTACTTGTCGTTTCCGGAGGTCGAGCTTCTCGCGCTTCTCCAGCGACAGCTTCTGTTCCCCATGGGCGGTGCGTATGTCGGCTGCGGTGGCAGGTTGTTGTGTTGTGTGCGTTGGCCAGCTCGAAGGGGACGCCGCCGAGGAGTCGTCGTTCACGACGACTCCGTGATCGGTCAGCAATTCTGCGAGGCCACCCGCATACCCTTGACCGACAGCTCGGACCTTCCAGTTGCCCGAACGGCGGTACATCTCGACGGCGACAACGTTGGTCTCGCTGCCGAGGCCCTCCATCCGGTATTCGTAGATCCTGTTTCCGGCGGTGTCGATCACTGCTGCGATAGGGGCAGGGAGCTGACCGAATGTCGTGTTCGGTGCGTCGAGAGCGACCACCGCACGGATCTGGGTGATATCGGCCGGCACCGCGGTGAGCGAGACCGCCAGCACGCCTGGCCGTCCGTCGGAGCCGGGTTGCAGTCGGACTCCGGGCCCGGACAGTTGGTTGAAGAACACGAAGTCGGCATCCGAGCGGACCGTACTCTTGTCCGTGACCAGCAACGCGGCCAGATCTGCCGCTGCGGCGACTTCGACCGAGATCGACAAGTCGGTGAGGGGGAGGGGGCCATTCTGGCCTTTGGTCAGTTGTGCCGTCGCCATGGGTGTCCTTCGCCTGGAAAGTGTGTCGCTCGAGGGGCAATCGTCGTAACCATGCGATCTGTTGCCGGTCCGAGCTAGAGGTGGGCATAGTCGATGGCCTGCCGAGGATGTGGTCGGCATGTTTGCATGTGCAGGCGCGTGTAGTTGCTGTTGATGTCGGTCAACTCGTCGGACGCGACGGTTTGTCGCCGCGCTCGATCGCCGCGCTCGATCGCCGCGCTCGATCGCGCACCATCAACGGCAAGCAGACCTGACAGACCTCGGCGGTCTCACGCAGATGAGATGTTCTGACTCGCATCACTCTTCGAACCCGGTTGCCCTGTCTCACACGCTGTGCGTGGCCAGTGCATAAATTGACACCCCCGTCATTTCGTGGATAGCCTCACTTCTGCGCAGTGACTCTGAGCGTCGGCGTGATCAGCCGTCACAACCATATTCCTGTGCAGCCGTTCACTGTTCGTGTCCGCGCGTATCCACGCGGCGCCGACAACCGGAGGTGCGTCATGGGCGTCGAGGTCGGGCTCGCGAGTGTGGCCGAGCCGCCTGGCTCACAGTGGATTCGGCAGGATGCTTCGTTGCCTCTGCCCGCCGGGGAGGTCAGCGGGCTACTCGTGCGCAGCGAACGCGTCCGCGAGATCATGCCCGCCCTGCCCGAGTAACCGACCACGCGAGATGGACGAATCGAACGACGTGCCCGCGTCGGTCTGCCGTCGCACCGGGATGAGCCCGACACCGGCGTCCTCGTCCGCACTGTCGGCCCGGTGCGGGTTCCGCTGATGTTCCTGGCCCCGGAACTCGTCGTCGGCGCAACGATGGGCCGTGCCGTGCGGCCTGAGAGTGACGGTCCCTCTACGTCAACAACATCGATCCCGGCACCCGGGCCATGGACGCGACACCGTCCGCGCGTGGATTACGCAGCCGGATCTACCGTGACCGACGACACTGACCGTGTCGGACCGCAACAGCTGTATCCAACTGCGCCACAAGTACATACGACACCTGCATCGGAGCTGCCGAACCCGCCCAATGAATCCGCATTTCGTCCGCGCATCCGAAATCAGAAGGGACCCTCGATGACATCCGTGACACCAACTGAGCGAAGTTGGGGCCAGCTTTCCGAGCCGATCCACACCGACGCCGCAGGCGCGGGCGACCCGGTCTGGAAGGACAATGCCTACTTCTCGTTCTGGGACCCCGCCGCACAGGTATTCGGCACAGTGCACGTCTCGACCTCACCGAACGCGCCGAGTGCCCGCCGCGCCCGCTTCAGCATCTCGGTGGCAGGTCGGGTCACCGAGGTGATCGAACCGCTGGGGGAGGGCACATTCAGCAGCGGCAGCCTCCATTTCGGTCTCGACGGCCGGGTCCGGGTCGATCACCCGAGCGTTCAGGCCGAACTCGTCAACGCTCCGCTGTTCGTCGCCGCCGACTACGGCACGAACAATGTCATTCCGCCGCTGGTGCCCGGCCAACCGCTCCAGCACTTCCAGCAGGCATGCACCGTCGTAGGCAGCGTGACGGTCGACGGGACGACGGTCGCCGTCACAGGTCACGGTATGCGCGACCGCACCTGGGGCTTCCGTGACGAATCGTCGCAGTGGGTCGAGTTCGCCGCGCTGTTCATGGTCGACGAGTCGACCTTCATCTCCGCGATGAAGTTCCGCGGTGCCGATGACGCGCTGACCGCCGATGGTTTCGTCATCGACAGCACGCGTTCGACACAGATCACCGGCATCACCTTCGCGCGTGATGCGGCTGCCCAATACCGCTGGGCCCGACTCGAACTCGCCGACAACAGCACCCGTGTGGTGTCGATTCGCTCCCGCCTCGGCGGCTTCTGGGTACCGGCGGGCCCTGCCGAGACCGATGGACCGGCCTTGGGGGTCTATGACGACTTCATGATGCTGGACAGCGAAGGGCGTTGCGGCGAAGGAATTTTCGAGCAGGCCATCTTGCACCGGGTCGCTTAGCAGCTGTTGTCGAGAGAAAGCAGACACACCATGCCACATGTCCTGCGCATCCTTCAGGCCGCTCGACTCAAGGGGCGCCCGACCGAGGCCGATCTGGCTACCGCGGTGGGCCTTGCCGAGGCTGAAATCGCTGCTGTATTGGAGCAACTCGTCAGCGGGGGCGAGCTCGCTCAGGTGGGAGTACGCGTCAAACTCACCCCTGCGGGTCGGGCCCGGCTCGACACATTGCTGGCAGCCGAGCGCGCCACCATCGACCATGAGCTGTTGCGACAGCGCTACCTCGATTTCGACGAGTTCAATACGGAATTCAAGCAGCTGGTCAGCGATTGGCAGCTCATCGAAGGAGTGCGCCCGAACGACCACACCGACGCCGAGTACGACGCCCGCATCGTGGCGCGGCTGGCGGATCTGCACGTGCGCTTCGCCCCGCTGGTCGGGGAACTCGTACGACTCGCGCCACGGCTCACGGCATACCCGAACCGGTTCGCCTCGGCGGTGGCGAAGGTCCAGTCCGGTGAACCGACCTGGTTCGCGCGGCCGCTCATCGACAGCTACCACACGGTCTGGTTCGAACTACACGAGGAACTGATCGGCCTGGCCGGCCTGTCCCGCGCGCAGGAAGCGGCGGCGGGGAGGGCGGAATGACCTCGACAGCAGACGACCTCTCGTCGATTCTGATCCTCGACGCCGTCACCACCGCGGATCGGGACCTGCTCGGCGGCAAGGCATGGAGTATCCAACGGATGATGGCGCTCGGGATCCCCGTCCCCCCCGCTTTCGTCATCACCACCGATGTCTGCCGTCGCATGCACAGCACCGGCGAGACACTGCCCGCCGACGTCTGGCGTGATGTGCCCGCAGCCGTGGCGGAACTGGAAGCGGTCACCGCCCGCCGGTTCGGAGCCGCCCCGCGCCCACTGCTGGTCTCGGTGCGCTCGGGCGCCGCGACCAGCATGCCGGGGATGATGGACACGGTTCTCAATCTGGGCATGACCGACGAGGTCGAGCAGGCACTGGCCGAACAGGCAGGCGACACCGCCGCATTCGCCGCCGACACCCGTCGGCGATTTCGCGAGCAGTTCGAGAAAGTTGTCGGTTGCCCCCCGCCATCGGATCCGTGGGAGCAGTTGCGCCTCGCGGTGGTCGCAGTACTCGATTCGTGGAACTCGCCGCGCGCGATCAGCTATCGCGAGAGCCGCGGGCTGCCGCACGACGGCGGCACCGCGGTGACCGTGCAGGCCATGGTCTTCGGCAATCTCGACGACAGCTCGGGCACCGGCGTGCTGTTCACCCGTGACCCACTCACCGGCGGCGCCGAAGCCTACGGTGAGTGGTTGCCACGCGGCCAGGGCGAGGACGTGGTGTCCGGACGCGCCGACGCCCTTGCCCTAGCCGAGCTGGCTGCCACGATGCCAGGAGTCCACGCCGATCTGCTTGCCGCGGCTGCTCGGCTGGAGACAGACAGCCGTGACGTGCAGGATATCGAGTTCACCGTGGAGAGCGGCACCTTGTGGCTGCTGCAGGCGCGAGTCGCGAAACGATCCCCTGAGGCCGTGATCCGCCATGCGGTAATGCTTCGGCAGGAAGGTCTGATCACCGACGCCGAGGCGCTCGACCGGGTACAGCCCGAGCATGTTAGGACCTTGCTCACCGCTCATCTCGACCAAGCCGACGTGGCCGCGACCGCAGCGGTGGCGACCGGGAAACCGGCCTGCCCAGGCATTGCCACCGGCATCGTCGTCACCGATGCCGACGATGCCGAGGAACGCGCCGACCGGGGCGAAGCGGTGATCCTCGCCCGGCCGACCACCGATCCCGATGATGTGGCGGCGATGTCCGTCGCCGTCGCGGTGATCACCGAACTCGGGGGCTCGACATCGCACGCGGCGGTGGTCTGCCGGGAAATGGCCATCCCGTGTGTAGTCGGTTGCGGCACAGGGACACTCATGGCGCTGGCCGGGCGGACAGTCACCGTCGACGCGTCGACCGGCACGGTGTATCCCGGCGAGATCACCGTTGTGCCCGCCAGCACGGTCGACGATCCCGATCTTGCGCTGCTCGCCCAATGGGCACGCGCGGAATTCCCCGATAGCGCACCGGGTTCGCTACCCGAGCTGCTCCAACGACGCAAGATGGAGAAAATCCGATGAGCAGCCGCGAAACCGTCGAGGAAACGCTCGACAACACAACGATCGATCCGGCGGTCACCTGGACGACCGGCAATGTCGCGGAGGCATTCCCCGGCGTCTTCACCACACTCGGCTTCACCTTCATCAACGCGCCGGTGGAGTTGGCGACCCGCACGACGTTCCTGAATTTGGGTGTCCTCAAACGGAAGCAGGTCTATCTCCCCGACCAACCGGAGGACATGTTCTGGACGTTGTTCGCCGGGCGGGCCGCGGCGAATATCGACAAGTTCCGCGAGATCGCGAATATCACGCCCGGCACATCGGCGACCGCGGTCGAACAGCAGCTGTTCGGCTACGTCCGGCCGGAGACCGTCGACGCGAACAGCGCACGCCGCTATCCGGTCATTGCCGTCAAGGCGCCGGGAGCCGTACTTCGGCTGCCCAAGCGGCACGATGCCGAATTCGCCGAGCTGCGCCGATGGCGGCTGGCGCACCTCGACGGCATCGACGCACTCGACCATGTCGGGTGCGTCGAGCTGCTGGCCGACGCACAGCGGCGCTTCCAACGCATGTTGACCATGCACATGCTCGTCGCATTCGTCAGCTCCGGGCTGGCGGATCGGGTGACCGACATGTTGACCGGTCTCGACTTGTCCGATCTCGGGCCCGCACTGTTGTCCGGGGTCGGGACGGACGAAAGCGACGTCGCGCACGACCTGTGGGCACTGGCCCACGACGACATCAGCCTGCGCGAGTTCACCGATCGGCACGGTTACCACGGCAACAATGAGGGGCAGTTGTCCGGCGTGACCTGGCGTGAGGACCCGACCCCGGTGCTCAACCGGCTCGTCGACTACCGCGCTATCGCCGCCGACAGCCCACGGGCGCCGCGCAATCGGAGCCAAGAGCAAGTCGAGACGCGGCAACGCGCCCTGGCCGAGCTCCAGTCGGCCCTGCCCCGACGCAAGCGCCGCGCCGCTGCCTGGACTGTGCGTATGGCCAGTCGCTGGATCGCCCTTCGCGAGCAGGGCAAGGCCGGCTACCTGCTCACCTTCGATGTCGCGAGGGCCGTCATGCGCAGACAAGGCGCCCTGCTGGTCGATGCGGGCGTGATCGACCGTGTCGACGATGTCTTCCACCTGTCGTACGACGAAGTGTGCGGCGGCATCACGGGTGATCGGCGCGCCCTGGTCGCCGAACGACAGGCTCACTATGACGAGCGGTGCACCTACCGGTTGCCGCAAGCATGGGCGGGCGTGCCAGCACTGACCACAGTGGGCGAGTCCGATGCGCCCGCACTGGACGTCTCCAGTGTCATCACGGGCGTGGCCGCCAGCGGTGGTGTGGTGGAAGGCCGCGCCCGGGTGGTCCGCGATCCATCGACCACCGAGCTCGACGACGGCGACATCCTCGTCTGTGAGACGACCGACCCGAGCTGGGTGTCGTTGTTCCTTGTCGCGGCCGGGGTCGTCACCGATTACGGCGGCCTGCTCAGCCATGGCCCGATCGTGGCACGTGAACTCGGTATCCCGTGTGTCTGCGGAACCGAGAACGGTAGCTACCGGATCCGCGACGGTCAGCACATCCGCTTGGACGGTGATGCGGGCACCATCACTGTGCTCGGGTGACTCGTATGGCGCGGTAGAAATCGATTCGATCAGGCGTCGTGTCTGCCCCGTTGATCTACGAGGCAGGCACGATATCCACCTTGCGCGCTCCTACCAGAGGGTGCCGTGCAGCAGGCCTGCGAATTGCTCGACCATCGGCTCTAGTTGATCGTGCGTTCCGACGAATCCCGCGTACATGCTCATCCCCCATATCACCGCGACCAGCATTTCGGTGACGGCTGTGATATCGACGTCCTGGCGGATGGTCGCGTCCGCCACGGCGGCTTCCAATGACGACCGGATGAAGCTACGCACATAGTTGAGCTGTCCCTCGGCCCATCCACCGAACTCCGGGTTGCGAAGCGCATCGAACAGTGAAGCTGCCAGGAACCGCACGTAGGTGCGGTCCTCGGAATCCACCTGCATGGCGGTGCGCAGAAAGGTGGCCATCCTCTCGGCGAGATCCGCTTTCGCCTCGGCCTCGGCGATGCCTGCCGTGAGCACGCTGCCCTTGTCCGCTTCGAACAGCGTCCGGTAGAGCTCGTCTTTGCCCCGGAAGTAGTGGTTGACATTGGTGCGCGTGACATCGGCACGCGCCGCGATATCTGTGAATGTCGCACGGTCGTAACCGACTTCACTGAACAGTTCACGCGCTGCCCGCAGAATGCGATCTCTGGTATTCGCTCCGTCGGATCCGGCAGGGCGCCCTCGACCTCGTCGAGGCTCTCCTGCCAGGTCAGTCACAACCGCGCTACCTCTCGTCCACCGACATTGCGATCTCGTCGCCGACCGCCACCCCGCGCCCGCCGAAACGGACAGCATCGGACCGAGTCTAGCTCGATCTTTCTCGGGGTCCGTGAGCCAGCCTGCGCGCTTCGAATCGGGTGTTTCGGCGTGGTCTGCCGCAAGGTGTAACGGGCAGGTGCCGGTTCCACCTCCGGACCAGAATGGGGTTCGGCAGGGCAGCCGTCGCGGCGGCTCATACACACGCGGAACAACCGAATGCGAGACGCGACGCGGGATCATCCGTTGCCCGAAAGTGCACTCGCGCAGGTAATCTCGGCGCTTCTGCGAGCTGAGCAGAAGCCGAGCCGACTCGTGGAATCAGCGGATCGACGGGTATAGGGGTATCGTCGTCGTCCAATCATGTTGGGGAACAAAGCACATCGAGATTTTCGATGGATAGCGCCGGAGGGCGCGGATCCGGCCGAGGCGTTCGTCGAGTATCCAGATTTCGCCGGTCGCCGCCGCGGAGCCAGCCCGGTCAGGAGAACCGATCGAGTACGAAGTGATGCACCGATGCAGCCCATCCATGGCCTGATGTCCAGCAAGAACACCACCTAAGCCGTGATGCATAGTTCGCAGTACGTCATAACCGTCTGGAGTCCCATTCTTGAGTACCTCCCGGTCCGAAGCGCCCACCCCGTCCTGCCCAGCCTTTCCCGGCTCGCCCTTCGATTCCGACGGCCCACGGATGCCGCTGTTCGCGCCGGAGTTCGACGCTGATCCCCATGGCTACTACCACGAAATGCGCAAGCAGTACCCGTCTTTGATGCCGGTGGAACTGGCGCCGGGCGTTCCCGCCACGTTGGTGATCGATTACAAGACCGCGGTGCGGATACTCCACGATCCCGAGCATTTCTCCGCTGATCCGCGCACCTGGCAGAAGGGCATCGCCGCTGACTGCCCTGTCCTCCCGATGATGCAGTGGCGGCCGATGGCGACCAGGTCCGAAGGTGCGGACGCTGCCCGCTACCGGCAGGCTACGACCGAGAGCGTCGGTGAGGTCGATCTCTATGCTCTGCGTGCAACCGTGGAGGAGATTGCCATCTCGCTGATCAACTCCTTCTGCGGGGACGGCAGAGCCGATCTGATCAGCCAGTACACGTTCCCACTGGTATTCGGAGTTCTCAATGTCCTGTTCGGCTGCCCACCGAAGATCGGGCAGCGGATGGCCGCCGGTATGGCTTCGATCGTAGAGGGGGTCGACGCCGACAACGGCAACAAGCTGATCAGTGAAGCAATGTTGGAGTTGGTGAGCCTCAAACGGACCAAACCCGGCAAAGACGTCACCTCGGCACTGCTACGGCATCCAGCCGAACTCGACGATCTCGAGATGGTCCACCAGTTGGCAAGCCAATACGGCGCGGGGATCGAGTTCCAACAGAACTTGATCGTCAACACTTTGCTGCGCATCCTCACCGACGACCGTTTGGGCGGAAGCGTCCTCGGCGGGAGCTTGTCCACCCGCGAGGCCTTGGACGACGTCTTGTTCAACGATCCTCCGCTGGCGAACTATCTGCTCACCTACCCCCGTCAGCCGATCCTCATCGATGGCGTCTGGCTGCCGGCACATCAGCCGGTCGTCATCAGCATTGCCGCCTGCAACAACGATCCCGCGGTCCGAAGCGATAATCGCACCGGCAATCGCTCACATCTGGCGTTCGGCCTCGGCCCACGCACCTGCCCCGCGCAATCCATGGCGTACCTGATCGCACAAGACGCCATCGATCAGCTCCTCGATGCACTGCCCGATATCCGTCTGACCGAACCCCCGACCTGGCGGCCCGGTCCCTTCCATCGGTCACTGACGTCTCTGCCGGTCGAGTTCCCCCCTTCCGCTCCGCTGCACGTGTCCTGAGAAGGTGCGGTGAGCGTGCCCCACATGTGGTGTTCCTGCTGGCGATCGCCGGGGGCTTGATCGACGCCGGGCTGGAGCGGCGGCTGTTCGCGCCCGATGCATGGTCGCAGGCGCTTGCGCATCTCGGCAACGGGCTCCGCTTGCTCATCTCTGGCGTCCGTTCGAGGCTGAACGCGAATTCCGCTGTGCTCTTCAGGTTTTCGTGACACTGGGAACCATCGGGCGATCGTGACGATCTTGGATGAGCTCGCCGTCGTCGCCGACGGGCGTGGTGATCAGATCGGCGCGCTCGCTGTGATCGACGAGGCCGTAGCTCTGAACGCGACGCGGGCGGGCGGCGGACACGGCCGATCTATCATCGTCGCGGTGACATTCTCGCCAACGGCGAGGGCGCGCAGCGGGATTCGGCCGGTGCCGGCGAGGCCAATGTGCGCGCCACTGACCTGTCAGAGCGCGAGTCGACGGAATTCTGAAGGCCTGCGCAGAATTCGACTTCGATGTCGACCGGGCCACCGGCCAGCGACGGCTCGGCGGCCCAACCTCGGTGTTTCCGCGCTAGCGTGTCGTGAGGCCCGCCGCCAGTTTCTCGATGGCGTCGATTTCGCGGATGCCCGGATCGAGTTCCGAACCGGTCATGACGACGTAGCGCTTGCCCTGGACGGCGCGCATGCGGGCGGTGGCCGGGTTCGATTCGAGGAACTGCTTTTTGGTCTCGAGGGCGTCGCCGTCGACGCGCTTGCGGCTGAGGTCGGCGAGGACGAGGACGTCGGGGTCGCTGGCGACGACTGCTTCCCAGCTGATCTCGGGCCAGTCCGCACGGGTGTCGGCGAAGACGTTGCGTGCCCCGACCTCGCGGGCATACAGGCCTGGCGCAGAGCAACATCCGGCCATGTAGGGCGTCTTGATGCCGGAGAACCAGAACGCCACCGTCGGCTCGCCAGGGCTGTCGGTGCGCGCCGTGACCGCCTGGAGCCGGCCCTTCAGCTGGTCGACCAGTTGGGTGCCGCGGTCCTGGACGTCGAAGATCCGCGCGAGTTCGGTGATCTCCTGGAACAGCGTGTCGATACCCAGTGATGCTGTGCGAGTGACGGTCTCGCCGTCGACGGTCGCTCCGGTGCACACCGACGGCGACTGGTAGGTCGGGATGCCGAGTTGGGCGAATCGGGACCGTTCGGCGACGACGGCAGGGGTGAAGGTGTGTGCGCTGGCCGAGGTGACGAGGTCGGGTTCGGTGTCGAGCACCGTTTCCAGTGCGGGGTCGTTGTCGGCGAGGCGGGGGACCTTCGCGTTGTCGGCTGCCAGCACGGGCAGGACCGGGTCGAACCAGGTCGAGGCGCCGACCATCCGGTCGGCCAGGCCCAACGACAGCAGGATTTCGGTGGATGCCTGGTAGAGCGAGACGGCCCGTGTGGGGGCTTTGTCGAAGGTGACCTTGACGCCGCAGTTGTCGAGGGTGAGCGGGTAACTTGTGCGGCCGGGGGTGTCATGGGCCGAACCGTGGTCGTCGGAAGTCCCGGCGGGCGAGCCGCAGGCGCTGGCTGCGATGAGAAGGGTGCTGATCAGGCCGAACGCGGCCACTGTTCGCAACGATCCAGTCGTTGTCTTCATGATGTGCAACGTCATCAACCTCGGAGTCGCTCGAGACCGAACCGGACGGTGGGTGGACGTCTGGCCAGGGCCGGGTTCGGAGTCGGCCTCGGCGGACGGTGTGAGCGCAACGGTGGCTCACTCACGGGGGACGGAACGACACGATGGGATATCCGTGATCGGGGTCGGTACCGATCTGGGCTCGCACCTGATACACCTGCTCAACCATCTCGGCGGTGATCACCTCGGCGGGCGAGCCGAAATCGACGATGCGACCCCGGTCCAGGATCAGCAGCCGGTCGCAGAACATCGCGGCCAGGTTGAGGTCGTGCAGCGCGATGTAGCAGGTCACCGGCAGCGCGGTCACCAGGGCGAGGAGATCGAGCTGGTGTCGGATATCGAGGTGGTTCGTCGGTTCGTCCAGCAGTAGCTCACGCGGCTGCTGGGCCAGCGCCCGGGCGATCTGCGTGCGCTGACGCTCACCACCGGAGAGCGTGTGCCAGCGATTCTGTGCCTTGTCGGTCATCGCGGTGTGCGCCAACGCTTTCCGCACAGCCTCGGCGTCGGCCTCGGCGTCCCCGCCGAACACCCCGCGATGGGGAATACGTCCCAGCGACACCACGTCCTCGACAGTGATGTCGACTTCGGTGTCCGCGTGCTGATCGACGACCGCTACCCGGCGCGCGATCCGGTTGCGGCGCCACCCGCTGATGTCGGCGCCGTCGAGCAGCACCCGACCGCTGTCGGGCCGGCCGATACCGCTGAGCAAACGCAGCAGCGAGGATTTGCCCGACCCGTTGGGGCCGAGCACGCCGATGGTCTCGCCCGTGTCGGGCTCGACGGTGACGTCGTCCAGTATCAGGTTCCCGCCCCGGGTCCAGCTCAGGTCCTCCGCGCGCAAGGTCATACCATCGCTCGATTCCGTAGCAGCAGTGCGATGAACGCCGGAACACCGATCAGCGCGGTCGCGACCCCGACGGGAACTTCGGTGGGCGCGAACACGGTTCGCGCGGCGACGTCGACCCAGACCGTGAAGATCGCGCCTGCCAGCACCGTCACCGGGAGCAACCGGCTGTGTCGCGGCCCGACGACGAGACGTGCCGCATGCGGCAGCACCAACCCGACGAATCCGATCGCACCGGCCGCGCTCACCAGAGCGGCGGTGATCAACGCGGTGACCGCGAGCAACAGCGCCCGCGTCGCCCGTACCGGGACGCCCAGCGCCGCCGCCGAGGACGCGCCGAAAGTGAATGCGTCCAGCGCCGCGGCGCGGCTCAGGCAGATCGCAAGGCCCGCACCGGTGATCGACCCACACACGATAACGTCGGACCAGTCCGCGCCCGAGAGCGAACCGAGCAGCCAGAACAGCACACCCCGGGTCTGTTCGGCGTCGGCGCTCGACACCACGATGAACGAGGTGAGCGCGGAGAACAGCTGCGTCGCCGCGACACCGGCCAGGACGATGCGGGCGGTGCCACCACCGACAGCGGCCGCGAGGACAAGCACCAGCGCAAACGCCGCGATCGCCCCGCCGAAAGCGCCCGCGGCCAGCGATATCGCTCCGCCGCCGATACCGAGGACTGCCACCAGCACTGCGCCGGTCGACGCGCCGGAGGAGATACCGAGCACGAACGGGTCGGCGAGCGGATTGCGCAGCACCGACTGCATGATCGCGCCACACAGCGCCAGCCCGGCGCCGCAGATCGCCGCGAGCAGGGTGCGGGGCAGCCGCAACTCCCACACGATGCCGTCTTTGATCCGGCTGACGTCCGCCGCACCGAATCCGAGATGTTCGCCAACGACCGCGTAGACCTCGCCCACCGACAGGTTGGCCGGACCGATGGTCAGTGCGATCGCGATCGAGGCCACCAGCACCGCGAGCCCGGCCGCCGACATGATGGCCACCGCCGGTCCGCTGCGCCGGGCGATGGTCCCGGTCAGCGGACCGGTCCCCACTGCGCCAGTGCCGCCGCCACCTTCTCCACCCCGTCCACGGTGCGCAGCGACGGATTCATGTCGGCGCCGTTCACCACGACGAACCGGTTCTCCCGCACGGCGGCCATCCGCTGGGTGACCGGATGTGACTGCAGGAAGGCGATCTTGCTGTCGAGGGCGTCACCGTCGATCGTGCGCCTGCTCAGATCGGCGAGCACCAGCGCGTACGGATCACGGTCGGCGACACTTTCCCAGCTGACCTGCGGCCATTCGTCAGTGGTGTCGGCGAAGACGTTGCTCGCACCGATCGCGCTCGCGATGATGCCCGACGAACCGCAGCACCCGGCCATATACGGCGTGCGGATGTCGGAGAACCAGAACGCCAAGCTCACCCCGGCGTTCTTGGTGGCGGTGGTGGCGGCGTCGAGGCGTCGCTGCAACGACGCGATCAGCGTTTCGCCGCGATCCTTCACATCGAAGATCGTGGCCAGCTGGCGGATCTCGGTGTAGACCGAGTCGATACGCAGCGGTTCGGTGCGCCCACCATCTGCGTTCACACTCGAGGTTCGGCCTTCACAATCGGTCGGTGACAGATAGTTCGGCACCCCGAGCTGGTCGAACCGATCGCGGTCGGCCACACCACCGGTACCCAACGTGCCGCCGAAAGAGGCAGAGACGAAATCGGGCTCGGCGTCGAGTACGACCTCGAGCGACGGCTTGTTGTCGGCCAGTCGCGGCACCTTCGCATTGGCTTCGGCGAGATCCGCGCGCACCGGGTCGGTCCAGGTCGCGGTGCCGACCATCCGATCGGCCAAGCCCAGCGACAGCAGAATCTCCGTCGATCCCTGGTTGAGCGACACCGCCCGTCGCGGAGGAGCATCGACGGTGACCGCCCGCCCACAATTCTGGATCGTCAGGGGAAACCCGGCCCCGGACGCAGTGGAGGCGCCTGTGGTTTCGCCATGGTCGGCGCACCCGGCGAGGCTCACCATGCCGGTGAGCGCGAACAGGGCACCGAGGTGCCGGAATACCGAACGCATCGGCGTGAACTCCTTGATCAGGGCTCAGCCGCGGAGCCATGAAAACTGGTACCACGATCGCCGAGTAGTCGGGCTCCGACCCGAATCGAGCCGTTACCGTTGCGCGTCAGCCCCGGATTTACACCGGTGTTCCCTCGACGACCGCTGCGCAGATGCTACCGGGTGGGAGGAGGGGGGAGTTTGGCAGCCGTCATGGCGTCCGCGGACTTTGTGCGCGATGCCTCCGAATGTCAGCCAGATTGCTGTCAAGAACAGCGAACTTGGCCAGAGGATCCACCAGCGATGAAGTCAACAGCGTGCCCTCGATCGCAGGTGCGTGGTTTCGGTACAAAATGCTCGTGACGTGACGTTTTCTATCATGAGTATGGGGAATCCGTTCGGCCACAGCGAATTTCACTTGCACAACCTGGCGAAATCCGGCCCCGAAAAGCGCGAGGCTGCCCATCGGCCGCCTTCGCTCCCTCCAGCCCGATCTGATCGCTCTCGCCGACCGGATGTGCGCCACGGCGAGGCCGTACCGGCTAATCGCGGAAACGCTCGCGTCAGCCGCGCGACGCTGTATTGCTCTCTGGCCGAGAAGGACTGACTCGGCCATACCGCGTGGCTCTTGGCGCTGTCATGTGGTTTCGTTCCACCTCGGGAACCGTCGCGTCGCCCGTTTCTCGGGACGGCCATGGTCGCCTGACATCCAACTACCACCTTCCCCCCAAGCATTGAGGAGAACTCCGACCCAACGTCCGTCGGCATCGATCAGGCAGTGCTCTTCGGCGTCGCCGCGACAGATCGCCTCGACGAGTCTCAGTGCGGGCACCGGCTGACTGGTGTCCTCGGCGACATAGTCGGTGACGATGTTGAAACACCATCCGGTTTCTATTCGGGCGGCCTCATCGTCGAACCGGGTGACCGCGATCCTGCCCGTCTTGTCGCCAGGCGGTATCGCGCGTGCTGTCAGCAGCACCAGGGACTCATGGAGGAAAGTGTCGGCGTCGTACTTCACTGCCAGATCGCACAGCGCCACAACGAATTCGTCCCAGCCCCCTGCTCGCTCATCATTGGTCGCTCCTTATCAGCCGCAGGGGTTGATGACGGTACCCGAGTATTGCCAGGCCACGAAACTGCTTGCACACCAATCATTTACGGCAATGACCGTGCGTACCGAATGGTTGCGCCCCGATACGGCGCGTCGGCATCACACTCCATCAGACTTTCTCGTCGCCGCCTGCATCTCATTGCGGGTTGCTCGAGCTGAAGTCGGACCGTCGAGACCACTCGCATCTGCGACCGTCACCAGCCCCGTGTCAGGTCAGCCCGTTGTCAATCCCCGCGTTGAAACTCTCACCGCGAGTATTCAATTCGATTGCTTCGACTGTTCACACTACGCAGCCAGATATGAAACCTTCGGCCTTTCACCGACGCATCGCCCCCGGAGTGGGCGGACAATTGGCTACTTGGTGTGTACGTAGGTGGTCAAGGTTTCGCGCATATCTGCCGCGACGGCAGAGTCGGGGAAATTCTGGCTCAGCAATCCCTCGAGTTGGTTCAGGCGTTTTCGCACCCAAGAGAAATGCGCTGATATGGGGCTCTCCAGCACTGGTGTCACGGCAGCCAACGATGCATCCAGGTCACCTAACCGTGCGTTCGCGGACGCAAGGTAGATCTGACTCAGCATCTCGTCACCCGGTGAGCGCTGAACTTGCCAAGCATCAATGGCGCGCTCGGAGGCTTTGACCGACTTCCGCTGAATCCTCTGGTCATCGGCCCACATCAGCGAAAACCCCCGGTAATAGATCTGTTTCGCTGGGGAGAACGTAAACAGCCCCGGAATCTCATCCGGTCCCGCCGCATCACGCGCCCGATCGGCTTCGTCCAGCAGTTCAAGCGCCCGCGCCGAGTCACCCAAGTTCGCAACCGACGCGGCCAGCCCACACAGCAGGCGCGCTTCAGCGGTCCCCGTCGAACCGGTCACGTACCGCAACCCATCGGTCGCAGAATCGCGAGCCGATTCGAAATCTTTGACGAACCTGAACGCCAGCGCCTGCGTGCCACGTGCCCAAGCCCGTAACTGGTCATGGTCGGCCCGGTCTCCCAGTTCGAACGACGCTTGCGCGTGAATTCGTGCTGTATCCGCTTGCCCAAGATCAAGCGTGAGATAGGAGAGCACGCCGCAAACGCGACCGAGAGCTACATACAGTTCACGTATTTCTTCGGGCCGATGTGCGCCAGCACGAATGCGACGCATCAACTCCGATCGAATCGCCATCGCCCGCGACAGCGTCTTGTCGTATGACTCGAACCGTGCTCGGCGCGCAACGTCGATGATTCCGTCTTGCATGTCGTCGAGCGGGGCGGCATCGGGAGCGGAAAGCAGCGCCTCAGACTCGCGTCGAGATTGCTCCAACATTCGCAACGTGTCATCCCGGCGCGCGTTGTCCCGCTGGTCGTCATCCCATGCGGCCAGCAGCTCCCCGTGCGCGTCCAACGCACGGTCTACTCGCTCAGCCCATCCCCGATCTTTCGGCCAACGCCGACCGGCCTCGATGTTCGCGAGATGCGACCACGCACAGTAAGTCAGCCCAGCGAGGTCGCGCAGACTCAACCCGCGGTCGTCGCGCAACCGCCGCAGTACTCGGCCCGTCCGTTGAGGTTCCATCCCCAGCAATCCTGTTACCCCCGTGTCCATCACACACCCGCCCGCGCGTATTCAGATCCGAGAAGTGCTGTTTGAAAACAGCGTAGACCTGCACAACCGGACACAGCCGTGTTGATCTGGAATAGCGCCCGGTGGGGAGAACGGCCAGCTAGCCCTGATGCAATCCGCTCCCGCTCCGAGGACATTCAGGGGTTGTCGGAGCCGGGCGCACCTAAACATTCGCCGTACCGAGGGGGAACGATGCTGATCCCGAATCAGCCGCACCGAACGCCGTTTGTCGGCCCACCCGCCCCACTTGCGCTCGATGTCCCTGCTGATGTTGTCGAGCGATACCTAAGCGCGCTACACGAATGGCAACCCGAGCAAACGCCCACCGAACATCCTGACCAAGGGGTCTGAAATCCGATGGACCACATAGCTTTTGGCGATACCCCGTTGTCCCGATGTCACTTCTACCGGCGGGTGTGCGACCTGCCCGCCACCGTCGATCCTCCCCACCTCGGGCGGATCATCATGAAGGCCGACCACGTATGGGCACTCATCGTCCCCGCTCACCTCGGCCAAGCCGTGAAAACCTATATGCAACATTATGGTTCGGATATCGGGCCGATTCTGTCGCATCCACGTTCGAACCGGTGGACCCTGCTCGTCAGACCGGACATCCCCGACGACGTGTGCTTGTTCGCCGAGTTGTTTCGTCTGAACGTGTCGGTGGTGCGATCCGGTGGCACTGTCGCGTTGCCGTCACCGGTCGACAAGGGCGCGCAGTTCCGGCGCTGGATCGCGCCACCCCGAAGCGCGTTCCGGCCGTCCGGGCTTGTGGCGGTTGATGCGATCCGCGCGTGTTCGGCGCCGTTCCGGCCCGTCCGGAGGTGGGCCGCTCATGTCTGAATGTGACTGTGGGCCGTGGGTCAAACTCTCGATGTGCGGGATTGGGAGCTTCAACGGCAAGACCGGGGAGTTGGAGTCGGTCCAGCGTCCGTCGCGGTTCTGCATGACTATGGCCCCGCTGGTCGACGGGAAGATCGGCGACCATTACGGCATCACGGACATGCTGTCACCGTTGCCGTGCCTGTGGATCGGGGTTCGGGTTGTCAATGACGTTGACGACTTCATGCCCGATGGCTCCACACCAGTTCCGCCGATGCAGGAGCAGCGGCCATGAACACAAATACGTTCGCTCCCAAGGCAATTGGTGTTCTATCGCTTGATGTCAGCGGCCCGCACCGGTTGCGGGACGAACGAGTCATCACCGAGTTGGCGCAGCGACGCGGCTACGCCCTGACTGGACTGGTCACCATTGGTGATGACACGTTCATGCCGACAGCCCTCATTGTCGGGACGGCACGCGGCAAGGGAGCGGCAGCGGTCATCGCGCCCGACATGGCCCACTTCAGTAGCCGCGTACGGGCTATCGCTCTGGCGTGCGACCTGATCACGCCAACCAAGTTCGTGGCCTGCACCAGCACCGACCGATTACGGGAGATGTCATGAGTGAACACGCTTCCCCGCGACCGGAGGATCCAGACGTTCATCTGAGCGTGTACCTGCATGGTGCACGGTTCGACTTCGCCGCCTGCCTCACCGCCGCACTCCTATTCATTCAGGACTTCCGCGCCCATCACTACCCAGACGCGGTGCAGGTCATCCCCGGCGACACCGCTGAACTAACTAGGTTGCCCAATGAACGCCTCTATCTCGAGCCGTAGCCGCCTTCACTTCGACCGACCACACTCCCCGACCAAAGGCCAGCGGCGCGCAATGATCGGTACATCGAATTCCTTTGCTCACCAACAGAAATCCGAGGCAACCTACCTCGACGTGGCCGCCAACGACCACGGCCAGGAGAAGGGGCTACTCGTTCAACGTGCCCTGGCTCGGATTGCCGATGCCGGCCCACATATCGTCGAGATCGGCCCCGGTGGCGGCGCGGCCGTCACGTTCCTGGCGTCCCAACTGGAGGCCAAGCCCCACGATGTTCGTCTCACCCTCATCGAGGCACCTGGCATAACGTCCCACACTCTCACGCAGGCCATTGACCGTTTCAATACTGTCGGTACGTGCGCGCTGGTACGCGGGTGGGCGCAAGATATCGCGACGTTGGTCAATGGACCCGTCGATGTCATCAGCGCGTCGGCGCTGCTGCACGAGGTCTACTCCTACGGCGGTGCCTACAGCGGACTGCACACGATGATCCGGACCTTCCCGAGTGTGCTGAAACCCTATGGATTCTTCGTCTACCGCGACGTGTACGCCGTCGACGCGCCATCGCTGCACGAGCCCGCCGTCCAGTCCTACAGTGCCCCGTCATGGTTGCAGTTCCTGCGCCTGTTCCTGCCGCACTACCTCCACCACGGCACCCACCCCTACCACCACCACGACGACGAGATAATCGTCCGCCAGAACTCCCGCATCGTCACCGCCCCGGAACTCGACCCCCGCGTCTGCGCCGTCATCCACGCCCCGATCGGGCTGTTCCGTGAAGCGCAACGCCACTACATCACGCTGCGTGACCATGTATGGCGTTCGGGCATTCTGGGATTCACTCCGATACTCGACGGGCAACTCTCGGGGGACTGGATAGATTTCCGCACCGGTCACAAGCGCGTGCACTTTGCCTTCACCGATAGCGCGTGGATGTCTATCAACGACCGCGCCAACATTCAGGCGGTCAGCGAATCTTATGGCGACCATCACGTGATCGATGGCGACATCTTCGACGCCGTCACCGATGTCGCGCTGAACCTGTTCCTCGCAGCCGTCGAGCACGGCAACGACGACTGCGGCCAGATCTGGGGTAGCTGGCTCGCGCGCGAAGGCCGGGAGACCTACGCCTACCTCACCGCCGACGAGCTACTGACGGCCTTCGCCGTCCACTCCGCCGAGACCGACACGGGCATGCCGTCCGTTCTCATGCCGGTACAACCCACCGATGTCTTCGTGCGAGAACGCCACTACTACAACCGATTCCTCGGCAAGAACCTCGCCAACCCACTCAGCGACGCCAAGCAGATGGTGTTGTTCCAGAACATCCCCATCACCGACTCCGACGCCCTACAGGAGGCACTCGGAACCATCCGCCAACATTGTTCGAAACCCAGCCTTGCCCGCGTCCACACTGCCATCCACACGAGAGGATGATTCAGCCCATGCACTTGATCGAGGTCGAGCGTAAACGCGAACTCCCCGACCCCAGCTCCCTTCGCCAGCGGCTTACCGAACTCGGTTACCGCGAGGCCGGAAACCTCACCGAAGTCGACACCTACTTCAGCCGCCCCGATGTCGACTACATGAAAACCGTTGAGTGCCTTCGTATTCGGCAGCGAGACGGGTTCGCCGAAATCACTTACAAGCCACCGTCGAATGCCAGCACCCACAGCGACGCCGACGTGATCGCCAAACGCGAAACCAACGTATCTCTCAGTGGTCCCGATCAAGCCTCGGCGGCAAACCAACTGCTCGTCGCAATCGGTATGGTCGAACTCGTTCGCGTCGAGAAGGCTCGCACCATCTACGAGCACCCCGAACACGACGACATCATCGTCGCTATCGACGCCGTCACCTACGCCGGGACCTTCGTAGAAACCGAGGTCACCGCCGCAGATACCGACGCCGCAACCATCCATCTCGAAGAGGTCGAAACTGAACTCGGCATAGCCGATTACTTGGTCGTCGGCCTGTCCTACCGCGATCTGGTCATGGCCGCAGCCCACTGATAACAGCCTGAAGAGGACTTCCGCACACCCACCCTCGTCACGAAGGCAGCAACCACCAAACCCCGGTGTCAGTCCCACAGACACCGGGGTTTTCGCACATGGCGGTCCTGCGTCGTGCCGGATTCGGCTTCCCCATCCTGGAGCCTTGCGCCGTAGGTACCTGCCGGGGTGCGTCGCTGGATGTGCGGGGAATCCGATCGGTCCCGCGAAATCTGTTGTGCCGCAGGCTTGATTGGTTCATGTAGAAGAGTGAGAAGAATTGGGAGCCCCGGAAGAGAAAGAAAAGAAGAAAAAGAAGCCGGAAACCCAAGTACGAGGCGGGCAAACCGCAGCGGGCCACTGAACTGTTCGGTCAGGTGCTCGCCGATGGGGGACTGTCCCGGCGCGATGCCGGTTTCTTCAGTGCTCGACAGGCAAAAGCGCTCGCACTCAGCGGCGAACCAGACGAGGCCGCCACGGTGGCAACCCAAATCGGTCGCGGTGGCGCGCGAGACCCGTTCGGAGCGCGCGATGAATGTCGTTGTGGATGTAGTGCGGACGCTCGACCCTTGGAACCACCGGCCGAATGTGCGGCAGCTCCGTGAAGCCTTGATGCCGTCCCGCTAAGCCGTGAGCCAGTCCGCCGCGATGCGGATCACTTCGGCCTGGAACTTCTGGCTTTTCGGGTTGAGGTACTGCGGATCGTCATGGACGGCGAATCCGTGCTGTGATCCCTCGATTTCGACCAGCTCAACGGGTGCGGTGAATTGGCCGACAGCAGCGCGGGAACCATCGATTGGGACCAAGGTGTCTGCGTTGCCATGGACGATCAGAGTCGATGCCTTGATCTCGCCGAGGACTTCGTTCGGCTTCAGCCAGAACACCTCATTGAGCAGCGGCCGACCATGCCTCAGCGTCGGCGTGAACTGGATCGCTCCGGTTTCATTAAGTTCTTCGGCCTTCTCGTCGCTGATGACATCGTTCGTCCAGTAGTCGCGAGTGTCGATGGTGCGCTTCTTGTAGTCGAACTGCGGATTCAGCAACACCAACCGAGACAGATCCTCTGGGCGTTTGGCAGCGTAATAGCCACAAATGCCACCCCCGAGGCTGGCACCGAGCAGCGACAGGTCACTGGCACCTGTGGCGTCCTGCGCAGCGGCGAGGCTGACGCGGATGTCGTTGAGGATGGCGGAGAGGGTCAGTTCCTCTTGGCGGCCCTCGCTGTCGCCGTGGCCGCGAAGGTCAAACCGCAGCGACGCGATACCAGCATCGGCAAGGCCGGTCGCGAGACGGCTGAAGAAGCCTCCCTCCTCGCGGGTGACGCCACCACCATGCACCAGCACGATGGCGTGCGTCGTGGGGTGACCGGGAGTGACGAGGGTGGCTGCCAGGTGCAGGCCGTCGAGGGTGCGGACGCGGGTGATGGTGCTCGTCGGAACCACGGAGCTATATTCGACCGTAATACGTTCTGGGACATCGGGAACCCGTTCCCATGCCGGGGGCTCGGCCGGGCGGGCCGTCGAACCGGGTAGGACGAGCAGGAATACGAACGGCAGCGCGAGGGCCGCCAGGCCGAGCAGCACCGGACGCGGGCCGACCAAGTCGATCAGCGCGCCGGCGACGGCCAGGGCGAGCATGCGGACGGTGGCCGTCGCGGCTGTGTTCGCGGTGATCACCCGTCCGCGCACGGCATCCGGTGTGATGCGCTGGCGCATCGTGGCTACGATGATGAAACCCAGTGCTGAGGCGCCGTCGACTACCAGCACCGTCGCCGCCAGCCACAGCGGAGCGTTGAACAGGGCGAGCACACTGACCGCGGCACCGTTGACCGACAGCACCGCTGCCAGCAGCAGCGGCCATTCGGTGGTGTCGCAGAACCGGGCGAGCACCAAGCTGCTGATGAGGCCGCCGATACCCGAGGCCGACACGATGAGTCCCGTCGTGAGTGGTGTGAGGTGCAGTTCTTCGTTGGCGCGGACCAGCAAGGGCAGGAACGCCGCGGCCGCGAGCAGGTTCAGGTAGCACGCGCTCGCCAGCAGCACGGCCTGCGCCCGGTTCCTCCGCACCAGCCGCAGCCCGGCCAGCACGGACTCGTCGCCGCCGGATTCCCCGGGTGCTGGAATGTTCTTCGGCAACCGGGCCAGCAGCATGGCCGAGGTCACGAAGCTCGCCGCGTTGGCCATGAACGCCACCAGCGGGCCCAGCGCCTGCAGTAGCCAGCCACCGGCAGCCGGGCCTGTCAGCGTCGCTGCGGCGTCGGAGCCTTCCACGAAACCGTTGGCGCGCATGAGGTCTCGGTCTGCGACGAGGCTCGGCAGGTAGCTGCTCGCCGCCGTGTGGAACATCGCGTCGCCGACGCCGACTATCAGCGCGAGCAGCACCAGCGGCACCAGCCGCGCCCCGCCGAGCAGCACTTCCGCGCCGATCGCGACGTACACGACTGCGCGGACGATGTCGGCGGTCACCATCAGGTGCTTGCGTTCGCGGCGGTCCACCAGGGCGCCGATGTGCAGCGCGGCCAGGACCTGCGGGAGCTGGGCCGCTGCACCGACAACGCCCGCCGTGACCGCGGACCCGGAGGCCGCGAGGACTGCCAGCGGCAGGACGATGTCGGTGACGCGGTCGCCGAGGATGCTCAGCGCCCGTGCGGCGAGGAAATATGGCAGCGGTTTGCGCATCGACGCCGCGGGCGTCGGAGGCGTGGGGCCGCTGCTCACGTGGGCGAGTCAGCTAATGAGCGTGACGGGAATGATGACCTCGATGACCGGCTTCGGTGGCATCCCATTGGCGACGTACTCCTCGATGAGGCTCTTGATCTTGTCCGGGCTCTCGGTCGGGGCGGGCGTGAACCGATTGTGATTCGCAAGCGTTGGTGGCTACGATACCGCTGTTCAGGGCTTTGATCGTTGCCAAGATCACTGTCCGGCCATGAAAGCGGACGGGGCGCAAGTCGCGCAGCACTTGAGACCGTAGATCGTCATCGAGGTCAGAATTTGTGAGCTGTTCCTTCGATGTCCAGGCCGTCCCAATACCGTAGAAAGCCCTTGCGCTCCGGATCGGGATACCAGTTCGATGGCACTGTGCTCATGATCCCCCTTGCCGCAGTTCCTCTTTCGAGGATGCCAGCCCACCCCGAATGCTCGCAGGCCAAACGGGCAACTGTGTCCATGGCCATTGGTGATCAGGTTCGCACACGACATCGAAGCTGGAGACTTTCAGCGCAGCCATCTCACCCAATCGCGACCTGGTATACGCCAAGAAGCTTATGGCCGTCGGATTCTCGGCGATGTTGCATGCGAGCAGATCGACCCGCACGTGGGTGAGGTAGCCGCGCGGCTTGTGCCGACGCTTAGGTAACTCCACCCTGGCGCACGGATTCCGCAGTAGTTGGCGATCCTCTACGGCCGCCTCCGTGATCACCTCAAACCAGTCGGGCGACACGCGCTGACCGATCGATTAGTCTGTCGCGAAGTCGCCACCGTAGAACACAGTGGCTCACAAGGGGGAACAACACTGCATTTCGACACACTACCTCGGTTCGACAGCACGGAACTGCTGGAAGCCGGTGTGCGGCATCGCTGGCCGACTGGTGCGGTATTGCTACACGAAGGCGATATGTCCGATCACGTTCTGGTGATCGAGTCGGGCTGGGTGAAAGTGAGCTCGTCCGCGCCGAGCGGAAAACAGGTCGTCCTGGGCATCCGCGGCCCCGGCGAGTTGCTCGGAGAGCTCTCCGCGATCGATACAGGTGCACGCTCGGCGACCATCACCGCCATATCACCGGTCATCGCAACTGCTGTGCAGGGCAGAGTTTTTCGCGCATTGCTGATCAGCGACGGCGCGCTGACGTTCGATCTGTTGCGCACTGTGGTAACCCGGCTGCGCGAGGCCGACGTGCATCGCCTGGACTACGGCGCATACACCGTCACCGAGCGGCTGGCCCGGCTGCTGCTCGAATACGCCCAGCGATATGGGCGCCCCGACGCGGATCGGGTGGTCATCGCCCTGCCATTGACTCAGACCGAATTGGCCAACGCGGCCAACGCATCCCGCGAGGCCGTGGCCAAGGCATTCAAGCACCTGCGTGAGATCGGCGCGATCAGAACAGCTCGCCGTTGCGTGGAACTGCTGCGGCCCGACCTGCTCGCTGAAGTCGCCGAAGGTCTGCCGAATGTGTATTCGGACGCAGACACGCGCGACCCCCGCCGATAGACCTGGGGGACCGCCAGATCCACAGGCACGTCGCACAAACCAGGAGAAGTCATGCCCGAACCCACGCACCGTTCCTTTGTCGTCGTGGACGCCGAGAATTCCGAATCCTTGACCAATGTGCAGGGCGAGGCCATGCGCGCAACGCTCTACCGCATCATCGATGGCGCGCTACCACACCCCGAAGCCCTTGTGGCTCAAGAGGATCGCGGTGACGGAGCCATGCTGATACTCGGCATTCCGGTTCTGGACGTCCTCGACCGGGTCGTCGGCGCAATGCTGACCGGCGTGCGCGAACACAACAGTGCAGCGGGCCCGATGAACTGGCTGCGGGTGCGCATTGCGGTTCACGAAGGTTATGTCGGCAGGGACGACAAGGGTTGGTCCAGCGACGCGCTCACCGCGACATTCCGGATGAACTCCGAGGAAGTGGTCAAGAAGGCGCTCGAGCGCGCACCCCGGGCGGACGCGGTCGTCGTGGTCTCGGACCCGGTTTTCGGCGGCTTGGTCCGGCACAGCTACCGGGACACGGTGACGCCGGATGAATATGGCAGTGTCACAATGCATTCGAAAACCGGCGACCAGCGGATCTGGGTTCGCATACCGGGATATCCGCAGCCGCCGCTACCCCAATCCGATTCCGTCCCAGCAGGATCCGCGAAGGCCTCCACCAATGGACCGGGCACACCCGGCGCGGGACCGAATGACGCCACCATCCACACCAAGAACTTCATAGGCGGCAACGCGGTCATTGGCACTCAGGTGGGTGGCGACAACATCAACGGGCGATCATGAGGGAGGCCGATCCCGAAACACCGCCCACGGATGGTCGGACCGACGGTAAGGAAGCCGAGAATTCCAACGCCAAGCCACGCGGCGGCGACACCCCCGAACCCGCCACCGACATCAGCCGGAACCCCGACACCGCCGAGCAGGACGACAAGAACAAGCAGGACGAACAGACACAACAGCCTGAGCAGACCACCGACGATGACCTGCTCTATGAGACCCGCGCGACAGCCGCAAGCATGTACGACGCGGTCGACGCGATGCGCGGCATCCCGCCCGGAGCGCGACATGTGTTCATCCACGCCACCAACTTCATCGGCGGCGACGCAACGATCGGCACCCAGGTGGGCCGCGACAACCTCGGGAACACCACGAACCACCGCACCGTGGCGCGCGGCGAGGTAACAACCGAGCGGCTCGAGCGGATCCGCCGAATCTTTGTGGAACCAAAGGTATTTCAGGATATCCGCCGAAGACTCGGCGCGCAGTCACTCCTGCTGCTGCGCGCACCACAGGGCTGGGGGCGCACGACGGTAGCGCTGCGCGCGCTGGACGAAGAGTCCACGACGAGTGTGTACACCCTCGAACCCGACGTGGAGCTTCGCTCGCTGGAGATCGAATTCACCCGGCACACCGGATATCTGATGGAGTCGTTCGGTCCCGATCAGGCTGTTCATCTGCATCGGTTCCACCTCGAGCAGCTGAGCGGGAGACTGAGCGAGCAGGACTGCCTGATGATCGTCCTGCTGGACAACGCCACCGCCCTGCCGCCCGACCTCGGCGAATTCCTCGTCGACGCCGGCGATCCCGCAGACACAACCGAGTTGGTCCGCAACCATGTGCGGTACCGTCTGGACCGCGATCCGGCCGAGATATTCGACCTGCCCGAAGTGGGCTCACTTCTGGACAGATACATTCGGGACCGGCCGGCCGCGCGTGTTCTCGCGCAGCTGGGCGACGAGCTGGCCGATGTTGCCGACGAACGCACCGAAATCACCGAGGTTCACGACCGTCATGACGCCGCGATCGGTGAGGGTTTCCGGCAGTGGTTCGACGAACAGCCCAGCCTGGAAGCCCGCGCCTTCACGATCGCACTGGCGGTCTTCAACCGAATGCCGCTGTACATCGTGTCCGACGCGGCCCGCACGCTGGCCCGCGTCATCGCCAGCGAAGAGCAGCCCGACGAAACACCCGCATGGCCGGTGTTCGGATCACGCAACAGTGAACTCATCGCCGCGGCGCGGGCGCGGTCGTACCGGTCGACCGAGAACACCATCTACGGTGAAATACCGGTCCACGTAGTCGAATTCACCGATCCCAGTTACCCACCCAAGGTCCTCGACCGGGTATGGCAGGAGTATCACACCGCCCTCGAGCTGGTGCGCGACTGGCTGCGGACACTAGGGAGCAGCTCCGATCTCAGGGTCTGTGTGCACGCGGGAGTGGCAGCGGGCCTGCTGTCCACCTTCGAGTTCGAGCATGCGCGCACGGTGGTCATCGAACCATGGGCGCGCAGCGGCACACGATACAACCGGGCTGCCGCGATGGCCGCGTTGCAGTTCCCATTCCTGTATTCCGATCTCGCACCACTTGTTTCAAGAATGCTCGACACCTGGTTGCAGCGTGACCAGCCGCTGGCGTTGCGCGTCACCGCCGCGCGGGCACTGGGCAGCGAGATCGGGCAGGCGATGCCCGAGACGGCCATTCCACGGCTGCGACGCGCGGCGCGAAGCACCCGGTTCTCACTCCGGCTGGCCGCATCGTTCTCGATGGCCCAGCTGTTCTGGTCGGGCGGGCTCACCGACCGGATCCTGAGTGAACTGCTGCGCTGGACCAGACCCGCGGCCCGTCCTCGATTGCGCGACACCGGATTACGGTGCGTGCTGGCCCTGAGCCGCTACCGGCGCGTACGAACCGAGCAGGGCCTACTCGAGTGGCCTGTGGCAGTGTGTCTGACCGGGACACGTCGTGAGGCCATCATCGCCCTGTTCGCCCGCCTGATGGAAAGTCCCGGCCATCCACCCGACACCTATGCCGAGATCCAGGACTGGGTCAGCATCGCCGAGAAGGACCCGAATCTGCGCGAACCGCTCGCGCGCTTCCTGTTCGATCTCGGAAATGCCATGCAAGACATCGAGATTCTTCCCTACCACCTGAAGGAATGGGCCACCGAACCCAAGGGGCCCCGGCGCGCGGTGCAGGAGCTGCTCACGATCCTGGATTCGATGGGACGAGTCGACTCGAAACAACTCGATTCGAAGGAACGAACGGAATGAATGCGAATAATCCGGAGATATTGGTCCTCTACTTGGCGATGTCCGGCGAAAGCTGGCGTCAATTCCGCCCGCAATCGGAGGGATATTGGCTGACCGTCTCGCTGGACCGGAACGGCCGCCTAGCGCCGATCGAACGAAAACCGGCTGCCCTATTCGGAACCCGGCCTGCCGGGGTATTCTGGGTGAATGTCGCGGTCCATCACGCGTCATTCCAGGTCGAGGTACCCACCGCCGAGAACGCGCTCAACTTTGTCGTCCAGACGCACCTGTCCTGGCGGATCACCGATCCGGTGCGGGCGATCCGGGACAATGTGCAGGCTGCGGAGTTGGTCTACCGTCCGATCGTCGAACAACACCTTCGGACGATGGGCCGCAAGTTCGACGTCGACCAGTTCCTCGACGCCGAGCAGCATGTGAATTCATTCTTCGCTTCCCACCCCATCGAATTGGGCTACGGAATGACCTTGCTGGAATGCCGGGTGCAGCTGCGGCCGGACGCAGAAACACTCGGCCATCTCCGGCACCGGACCCTGGACCGACGGGCCGCGGAACGGCGGCTCGCCGAGCACCACGACGTGCTGCGCGACACGGAACTCAAACATGAGGAGAACGACGCCGGACACGGCCTGAACCTGCAGTCCGCCAGGTTCGAGCACGAGATCGCCAACTTGAAAGGGCAGAACTCCATCGAGCGCGAACAGATCCGGATGGATCACTATCTGCAAGCGCTGCGCGACGGCGATCTCAGCATGTTCGCGCTACGGCTGGCTTCCCGCAGGGACGATGTCGGTAAGGTGATCGCGCAGCTGGCCGTCCAGCACAACATCAACAAGCAGAGCGCGCGGGAGATCATCACCCTGTTGCTCGACAAGGGCATGCTGAACAAGCGGGACGGCGACCAGCTTCTGGCGAAAGTCAACGCGCTCATCGACAGCGCCACCAAGCCGACCGCGGTAGGAGATTCCGCCTCGAAGCCGCACATCGAGCTGAGCGCGTCATCGATCATCGCCGATACCGCAGCGCTCAGCGCTCTGGACACCGAGCCGGACGACGACGAGGAAGACGACGAGGACGAAGACATCTGACCCAATTCCACAGTGGGCCAACGTATCCCCGTCCTCGCCGAGCCGTCATTCGCCAATACCGGACAGCGACGACACGATGAACCAGACCACGAACGCGATCAGGCTCACCGCACTCCACCGCAATGCCACCGCGAACCTGCGATATTTGCCGCGGGCGACCTCGGCGAGCACCGCGGCCTCCCGCCACGCGTGATCGGCCAGCACCGCAACGCTCGGCCGCCGGTCGATCTCGGTGGGAAAGGTCGGGAAGCTGAACCAGTTCCCGGCCCCGGCGCCGCGCAGGTTCGGCCGCAAGGTGGCAGCCAAGTACAACATGCACACCAGCAGCGACACCCCGAGGGTGGCGGCCACCACGCACGTGAGCACGGTCGTGTGTATGCGGGAGGCCGCAATCAGCCCCGTCAGCGCGAATCCGTTCGCGGTCAGCAGCAATCCGACCTTCGTATCGGTTGCAGCGATGACGCGATTGATCTCCGACACCGTCCGAAGTGCCGTGGACAGATCCTCAGCTGGACCGAGCCGCCCCATTCGGAGTTTCCTGCGAGCCGTCTTCACCATGCCAGGTTTCATATGACCAGAACACCAGTGCGCCACAATGGTTTCCACGTACAAGTGCACACTCGGAGATCGATCTGGCGGGGCGCGGGTCCTGGTCGGTGACGACGTCGCCGATACCGGAGCAGCCCTTCGGCTCGTCCGCGATTTCTGCGCTGATAAGCTCGCCGAGATCCGCTGCGCGGTCATCTATTGCAGCGCCGCCGTTTTCGATTCTGACCTTCCCCGCGGTCCAGGCCGGCTACATCGGCACGGTCGATCTGGTGATGGGCCTGGCAGGTCTATCGCTGACCATGCCAGGACGGTCGGGGCGGAGGCAAATCCGGTAGCACTGTTCGAGCGCTTGTCGGTCAGACGGGGAGTCGGCGGCGCCGAACATTCTTCTGTGACAAGCCGGCCTGGCAAGGCGTATCCGGGCATGCTGCTGTTGGGCGACCACAACTTCGCAATGCAGGTGCTGCGCTGTGCTGTGCTTGGCAGAGCGGCGGGTCGTGCAGCAGCTTCTGGACAGGGTTCGTATCTGTCGCAGCCGGTGACCGATGTCGAGCCTCATTGCAGCCGTCACCATGTCCGCACGGCTTGGACACCGTGCCAGAAGGGGGGCCGTCATCGGGGACCTGTTAGGTCGTGCATGTTGGCTATCGTCGGAACGAGCGCTAATGCCGATGTGCGAGGGCGTGACGCGGCTCTTATCACCGGGAAAGTCGACATCTGGTGCAGTACCGATGATTTTGGGGGAGCGCTGTCGTCAGCACTCCGGAACGACGAATTGCACCGCGTTCCCTCGACGGGACGATGCGCGAGTTACATCTCCGTGTACCCGCCGGGCAGCACCCGAACTGGAGGTTTCCTCGTGTCGAATGTCATTTCCCGTGATGCCCTTTGGGCGATGGCTCATGCCGAACGTGCAGTCCTGGCCGACGATCTCGGTCAATTGGACGACGGGCAGTGGCGCCAGCAATCGCTGTGCGGGCATTGGGTGGTCGAGGAAGTCGTCGCACATCTCACTGCCACAGCGAGCACCGGTCGGCTGCGCTGGCTGTCCAGTGTGCTCGGTGCCCGCTTCGACTTCGACAAGCACAACAACCGGCAACTGGCCGAGCACCGCGGTGCGACCCCCGCCGAAACCCTCGAACGGTTCCGGGCGATTGTCACCAGCACCACCGCGGCATCAGGGCACACGGCAGCCTGGCTCGGTGAGGTGGTCGTCCACGCCCAGGACATCCGACGCCCTCTCGGGCTGCCCCGCACACCATCAATCGAAGCCGCCACTAGCGTCGCCCGTTTCTATGCCAGCCGTGACTTCACCGTGCCCAGCCGCGGCGCGATCGAGGGCCTGCGCTTAGAGGCGACCGACGGACTCTTTGCTGTTGGAACCGGCCCCCTGGTCAGCGGAACAACGATCGCGCTGACCATGGCGATGGCGGGCCGGTCGGCCTACTGCGATGACCTCGCCGGGCCTGGTGTGCCGACCCTGCGCAGCCGCGTGACCACTCGAGCCGGCAGCGGCAATATGTGACACCGTCGGCATCGGTATTCGACGGTCGTCGTGAAAACGGGATCTGGCAGAGAGGGGCTGTCGGATTTTCCGATAGTCCCCCTTGGTGGCACGCGAAAGCGACAGTCGCAGGCCGAGTTCGAACCGTCGGAGGTGGTTTTCCGGCTCGCCGCTCCATAGGGGCGTTCCGCACCAAGGGTGCTCGCCGCGGTGCCGATCGCGATGAACTCGGTGAGGTCGTTGCCGAATTCCCGGCCGTTCGCGAAAGTCCCAGTGATCACTGCTTCAGACGGGGGAACAATGTTTCGCAATTGCCGCGGTCGATGGCGGTGCGAAGGGTTGGGTCGAGTGGATAGTTCTCGTATTGGGAGTTGATGAGGCCGACCGCGGCCGGCGGCGCGAACGGGAAATCGCTGCCGTAAGTGATGTGATCAGGGTCGGCTACGGCCAGCAGGCTGGGTAACGCGGAGGGGCTCGCGGACAGGGCTATGTCGTAGTAGAACTGCTTCAATACCGCGAGCGGATCACCTTCGGCGTCCTGCCGGTCCGTCGGTTCTGATTGTCGTACATCAGTATTCGTGGTGAATATGGTCAGCATGATGCGGGAGGCGATGTAGGGGACGAACCCGCCGGCGTGAGCGAGGACGAACTTGATGCCCGGGTACTTGTCCATCGCGCCGGTCAGGATCAGGCTCAGCGCGGTGCGGGTGGTGTCCAGCAGGAAGTCCGCGGTGAATGTCGGGATGCCCGGCACGGGTGGGGCGGGTAGCTCGCCGGGGTGGATGAACACCACAGCTTCGCGGTCGTGCAGGAACTCCAGCAGCGGCGCGAATCCGGGATCTCCGAGATAGCGTCCGTCGTTGTTCGCCAGCAGGACGATTCCGTCGGCGTGCAGGGTGTCCAGGGCGTATCGGGCTTCGGTGAGCGCGCCGGCCACATCGGGCAGAGTGAGTGTGGCGAAGAATCCGAACCGATCAGGCCGGCCGCGCACCACTTCGGCGCTGAATTCATTTATCTGGCGCGCCCAACCGCGGGCCTCGGTGTCGTCGCCGAACCATACTCCCGGAGTCGACAGCGACAGGATTCCGGTCTGGATGCCGTGGTCGTCCATGAATGCCCGTGCGGCAGGCTCGGACCACGCGGGAAGGTCTACGCCTCCCGGGCGAATCCCCTTGGCGTGCATCCATTCCGCGTATTCGGGCGGCAGGATGTGCTGATGGGTATCGATACGCAGTGCGGTATTCACCTCGTGCTCCTCTGCTCGAATCTGGGATTGCGGTGCGACACCGACCGGATGGACCCGGTACGAGGTCGACGGACGAGTCATCGACAGCTTGGCCGGGCTGGTGGTCGCACAGTACGACGCCGATCCCGGCGTCTATCTGTTCTACCGCGACGCGGGGTGGAACACGGTTACCGACACCTACCACGACGCGTTCGCCGCAGCCCTCGACCAGGCCAGCTGTGAGTTCGGTCCGGTCGAATTCGTCGGACGCCCGATGCCACTCGGTTGATATCGATGCCAGGCATCGGGCATCCGCTTTGCAGAATTCCGTGCGTATTGGCCACGGTGAAAAAACAATTCGAAGACTGCGATGTGTGTGATTTAGCATCGCCCGGTGGTGGATACGGTGAACCGGCAGTGGATTTTGCGGAGGCGGCCCGAGGGCGCGTTGCGGGATGGGGATTTCGAGTTCAGGAGCGTTCCGGTTCCGGTTGTGGGGCCGGGGGAAGCCTTGGTCAGGGTGCATCGGCTGGGTATTGATCCCACGCAGCGTGGTTGGCTGAACGATGCGGACAACTACATCGATGCGGTACCGGTAGGCACCGTGATGCGGGGTAGCGGGGTGGGGCAGGTGGTGCGCTCGAACACTGCGAGCTATCCGGTGGGCAGCTGGGTCGCCGGTATGGTCGGCTGGCAGGATTACGCCGTCGCGTCCGAAGGTGGATTGTTCGGGCTGAACGTGGTGCCCGACGGTGTACCGCCCACGATGATGCTGAGCCTGTTCGGAGCGCCCGGCTTGACCGCGTACTTCGGCATGACGGATATCGGCCGGCCCGAGCCCGGTCAGACGGTGCTGGTGTCGGCTGCGGCCGGTGTGACCGGATCGATTGCGGGCCAGATAGCGAAAACCTTGGGCTGCACTGTCATCGGCATCGCAGGCGGTCCGGACAAGTGCTCCTGGATCACTGATCGTGCGGGCCTGCATGCCGCCATCGATTACAAACACGATGACATCGACACCTGTTTGACCCGCCTGGCCCCGGACGGTGTCGACGTCTTCTTCGATGGTGTCGGTGGCCGCGTTCTAGAGCATGGTCTGGCGCACCTGGCACCCGGCGCTCGTGTTGTTCTGGCCGGTGCCATCGCTTCCGGGTATCAAGGTGCGGATCCACAGTTCGGGCCGCGGAACTACATGCAGCTGGCCATGCGCCGGGCACGCATGGAAGGGTTCATCTTTCTCGACTACCTCGGCCGTTTTCCGGAGGCGTTCGCGGCGTTGCGCGACTGGCACGACCAGGGCAAGCTCATCATCGCCGAAACCGTAAGCAGCGGATTGGAATCCGCACCGAGTGCACTGCGCGCTGTCTTCGAGGGCGGCAATCTCGGTAAGCAGTTGGTCGACGTCGTGGAGTCCTGAAACCCACCGACCATCAAGGGCTGCCGGAGATGCAGGCCGGATGAATGGTCAACCGGATGTCACGGTCCGACTGTCCGCTATTGCCGCATACCGCGCTGACCGAAGCGGTCAGCGCGGTATGTCGGCGCCCGGAACCTGGTGCGGTGCAGAACGTCCGCTACTGCCGAATGCCGAGTGGTTGCCATGTTCGGATTGTCGGAAGTCCGGCGAGATCATCCCGTGCCCCGGTCCCCGCCCTCAACAGCGGACCCTGACCGCTCCCGGGGTGCGTAGGAGTTGAATCGTGCGTGCTTATGCGACCGGGTTCAGGCGGTCAGCAGCAGCGTTGCGGCTGTCAGTACCACGGCTGCGCTGGCGGCGTGGATGCCGTAGGCGGCCGACTTGGGCCCCTTGTTACGGAGCACGATCGCCGCGTCCCCGATCGGGATGAGGGTGAGGGTGAGCATGAACCCGCCGAGCAGTGCGGGTGTGCCGGCGGCGAGCAGGACGAATATGCCCACCCCGGAGGCGATGTCACGGACGCCCTTGACCCCCAGCCAGGCGTGGAAGGCAGGGTCCTGGATGGGGCTGTGCGGGATACCGAAGCCGGCCGCACCCTGCGGCGCCCAGAAGAAACTCGTGCCCATGACGACGACTGCGATGGCGATGACAGCAGCAAGGGAGCCGCCGATGATCGACTGCATAATGAATTCCTTTGTTCGATCGGCATTTTCAGCCGAGACTGCGGCCGCCGTCGCCAGCGAGGCAACGCGCGTGTGATCTGCGGGCAGCCTCGATCGCGACGATGAAATGTTGTGCGCCGGGCTGATGTGTTGGCGATGACGGCATTGGTGGCCAAGGTCGGCACGCCGTTGTCGACCTCGTGCGGGTGGGCAGGGTCAGGCCGCGCGGACGCGGCGGATGTGGCGGGCGTAGCGGGGGCGGCCGATGAGGTGCCAGATGGCGCGGACCGGGGCGGGGAGGCCGGACAGGAGACGAGCACGCTCGGTCGGATTCGCGTCCTCGAGGACGACGCCGAAGAGTGTGAGCAGGGTGAGCTTCGGCGTGTTCGCCACCAGGTGCTCGCCCAGCGAGGCCCATTCCGCTTCGGTGATGTAGTCGGCGGCGAGCGGCAGCAGCGTGGCCTCCTCGTCGTCGAGGTGTTCCAGCAGGACTGCCCGGTGGTCGGTCAACGCGGCCACCAGCGTGTCGCGCTCGTCGGCTCCCGCCGTGGCCTCCCACGCCGGGACGGCGGCGTCCAGCCTGGTCAGGGTGGCAGCGACGCGTTCGTGCTGCTCCTCCATCCGCAGGATGATGTCGGTGCCCAGGTCGACGCGCGCCAGCAGCGGCGGCCACAGCAGCTCGTCCTCACCCTCGTGGTGGTTCTGCAGACCCAGCCGGTAGATGCGGAAGTGGTCGGCGATCACCGCGGCGCGGGCGGTGTTGCCCGGCGCGACCGCCGCCACGAGCTCGATCAGCAGCCGCGACTCGCGGCGGAGCCCGCGGTGGACGATCTCCATCTCTTGGGTGTCGACGCTCATCTGTTGCTTCCCTTCGTGTTTCATCCGTTCCGATGTACCGAGACTGCGCTCGGGGTTTTGGAGAGCACTTGGAGACGAGTTGGAACACCGGCGGCGGCCGCGCGTACCATCGGCCGGGTCATGGTGATGGTCCGGGTTTTGGGTTCGTTCGCGGCCGAGGCCGGCGGCGAGCCCGTTCCGCTCGGCGGACCGCGGCAGCGGGGGGTGCTGGCCCTGCTAGTAGCCGCGCGTGGGCAGGTCGTGTCGGTCGATCGCCTGGTCGAGGACCTGTGGCGTGGCGAACCGCCGGGCCGCGCTCTCGCGTCGTTGCAGGCGTACGTATCCAACCTGCGCCGGCTGCTGGAACCCGGTCGCGCACCGCGCACCCCGGCCCGGCTGCTGGTCAGCGCAGCACCCGGCTACACACTGCGGCTGCCGCGGGAAGCGGTGGACGCGTGGCGCTTCGAGGAGTTGCTCGACGCGGCCCGTTCGCTCGCCGATCCCCGCGCCGCCCGCGCCCGGCTGGGTGCGGCGCTGGCGCTGTGGCAGGGACCGGCGTTCGCCGAGTTCGCCGACGAGCCGTGGGCGTCTGCCGAGATCGCGCGGCTCGACGAGTTGCGGGTGGTCGCCCGCGAACTGCGCATCGCGGCGGGACTGCGGCTCGGCGACCCCGCCGCGGTGGTCCCCGAGGCGGAGGGCCTCACCCGTGACGAGCCGCTGCGCGAGGAAGGCTGGCGCATGCTCGCCCTCGCGCTGTGGAGCAGTGGCCGCCAAGCCGACTCTCTGGCCGCGCTCCGCCGCGCCCGCGCCACGCTCGCCGACGAGCTGGGGCTCGACCCAGGCCCGGACCTGGTGGAATTGGAAGACGCGATCCTCGCCCAGCGCACGGACATCCTTCGCGCCGCCGTTCCGCCGGAACAGACGCAGGCCATCGCGGAACTGCCTGGGGCGCAGTCGAACTCGAAAACGTCGCAACGCAGGCCCAGCGAACCGCCGAGCAACAGGTCCGGTGCCGGCACATTCGTTGGCCGTGCGAGTGAGCTCACGGCGCTGGTGGCGGCCGCCGGGGAGGCCGTCGCCGATGGGGTGCGTATCGCGCTCGTCACCGGGGAGGCCGGGCTCGGCAAGTCGACGCTGCTGGAGCACCTCGCCGCGCGGCTCGAACAGGACGGGTGGCTCGTGGCCGCCGGGCGCTGTCCCGAACTGGATGGCGCCCCGCCAGCGTGGGCGTGGGGCGAGGCATTGCGGGCCGTTGCGGCGAGCACCCCGCCGAGCGAGCTGGCCGACGATCTGGCGCCGCTGCTCTGCGATTGCGCGCCGGGTGCCGGCGACGCGGCGGCCGGGCGGTTCCGGCTGCGCCGGGCCCTGTGGAAGTGGCTCACCGCCGCTGCCGCCGAGCGGCCGGTCGCGATGGTCCTCGATGATCTGCACTGGGCGGACGGCACGACACTGGAACTGCTCGGTGCCGGCGTCGGGGTGCGGGCCCCGATCCTGATCGTCGCGGCGTATCGCGGAGACGAGAGCGAGCGACTCACCGACACCCTCGGGTCCCTCGCCCGCACCGGGCCGCTGCGGCTGGACCTGCCCGGACTGCCAGCCGACGCCGTCGCGGAGCTTGTGCGCGCCGAGTGCGCGGCCGACGACACGACCGTGGCTGGGATCGCCGAGCGGACCGGCGGCAACCCCTTCTACGTGCGGGAGAGTGCGCGGCTGCTCAACGGGGAGGGCGCGCTGGTCGCGCTCTCCGAGGTCCCCGACGGTGTCCGGGATGTGCTGCGGCGCAGGCTCGCCCGGCTCCCGGAGAGCGCGGTGTCCGTCCTACGGCTGGCGGCGGTGGCCGGCCCGGAGAGTTCGGTGGACGTGCTCGTCCGGGCCGCCGACACCGACGAGGACAGCGTATTGGACGCGCTGGACGTGGGCGTCATCGCCGGATTGCTGGACGAGCCAGGGCCCGGGCGCGTCCGGTTCGTTCACGCGCTGGTCAGGGACACGCTGGTGACCGATGTCAGCCGGGTGCGGACCACCAGGATGCACGCCCGGATCGCCGCGGCCCTGCAGAGTACTGGTGACGTCGCGGCCCTCGCCCATCACTATGCGCGAGCGGGATCACCGAAGGCCGTCGGCTATTGCGTGCGGGCCGCCGAGCTGGCCGAGGTGCGCTATGCCCACGACGTGGCGGCCGCGCTGCTCACCGACGCCGTCACCAACTCCAGCGACCCGGACGAGCGCGTCGATCTGCTCGGCAGGCTGCTGCGCGCGCAGGTCCGGGCCGGGGCCTTCGCTGCGGCCAGGGACACGCGCGAGCAGGCCGCGGAGTACGCCGAGTCGATCGGGCGCGACGACCTGATGATCGCCGCGTTCACCGCCTGGACCGAGCCCACCCCCTGGCAGGCCCGCAGGTACGGCACGGTCGACCGTCCCATCGTCGACCGCCTCAGCCGCCTGCTCCAGCGAACCGGCCTGGCCCCCGACGTGCGATCTCACCTCCTCATCGCGTACGCCCATGAGCTGGTGGGCGAGGACGATCCGACGGTGATGGCGGCGGCGCGGGAAGCGCTCGACCTCGCCACCGATCCCCGCCTCCGGGCGGCGGCGCTGCTGGTCCTCGCCCGCGACTCCGGGCGGGAGGAGTACTCCCGCGAGCTGGTGGAGATCGGCGTCGAGCACGACCTGCCCGTCTACCGCGTGACCGGGCTGCTCAGCCAGGCCGCGAACGCCGCCGCGGCCAACGACCCGGCGACCATGCGCCGCGTGACCGGGGAGGCGCTCGATCTCGCCCGCGCCTACCGGATGCCGGAGGCGACCGGCGCCGCGGAGATCGCGCTGACAACGCTGGTGCTCATCGAGGGCCGGTTCGCCGACGCCGAGCGCCGCTACGCCGAGGCCACCGAACTCATGGAACGAGCGGGATCCGTGCACGCCGCGGGCTTCCTCCGCCTCGCGCTGGCGGCGATCTGGCTCAACGACGGCACGCTCGGCGACCACCTGGACGACGTGCGCGCTCTCCACGCGGCGCTCGGCCCGATGGTCGCCGACCTGCTCACGCTCGCCCTCCACGCCGCGGGCCGCAGCGATGAGGCACGCTGGGCCCGCGCGGCACCGAGCCCGATCCGGCCCGACTTCTTCTTCACCTTCCTGACGAGCCTGCGCGCGATGGCGCTCGTCGCCGTCAACGACCGCGACGCTGCCGAGCAGATCTACCTGGACCTGCTGCCATACCGTGACGGTCCCCCGGCGGGCGCGGAGAGCCTGTCGCTGGCCCTGCGCCCGGTCGCCCACACGCTCGGCGAACTGGCCCTTCTCCTCGGCCGCGCCGACCAGGCCGCCGCCCACTTCGCCCGGGCCGCCGTCATCGCCGACCAGTGGAACGCTCCCCACTGGTCCGCCGACGCCCGAACACACGCCGATCGTGCTCTCGGCGTCCATGTTTCGCCCCCGCAGCCACGCTGAACGCAAGATCGGCGTTGGGATGCCTCAGCCCGCGTCGTCGGGCCGGTAGAGCATCGAACACTCGTTTCTCCGCCGCTTCAAGCGTTCCAATTCGGCTCCTAGTGCCTTCCAAACCCCCGGAAGCAGTCTCGAGCACATCAGAACAGAACTGATAAGGAGCGCAACATGAGCACGCCCACCTTCCGGGCCGCCGTCATCCGCACACCGGGCGGACCCGACTCGATCGAGATCATCGATGTTCCCCGCACCGAACCCGGCCCCGGCGAGGTCCGCGTCGCGGTTGCGGCCGCGCCGGTCAACCCCACCGACCTCGGAGTCGTCGGCGGTTTCTTCCACGAGCTGGGCATGATCAACCAACCCTCCCACACCGGCCTGGGCTGGGACTTTGCCGGCACCGTGCTCGCCGCCGGTCCGGGCGTGGACCTGACCGTCGGCACTCGGGTTGCCGGTGTCGTCCTCGGTTTCGACCGCGACTTCGGCACCTATGCCGAACAACTCGTCGTGCCCGCCACCGATCTCGCGGTAGTGCCCGATGGGCTCGACCTGGTCGCGGCATCGACGGTGCCGCTCAACGGGCTGGGTGCGGCGCAGATCATCAACTTGCTCGGCGACGCGCCCGCCGACGGCAACCGGTTGCTGGTGACTGGTGCGGCCGGTGCGATCGGGGCCAACGTGGCCTCGCTCGCGCCCGACCGCGGCTGGCGGGTGACCGGTCTGGCCCGAGCCGCGGACGAGCAATTCGTACGCGGTCTCGGCGCCGACTTCGTCACGGACGCCGAGCCGGGCTGGGACGCGGTCGTCGACACCACGTCGCGGCAGGTGTGGGGCCTGACCCTGGTCAGCGACGGCGGCGCTTTCGTCGGCGTCCGGCCCAACATAGTGCCTGCGGCCGAGCGAAGGATCACGGTGAACACGCTGGTGACGCAGTCGGACGGTCCTCGGTTGGGGCAGCTGCTGGCCCGCGCCGCGTCCGGCCGGTTGCCGACCCGAGTGCATGCGGTCGTGCCGTTGGCCCGGGCCGCCGACGCCCACCGGGCCATGGCCAACGGCGGGACGCGCGGTCGCTACGTGCTCGAGCCCTGACCGACTCGGCCACCACGGCACCCCGCTGTTCCCAGGCCGCGTCCGAATCCCGCGACACAGTGAGGCCCGGGCTTCGGTGATCGAATCCCTGTGCCGCACACCTTTCCGAGATGAGCGAATCGGGGCTCTCGGACCGGGCGGTGGTCTGCCGGACCATGTCGACCGGCAAGTGGTGTGTCCGTCGCACATTGTTATCGGATCTGGCCGGAAATAGCGTGTGATCAGGCGTTCAGGAGGGGGCGCCCGATACTACGAAGGAGTGGTAATGACCGAAGTGACCGAGAAGCTCACCCCCGCGAAGGTGGAGGCGCCCGGTGGTGCCTACGTTTCCGACCCGGAGCGTGCGACGATCGTCATGGGCGGATCCGAGTGGGACGGTGCCCCGCAGATCCCCGGCACGAAGCTGATCTACCACGCCCTGTACGACCGGACCGACGGTCAGGCGACGATCGCCGAGGTCACCTTCCCCGCTGGGCAGCGCCCGTGGTTCCACATCCACCACGGTGAGGACGAGGCGTTCTATGTCGTGGAGGGCCAGCTCACCGTGACCGTGATCGACCACGAGGGCGTCCGCCACAAGATGGTCGCGAACGCCGGCGAGATGGTGTGGGGTCCCAAGGACTACGCACACAGCTACCACGTGACCAGCGATGGCCCGACCCGCACGATCATCGTGCTGACCCCTGGCAACACCCTGCCCGCGTACTTCCAGTACTACCAGAACCTCGAGCTCGACCCCAACGACCCGGTGGCCGTTGCGGCGTTCGTCGAGGAGGCCCGTGAGCGCTACAACCTCGAGTTCCTGCCGCATCTCTCGCTCGACGACTGAGACCGACATGTCTACCGATGACGCGACAGTGCGGGCGCTGTTGGACGCGATGGGTCGGATGGACCTCGGGGCGATCGAGAGCCTTCTTACCGACGACGTCCAATGGTGGCTCGCGGGAGACAGCGTGGTCTCGGGGCGCCATGTCGGGCGCGAGGCGGTCCTACGCGACTTCCTAGCCGCCGCGGCCGAGATGTTCGAGCCGGGCTCGCTCGCCTTCGAGATCACCCACCTCTTCGCTCACGACGGCACTGTCGTGGTCGAGTATGTGGGAACGGCACGGTCGCGCCGCGGCAATGCCTATCGCAACCACTACTGCGTGGTTTTCAGGTGTCGGGCAGGTCAGGTCAGCGAGGTGCGCGAGTACCTCGACACCGAGCATGTCGCACGGGTGCTGGTCTGATGTGAATGACCGAAGGGGTGGCGGCGCGAGAGCGTCGTCACCCCTTCAACGTATCTGCTCCGCGGGATCGAGAAGATCGTCGCCGAGAATTTCCAGGACGGTGAGCGCCACGTGCAGATCGATCTCGCGCTTGGCGGCGTCATCGCCGACCAGTTCGTAGGCGCGCGCGACGCGCTTGACGACAGTGTTCTTGTGCAGGTGCAGATCACGCGCGGTCGCGGTGTGGCTGCGATTGCGAGCGAGGAACGCGTACAGCGTCGTACGCAACTCGCGCGAGCGTGGATCGGAGCCGGCCAGCCCGCCGAGGACAGAGGCGAGGAACAGCCTGGCGCGCGCCTTCTCCGCAGCGACGAGCGCGACGAGGCGGACATCGGCGTAAGCGACGATGCGCTCGTTCGGCGCCGTGGGGCTGGATGCCTGCAGCACCTCGAGCGCCTGAAAAGCCTCCGCGTGCGAGCGTCGGAAGCCGGCGACACCGACACCGGCGCTGCCGTAGCCGGCCTCGACGCCGTCGGAGAGCGGACCGGTCAGTGCCCGATCGGTTGGCACCGCGAGCCAAGCGTGCAGCCGGCGCCGGCCGGCGGGCGCGGTCGTGACGGCGAGCGCGTGGGCCCGTGCGGCGAGCGCGCGGGCCTCGGATTCGAGCAGCGCGAGCGGATCCAGCGCGGAGGTGTCCTCCGCGAGGCTGAACACGACGGCGATGTGATGGCCGTGCAACGGGTAGTCCAGTGTCCGCGATCCGGCATCGACGTCGACCTTGTCGCCAGCGAGCACAGCGCGCAGCAGGGCGAGGCGCCGCGCGGCGCCCACGCTCGCGCGTCGATTCATCTCGCGCTCGTACTCGGTGACCACGGCTTCGGAGAGCTGATCGATATGGCGGACCGCAGCCTGCGTCGCCTCGCGGAAGTCGTCCAGCCGATCGGTGGATGCACTGTGACTCTCGATCGCGGGGGCCGCCCACCGTATCCAGTGGTCCAGTCCCAGCCGATAACCGCGCAGGATCGCCCACAGCGGCACATGGCGCAGGGCCGCGTCGCGGACGAAGTTGAGTGCCTCTATGGGCGGATCTCCATCGGCGGGGGAGCCGTCGAGCGCGAGCAGGATGCGCAGCACGTTGACTTCGGCGCTACGGGCGAGGGCCTTCGCGAAATCGGTCGTGTCGGCGAGCTCGGGGATCGTGTTCTCGATGAAGTCTCGGGCGATCTCCTCGGCAAGCGCGTGTGCCCAGTCCAGCGCTCCGGCCCCGAGGCTTGACCGCGCCTCCTGGTCGATCGACAGCGGCACGCGCGCACGCCGAGCGGCGACGACGGCATCGTCGACCTTCAGTTCTTGCCACCATGCCATCCCGCCAGCCTAGGTTGCCTCCGCTGCCTGCCCACCGCACCCGCCGAGTCTCAACGCAAGGCTTAAGCGCGGGACTCATGGCATCCATACGTCCGACCCGCCGGCGGTGGGGTCGTCGAGCAGATGTTCGTCACCGAACTCGATGAATCCACCGAGGAACCGCTGGACTGCCCTAGCACCATCCGAACACGCGCTGCTGGCGCTCTGACTCAGCAGCATCTATCGGTCCTGTGTCCCGAGGTTCATCGCGGGCAGTCCGATCAGCGCAGGATGGTTGGGGTCGATCGCGGCGACAACGCGCCGCCCGATGCCTGTCAACTGCCTGATCTGAGCGCGGGTCAGATTGTCGAAGACGAAGCAACGCACCGCGTCGACATGACCAGGCGCGGCGGCGACGACGACCTGATAGCCCGCGTCGGTGAGGTCGGCAATGGTGGAACGGCCGTCGACGGGATCCGGCCGGCGCGACACCCATCCGCGCTTCTCCAGCCGAGTGACCACCTGGGACAACCGGGGCAGCGACCCGCCGGCGAACGCGGCCAGATCCTTCATGCGCAGGGCGCGGTTGTCGGTCATCGACAGGCCGGCCAGGACCAGGTACTCGAAATGACTGATGCCGGCATCACGCTGCAGCTGCGCATCGAGTGATGTCGGCAGTCGGGTCAGGATGCTCTCGAGCATGATCCAAGCATCTCGTTCTTCGTCGTCGAGCCAGCGGGGCTCGTCAGCCGGTGTCATGCCGCCAAGCATAACTTAATGATTGAAGTCATCAATCCGCTCAATCACTTGCATCTTTAACTAATCGAGCGTAGTTTTCGAGTCATGGCCGATGTGAATGCACGCAGCTGCCGCCGCTGCTCGACAGGACGGTGATCGCATGTCCCACAACAGATCCGACACGATCCGCGAGTATCGAGCGGTCGGATTGACCGTCACCTGGGAACCGAATCGTTGTCGCCACGCTCAGGAGTGCGTACGAGGACTGCCCGAGGTTTTCGACCATCAGCGGCGGCCGTGGATCGACCCGACCGCAGCCCCGATGGACGGCGTCGTCGAAGTCATCGATCGCTGCCCGAGCTTCGCGCTCGGGTACCGCACCGACGACGGCCGCGTCCGGACCGCGCCACCGGAGTGAAGACCGTGCAGAACAGGCAGCCTCGCGAGGTGTGTGCGAATCACGCTCGGCTGCCGCGTATTTCGATACGGGGTGCCGGCCACACCGGGCCCGTGCTGGCGCGAGTCCTGATCGAGGCCGGATGTCCGGTGTCGATCGCGGCCCCCAGGGATCCGAAGGACATCGCACTGATCATCGAGCCCTGCGGCACAAAGTCATCGCCAGGTCCGCGAACTCCTCGCGGACTGAAGACTCGATTGCCCAATAGTGCATCGAGTTCCGAAAGTCCTTATCTACCAGTTTGATTCGCTGCAATTTCACACCGAAGGGAAGATCCATGTCCGAGAATCCGAATGAGCTCACGATCGAGAACTCCGTCGTCGTGCTCATTGACCATCAGCCGGGTGTCGCGCTGATGACCATGCCGCCCTCCCACTCGGATCTGGTCAACAACGTGGCCGGGCTGGCCGAGGCCGCCAAGGCCCTCGGCGTGCCGACCGTTCTCACGACGGTAGGTGCGGCCGGCGGCCCACTGGTCGACCCGATCTTCAAGGAGATCCGTGCGGCTTTCCCGGACCTCACCCCGATCGACCGGGTGACCACCGCCGCGTGGTCGCACCCCGAGGTGCGGGCGGCGGTGCAAGCCACCGGCCGCCGAAAGCTCGTCATGGCGGGGCTTTCGACCGATGTGTGCTTGGCCCAGACTGCCCTCGGCGCGCTGAAGGACGGCTACGAGGTCTACTTCGTCACGGACTGCTCGGCAGGTGTCACCCCGGAGGCTCACCAGGACGCGAAGACTCGGCTCAGCATGGCGGGCGCCAGGCCGATCAACTGGGTCGCGGTGGTCGCCGAATGGGCTCCGGACTACACCTCGCCGGAGAAACAGGCGATCACCGAAGTCATGGCGCGGCGGGGCGGAGCGGCGTCGTTCTACACCGACTTCGTACTCGATCAGGTTGCCGCCGGCGTGGCAAAGGCACCCGAATATCTGTCCTGACTCCTGATCCGGGCCATACGACGAATGGTGGATTTGATCGCTGGTGTGCCGTAGTGGTCGACGATGGAACCTCGGGTGATCGCGTGGATTACTGGCGCAGTGCACTTATTCCAGACGTGCGCTATGCCCTGCAGTCGCGGAGCCAGCAACGACCCGCAGAGGCGGAAGGGGGCGCCAGGTTACCGGCACCTGGCGCATGAGTAAGGCGCAGTCGAGCACCGCGCTGCCCGGCGGGAACCGGTTCCGGTCGTCGAAGACCGTGGACCGAACCGACTGGATGTCGACCGGCTCGACGTGCCATGAGTCAGTTCGGAGTTCGAGCCCATCAAGGCATTGACCGCCACGCGTGGCCGAGAATCCGGCTGAGCCATGCCGAAAGAAGTCCGATGCCTGCGCCAGATCGGCGAACAGTTCGCTTCCCTGGAACCGCTCGGCGGTCCGGACGTCCACACTCACGGACATGGTCTCGTCATGACTGGCGAAGGCCACATGCAGGTCCTGCGCCGTCTCCCGCACGTCGAACCGCGCCAAACTGTGCTCACCCGGAAACAGTCGACCGCCGGCAAGGACATTGGTCATCGAGCCGCTGTCGCGGCGCGAGATATACACACCGGTCGAGCGTCCACGCGGACCATCCCACTCAACCGCGATGCGATGTGCCGCGTTCTCGCTGCGTAGCCCGACCCAGCCGGGGAGCCGACTGGGCCGGAACTGTCCGAGGCGGATCAGGCAGATGCCGGCAACCGCCCAACCGCCAACCAATTGAGGTCGCATCGGCGGCGGCACCAAGCTCGCGGCGGCATCAGGGTCGACTCGATAGTTCACAAGAAGGCGTCGCTCAACGACGCTGGACATCCGCGGAGGTTTCATCCGGCTTCCTGTTCTTGGTGGTTCGCAGTCTGCGCTGCCTGACGATGACCTGCTCCGGGCAGATCGCGCTCAGAAACCTGCCGACACACAACGCCAGTCGTTCCTCAACAAGCGAGTAGAAGATTCGATTGGCGGCTCTTCGCTCTCGGACGAGCCCGGCTGCCTTGAGTACGCCCAGATGCCGGGAGATCGAGGGACCACTGATCGGAAATCTCGCGGCGATATCACCCGCGGTCAACTCGCCGGAGCGGAGGTCCTCCAGGATCTGCCGGCGCGTCGAGTCGGCCAGCGCGCGGAACACTCCAGCTTCCTCTTCAGGGCCGAACTCGGTCATATTTGCAATTTAGCACTGTAGCTAAATAGCGAACAAGGATGGATTCCAATCCGTTCGTGGGTGACCGCATCGATCACCGCTGTGCCGTAACGATTTCGACGCCGCAGCGCAAAGCCGTCCACGCTGACAACCCGAGGAATCGCCCGGTGCGGGAGCGGAATCTGCAGCAGTGCCCGCACCGCGATGTGGCGGGGGACAACCGAACCTGCAAAGAGAGCACTCGGCATGGGCAGAGAGTTGGGCGACTGTGTGTCTCTGGTCGGCAAGGAGATTCACCAGGTTCGCGCGACGGATGGGCGTGTTCATGGCGCCACGGCCGTGATGCGGCCGATCTGCTGGCCGATCCGGGTCAGCACGTGCCGGGTCAGTTCAGGGTCAGCGGCGGTATCCCTGTCGGTGTAGTCACCGAGGGAGTAAATGGTCGTGAATCCTGCCGGGCCCCACTGGCCTGGGGACAGCGTGCTCCGACCGACGACGGCGACGACCGGAACGGGGTGGGAGCGGCGGGCCAGAACCGAGGGCAGTTTGCCGTTCGCGGTCTGCTCATCGATACTTCCCTCCCCGGTGACCACCAGGTCGAAACCGGGCAGGTGCCGATCGAACTCGTGCAAGTCGAGAAAGTACTCGGCACCTGACACGATTTTGCCGCCGAGCAGTAACGCGGCGAAGCCGATTCCGCCCGCGCTGCCCGCTCCGGCTGCGGCCGCGACAGCCATCGCGTCCGGGTAGCCGCTGCGGGCGAACGCTTGGACGAGGTTGTTCAGGCCGGCGTCGAGAAACCGCACCTCGGCGTCGGTAGCCCCCTTCTGCGGCCCGTACACCGCCGCCGCACCGTCCGGTCCGAGCAAGGGATTGGTGACATCCCCGGCAACCACGATCTCGACCCCCGTCAGCTTTGCCGCCCGCGATGAGTCGACGGTGTGGACTCGCCCCAAACTCCGCCCGCACGCTCGCAGTTGAAGTCCCCTCGCATCGGCGAAGGTGAAGCCGAGCGCAGCCAGCAGTCCCATTCCGCCGTCGGTGCTGGCACTGCCACCGAGGGCAAGGACCAATCGGTGCGGCCGATACCGCAACGCTTGCGAGATAGCTTGTCCCATACCGAGACTGCTCGCATCCAGTGGCAGCGTGCGGCCGTTCGGCAGGGTGGTGAGGCCGCAGGTATTCGCGACCTCGACCACAGCGGTACCGTCGCCGACGGCGATCCGCCCGTATCTCGGGGTTCCCGCCGCCCCTGCGACCGTCACCGGATGCGGAGCGAAACCGGCCGCTACCGCAGCGTCGACGCTCCCATCACCGCCGTCGGCCAGCGGCATTCTGTAACTGTCGACCCCTGCCGCCGCCAAGCCCTCCGCCAGCCGGTCGGCCACCTCGGATGCGGAGAGGCTTCCTTTGAACTTGTCCGGGGCAACCAGAACCCTCACGCGGTTGACTTTCTATCCAGTGAGTCGGCGGAGATCGAATATCAGTCCGCTTGCGCCACCGAGCCGAGCAGATCCCGGACCCGGTTGGCGACCGTGATGAATTCCGGCGTCTCCATCGTCGTGGCGTAGTTCCGGTGCGCGGGCAGGTCGACGTCGAGTAGTTCGATGATCCTGCCCGGCCTCGGGCTCATCACGACCACCCGGTTGGCGAGGTATACGGCCTCGGCCACCGAATGGGTGACCAGCAGTACCGTTGTGCCCGTTTCCCGCCAGATCCGATGCAGCTCGACGTTCATCCGTTCCCTGGTGAGCGCGTCGAGTGCACCGAACGGCTCGTCCATCAGCAGCACTTCCGGTTCATGCAGCAGGGCCCGGCACAGCGAAACCCGTTGCTGCATACCGCCGGAGAGCTCGTGCGGCAGGGCGTCCTCGAATCCGCTGAGGCCGGTCATCTCGATGAGACGCGCACATTCGGCCGCGGCCGCCTGTTTGTTCATGCCGCGCATCTCGGCTTGGAGCAGGATGTTCTTGCGTACAGTCCGCCATTCCAGCAGTGCGGCGCGCTGGAATACGTAGCCGATATTGCGCTGCGGCCCACGCACGAGGGTGCCGCCGAGTTCGACGCTGCCTCCGCTCGGATCGGTGAGACCAGCGACGACTTTCAGCAACGTCGATTTGCCGCAGCCGGACGGGCCGACGATCGAAACGAATTCGCCTCGACGGACGTGCAAATCGACATCTTGCAGTGCGGTGACCTCGCCGCGTTTGGACGAGAACCGTACGGTCAGGTCGTCTACCGCGACCGCGGTATCGGTGCGGGCGATGGTGTTGGTGGGTGTGCTCATATCGTCACCTGCTCCGGTCACGGCTTGCTGGTGGGTGTGAACTTCGAGTCCCAGTACTTGCCCGGGTCCTCGGCTTTGTCGAGGAGCTTCGCACTGCTGAGCACAGCAACGGTGGTGCGCCAATTCGCTTCGGAATTGGTTCCCGGCGCCTTACCCGCGGTCTCCGGTGTGCTGAGCAGCGGGATGGTCTGCTGCCACTGCTGGAGCAGTACTTGCTGCGGCGGCAGTTGCGGATCCGCACCCTCCATCGCGGCGACTGCCGCCTCCGGCTTCGCGACCGCGGCGGCGAAGGCCTCGCTCGTCGCATCCACCATGGCCTGTACCAGCTTTGGCGAGGATTCGATGGTGGCCTTATTCGCGATCAGCCCGTTACTGAAGAAGTTCAGGCCCTGATCCGAATACCGCAGGTAGCGGACTTCTTTGCCGCTCTTGCTCGCGATGGTGGGGCCCTGGTCGTGCGCGAATCCGATAAGCCCATCGACGCGACCGGAGAGCATCGCCGACATCTTGCCCGCCGAGTCGAGGCTCTGCTGGGTTACCTGATCCGCCGGAACGCCCGCCTTGTCGAGATAGATCGGGAAGGTCGTGGTCGGTGCGTCACCCGCGGAGACGGCAATGGTCTTACCCGCCAGATCGGCCGGTGTCCGGATGTTCGAATCGGCGAATACCTGCACTGCCGATGGCGTGGTCTGGAGGAAAACGCCGACGCTCTTGATCTTGACGCCCTTATCGATATTGCTGAGGACGGCCGGGGTATCGGCCCAGCCGAAGTCGGTCTGCTTCGAACCGGTGGCCTGCGCGGTTTTAGTCGAGCCCTGTCCGGCCGAGATCTTCAGATCGATGCCGTGCTTGGCGAATATGCCTTCTTTCACGCCGTAATAGAACGGGGCGTGCTCGCCGTAGGGGTACCAGTTGAGCATCAGCGACACCGCGGTGGTCTTCCCGTCGGTGCCGGGATCCTTCGCGCCCTTGCCGCCGCCCCCGCAGCCGGTCAACACCAGGACCGATGCCACCGCGGCGGCGCCGATCGTCGTGAGTGTGCGAGTTCCGAATTTCATGCGAGTTCTCCAACTGTGGAGCGAATACGGTTGTTCGACATGCTCATGCCGCGCCGACGGCCGAGGCCGTGGATCGACGGGAGGCGTGCCACGGAATGAGGAACTGCTCGGCGATTTCGATGATCGCGAACAGGATGATGCCCAGCATGGACATGATGATCAGGGCAGCGAAAAGCATTGCCGTGTCGATATTTCCGTTGGCCTGCAGGATCACATAGCCGAGACCTTCATTGGCGCCGACGAATTCGCCGACGACGGCGCCGGTGACCGCGAGGGTGGCGGCGATCTTGAGGCCGGACATCAACTGTGGCAGTGATGCCGGAAAACGCACCTTCACGAACGTCTTCCAATTGCTCGCGCCCATGGTGGAGGTGAGCTCGAGAATCTCGGGATCCACCGAGCGCAGCCCGGCCATACCGGAGATGACGATCGGAAAGAATGCCATCAGTACGGCGACGAGGATCTTGGGGCTGGTGCCGAACCCGAGCCATACGATGAACAGCGGGGCGATTGCGATTTTGGGGATGACCTGCGCGAAGAGGATGAGCGGATACATTGTTCGCTCGATACCGCGTGAGTAGATCATCACCAGTGCAACGACTTCGCCGATCAGCGCGGCGATAACGAAGCCGACCACCGTTTCGTAGGTCGTAACCCAAGTGTTCTGGAGCAGGTACGTCGAGTTGTCGGCGGCGGTGCGCCAGGTATCCGCCGGCGGCGGCAGAATGTAAGGCTCGACGAGCCCGAACTCGGTGACGGCCCACCATGCGACGACGAGCACCGCCACCAGGGTGAGCGGCCGCCAAATGGTCGACCACATGTTGGATAGAGATGGGAGCTTCCGGCGCCGAGTGCGAACGGGTTGCGTCGCTTTCGGTGCGGAGGAACTGGCCTCGACGGACGTGACTACCGCCATCTGGGGTCCTAAAGCTAGTAGTGGAGCGGGGTTCGCACTACACCCGCCGGGAATGCGCTTTCCGAAGCTGAGACCGAGGCTAGTGTGACCGGACCCACAGTGTCAAGGGTTTCGAATTGTCGCAGGTCAGACCTGTCGCAAAACGCTGCTGTCGCGCAGAATCACGCGGCCGGGCACGAATTCGTGGGTATGCGAGGCCGTGGCGGAGTCGTCGAGCGCGAGCCGAACGGCGCGCTCGCCGATATCGACCAGCGGCAGCGCTACCGTCGAAAGACCAGGTACATGGTCACGCAGCGTCGGGATATCGTCGAACCCGGCGACGCAGACATCGTCGGGGACCGCGAGGCCGAGCTCACGCCAAGCCGCGATCGCCCCTATCGCCATCACGTCGCTCACGGCGAAAACGCAGGGCACGACGTTGCTGGTCTGTCCGGGATGCAGGTCCAACGCGGCGGAAAGGCGACGAGCGGCGCTGAAACCACCGTCACGGGAGAAGTCCCCCGCGATCTCCATCAGCGGTGTCACGCTCTGCGCCGCGAGAGCCTCGACGAAGCCGTTGCGCCGGTCGACAGCGGTCCTGATATTGCCCGGCCCGCCGATGACGGCGAAATCCCGGTGCCCCTGCTCGAGCAGGGCATACGCCAATTGCGCTGACGATGCATGGTTTTCGGGCTCCACGGCGGCACCGAAGGACAGCGGCTGTCCTATCACGACAACCTTGCCGCTATTGTCCAGATACCGCGCGCATTCCTTCTCGAGATCGCGGTCGAGATCCCCGCTCTGGCGTGAACCCGCCAGGATGATCGCATCGGCGCGGTGCGAGATGAAGGTGCTCACGGATTCGCGTTCGATATCGAAATCACGTTGCGTACTGGCCAGCAGGACGAGTTTGCCCGCCCTGCGCGCCGCCGCCTGGACACCCTGCACGATCGAGGAGAAGTAGGGATCGGCTATATCGTGCACGACGAGTCCGATGAGTCCGGTCGAAGACCGCGCGAGGGCCTGGGCCTGGGCATTCGCCACATATCCCAATTCGGCGGCGGCGGCGCGAACCCGGTCGGCGACGCCTTCGCCGGGAACTCGTGACGATCCGTTGAGCACGCGTGACGCGGTTGCCTGGGAGACGCCCGCACGGGTCGCGACGTCTTGCAGTCTCACAGCCGCCATGGCTTCCTGCCTCGTTCTCTCGATACACGTGGGGGTTGACCGAACTTCGTGCCTAGCATAGCTTGGAAAGCGCATTCCGACGCTGACTTGTCCACTCGCCGTGTGCGGGTCCATCCACACCGTCCACGACCCATTCTGCGGTCGTCGGCCACGCAAATCAGAAGAGGCACAATCCAATGCCCGATTCCGTACCCCCGCGCACGCTCCGCATCGCCATGAACGGCGTCACCGGTCGCATGGGCTACCGCCAGCACCTGATGCGATCGATCCTGCCGATCCGCGACGGCGGTGGGTTGCTCCTCCCGGACGGCACCCGCGTTCTGGTGGAGCCGATCCTGGTCGGCCGCAATGCCGCCAAGCTCGCCGAACTCGCCGAACAACACGGCATCGCCGAATGGAGCACCGACGCCGCCGCCGTCATAGCCGATCCGTCCATCGATATCTACTTCGACGCACAGGTCACCTCACGTCGCGCCGAGGCACTCGCGGCGGCGATGAAGGCGGGTAAACACGTCTTCACCGAGAAGCCGACCGCCGAAACGCTGGCCGAGGCAGTCGAACTCGCCAGAGTGGCCGCGAACGCCGGCGTCACCGCCGGAGTCGTGCACGACAAGCTCTACCTGCCCGGCCTGGTGAAGTTGCGCAGGCTCGTCGACGAAGGCTTCTTCGGCCGGATCCTCTCGCTGCGCGGCGAATTCGGTTACTGGGTCTTCGAGGGCGACGGTCAACCCGCCCAGCGACCCAGCTGGAACTACCGGGCCGAAGACGGGGGCGGCATCGTCGTGGACATGTTCTGTCACTGGAACTACGTGCTCGAGGGCCTGCTCGGCAAGGTCGAGGCGGTAACCGCGAAGGCGACAACCCACATCCCCACTCGATGGGACGAACAGGGGAAGCCATATCCGGCCACCGCCGATGATGCTGCCTATGGGATCTTCGAGATGGAGAACGGCGTTGTCGCACAGATCAACTCGTCGTGGGCGGTACGTGTGTACCGCGATGAGCTCGTCGAGTTCCAGATCGACGGAACGCACGGCTCTGCCGTCGCCGGCTTGCGCAAATGCGTTGCGCAGCATCGCTCGCATACGCCCAAGCCGGTCTGGAATCCGGATCTCCCGGTCACCGAGCCGTTCCGTGATCAATGGTTGGAAGTGCCCGCGAACGCGGACTTGGACAACGGATTCAAGTTGCAGTGGGAGGAGTTCCTCACCGACGTGGTGAACGAACGGCCGCACCGCTACGGGCTGCTCTCCGCCGCACGCGGTGTTCAGCTGGCCGAACTGGGACTGCGCAGCTCCGCCGAAGGGCGTCGGATCGAGATCCCGGAGGTCACGCTGTGACCGCGACATCCACGGGTGTGTCGATCATGCTGCCCGTCGACGGCCGACTCGAACCGTACGCTCTCGGTGCCCCGGGCGCTTGGACGCGGCCAACGCAACCGATCACTTCGCGCGTGGCTTTCGCTGCTGCGCATGTGATTCCGCGTGTGACGGCGGACAACACACCCCGTGCGCCCGCAGCTGTCGACTGGGACGCCACGCTGGCCTACCGGCGCGAATTGTGGTCCTACGGGCTCGGTGTCGCCGATGCCATGGACACCGCACAGCGCGGAATGGGTCTCGATTGGCAAGCGACAGCGGAATTGATCCGGCGATCCGGCGCCGAGGCGGCATCGGTCGGTGGCAGGCTCGCCTGCGGAGCCGGAACCGATCAGCTCGATCTCGCCGGACTCCTCTCCGGATCGGCCGGACTCGACAGGATCGTCGATGCCTATCGCGAGCAGATCGACGTGGTGACCGACGCCGGAGCGCAGGTGATTCTGATGGCCTCGCGGGCACTCGTGCAGGTCGCCCGTTCGGCCGCCGACTACGTGTACGTCTACGAGAAATTGCTGGCCGGCGTGGATCGACCGGTGATCCTGCACTGGCTCGGCACCATGTTCGATCCTGCGCTGCACGGATATTGGGGCAGTCCCGATATCGATACCGCCACCGAGACGTTCCGCACGCTCATCGAGAACAACAGATCGAAGATCGACGGAGTCAAGGTCTCGCTCCTCGACGCAGCACACGAGATCGCACTGCGACGCGCGCTGCCCGACGGGGTAAGGCTGTATACGGGCGACGATTTCAACTATCCCGGGCTGATCATCGGTGACGCACAAGGGCATTCGGATGCACTGCTGGGTATATTCGCGGCGATCTACCCAGCCGCGTCGACCGCGCTACAGGAACTCGACACCGGGAATATTGCGCGCGCGTCGGAAATCCTCAGTACCACTCAGGAACTCGGGCGGCACATCTTCGCGGCACCGACGTACTACTACAAAACCGGTATCGCTTTCCTGTCCTGGCTCAATGGCAAGCAGCCCGGCTTCTCGATGGTCGCGGGCCTGTCCACCGGCCGTTCTGTGCCGCATATGGTCGAACTGTTCCGGCTTGCGGACAAAGCCGGACTGCTATCCGATCCGGAACTCGCGGCGCACCGCATGCGGGTCTACCTCGAACTGAACGGATTGAGCTCATGACTTCGGTTGCGGCACAGAAGACGCCATTCGATCTCGCCGATCCGTACCGGTCGCTGTCGCTGAATACGGCAACGACCAAAATGTGGACGCTCGCCGAGGCGGTAGATGGCGCTGCCCGCGCGGGGCTCGGTGCGGTGGGCCTGTGGCGCGATCGGGTCGACGAGGTCGGTGCCGCCACCGCGGCGAAGATCGTCGCCGATGCGGGGTTGCGTGTCTCCAGTCTGTGCCGCGGCGGCTTCCTGACCGAGCCGGGCGACGGGCAAGCAGCGCTCGCGGACAACCGCCGTGCCATCGACGACGCGGCGACACTGGCCACGCGGGAACTGGTGATGGTGGTGGGCGGTATGCCGGACCGGGACCTCGCCGCCGCGCGGGAGCGGGTGGACGAGCGGCTCGCACTGCTGGTCCCGTATGCGGCCGAGCGCGGTGTCCGCCTTGCCCTGGAGCCGCTGCACCCGATGTTCTGTGCCGACCGTGCGGTGATCTCCACACTGGCACAGGCATTGTCGATGGCGCAGCCGTATCCGGCGGAGACCGTGGGTGTCGTGGTCGACACCTTCCATATCTGGTGGGATCCAACCTTGGAAGAACAGATCGCACAGGCCGGTGCATCCGGACGGATCAGCTCGTATCAGGTGTGTGACTGGCTGAACCCGATGACCGCCGATCCGCTGCTGTCGCGGGGCATGATGGGCGACGGCGTCATCGACTTCGCGACTATCGGCCAGTGGGTTCGCACCGCCGGTTACCGCGGCGACGTCGAGGTCGAAATTTTCAATGCCGCACTGTGGTCGAGCGACGGCCACGAAGTGATCGAGACGATGAAGCAGCGCTACCGAGATCTGGTCCTTCCGTCCCTCGTGGACTGAACCGCACAGAGCAGCCCGGCCCAGGAGCGAACGGTCCAACCGGAATCGGGCGATCTGCTGAACCCCCGGACTCACCGGGGATTCATATCGGAGCCGACGACCCGGTTGATGGACGTCTAATTCCGCTTATTCGACATTGCCCGCACGTCTATTTGTCGTGTGCCCCGGATAGCATCCGCAAGCTTCGACGGCTCATCCACATAGAGGAATATCGTGGTGATCGACCCTGAGCTGCGCCATTTCTCGAGCAAGGCGGGCACAGCAGCATCGCTTCGCTGGTTCAGTGCAAGCTCGATGTTCGTGCCCTCATGATTCGGGAGGTGCAGACTGCTGCCCTCGATCTCGGGTTGCGTTCGAGAGTACCGGCGGATGCTCACGACACGCGATATGTCGCTGACCGGAACCTTGACGACGACTTTCCCGGAGCGACGAAGGACGAGGACGCCCTCCGACAGGTAGTGCGGATGTACGACGTCGTTGGCGACGAACGCGGCAAGCAGTACGAGAGACCACAGAGATATCGCTGCCAGAACGATTTTCAGCCAAAACCACGGAAGCACCAGATGCAGGACCACCACCTCGATCAGTGTGGCGGCCCCGAAAGCGGCGGGCATCGTGAGCACACCCGCCGACGCCGTGAATACCAGCCCACGATCCGGATCAGTCTTGCCCCGTATCCACATCCACACCGACCGATACGCCCCGAACTCTGACCGAGCGACTCGATAGATCGGCGACTCGGACAAAGCAGCGTGGACAGCGTCGCCGACACTGACATCATCACGCCGAACAGCGACTCGTACTCGCCATCCGAATAGGGCGACAGTGATCGCGAGGATCGGCAATTCCACAGCGAGCCATAATCCGACTGCCGTGCCCGTGATTATCACACCACTGCCGGCCAGGGCCATATTGGTGCCGATCATGGCCACTGTCAGCACCTGTGCCACACCCGCCAGCAGCCGAGTACTGACCGTCATGAAGTCACCGACCCAGGGTGCGTCGACAGGATCTCGAGAGTGCGCAACACCGCCTGGCGCTGAGCAACGTCAGGAACGCATTCGTCGAGCCGGAGACCACCGATTGTGTCGTAATCGGAAGCAGACAGAGCCGTCTCGAAAGGAAACGAGGTTCTCAGCTGACTGGCGAGCTCGCTCGCCGCGAGGTCGATCTGTTCGCCAGCATCCACGACCCGCTGCCCCTCGAGCTTTCCCCACGCCTTTATGAGCCGCCGATATGCGACACGCGTATCAGCGGCACTCAACATCTGGGCGAACCACGTGAAGACCTGGTCGGGCAGCTCGCTCGAAATCGCAAGGACCTCCAGGAGGTCCCGCTCGCGGTCGAGCGTTCGAATCTCCGCCGCACAGCGCGCTTCTGATCGGACCGCGTCGAACGCCGTAACCAAATCTGCCGGAAGGGCGGTCAGCTCCTCGCCCTGGACTGCCGATTCCAGCAATCGTGTCAACCGCTGTCGTTTCAGCTCGAGCACAGCGATCTCGCGCTCGCAGCTCGAAATAAGCGCATGCAGATCGTCACGTAGATCATCGGCGCCGGTGGTCGATTGCTTCTCGGTCAGAACCGTTGCTACGGAACCAAGTGGTAAACCGTTCTCGGCGAGCCAGCGAATACGCATCAGTCGTGCAAGGTCCTTCAGCGAGTAGTCGCGATAGCCGTTCGCGCTACGCGCGGGCTCCGCGAGTAGGCCGAGCCGGTGATAGTGCCGCACCGCACGAGGTGTCGTGCCGGCTGCTCTCGCGAGTTCGCTAGTTCTCATGCGACGAGTCAAAACTATGACGCTACGTCATGCTCAAGTCGTGCCGGTGCGTTTGAGGGTGCGGATCACCGGTGCTGTTTCCAGGTGGCCGATGGCGTCCAGCGGGCCGATCCGGTCGGTGAGGTACCGGTAGAGGTCACGGGAGTCCCGGCAGGCGATGGCGGCGAGCATGTTGGTCGGGCCGGTGGTGACGGCGGCGAACTGTACCTCGGGATGTCCGGCGAGTATCTGCCCGACCGAGGTCAGCGCCGAGGGCCGCACCGACAGCCATAGCCGGGCCAGCGCTCGGTAGCCGAGCGCCTCGGGTACCACGTCGACCTGGAACTCGAGCGTGCCGGTGCGCCGCAGATGCTCCATCCGCCGGCGCACGGTCGATTCCGACCACCCCGTGTGTGCCGCTAACTCGGCGTATCCGGCGCGGCCGTCGGTGGACAGTGCGGTCAGCAAGGCGTGGTCGGCCTCGCCCAGCACCAACGATTCCCGGTCCGGCTCCGGCGGATTCGGCCGCAGGCGGTCGGCTTGATGCGGGGTGAGCCAGGCCAGCCCGCCCCAGCCTTGTGGATTGACGAACCCGTGCAGCAGCCAGTGCCCGGACACGGCCAGAATCCGGTTGGCACGCGGCAGCTTCTCCACCAGCACCTCGGGTGTCGCGGCACGGGTAGCGCAAGAGATCTCGGTACCGCCGGAGAGGATGTGCACCCAGTAGGTGTCGGTGCGGCGGGCCAGCGCCTCGCCGATCGTCCGTGCCGCGTCCGGTGTGCACCGCATCCGCAGGACCCAGGTCGTATATCCCAGCCGGGTGCCGTCCACCGCGCCGACTACCCGCAGCACTCCGGCCGACCGCAGCCGCCGGTATCGGCGCGCGACGGTGTTCTCGGAGGTGCCGAGCACCTCGGCGATCCGGCTGAACGGCGCCCGCCCATCGATCTGCAGCGCGTGCGCCAGTCCCCGATCCAGATCGTCGAACATGACGGATTCCATCATCAGACCATATTGGATGACGGATTCAGCGAGAAGCGACTTACTCACTGGCGGTTGGTTATCCGGCCGAGTGACGCTGGAACCGTGAACCTCGATTTCGATGACCTGTACACAACCACCACGGTGCCCTGGGACCTCGGCGAGCCTCAACCGGCCGTCGTCGCGTTCGAGCGGGCGGGACGGATATCCGGCGCGGTGCTCGATGTCGGCTGCGGCCTTGGCGACAACGCCATCTACCTGGCCGGTCGGGGATATCGGGTGACCGCGATCGATGCCGCCGCGCCGGCGATCGAACAGGCGCGACGGCGTGCGGCGGCGCGCGGGGTGGACGTCGAATTCGCCGTCGCCGACGCTACCGGGCTCACCGACTTCGACAGCCGGTTCGACACCGTGCTGGACAGTGCGCTCTACCACTGCCTCACCGACGAGCAGCGCCCGCAATACATCGCGGCCGTGCATCGCGCCACGAAACCGGGCGCCCTGCTGAGCATGCTGTGCTTCTCCGACCAGACGATCGGCGGGTTACCTGCCCCGTTTCCCGTGTCCGAGCACAACATTCGCGACACGCTGAGCGCCGGTGGCTGGGCGATCACCGATCTGAGCCCCGGCGAGCTGACGGCGGTAACCGCCTCCGCCCGCGAGTTCGTGACGCAGTACCCGGACGCGGTGAGCGACGACAAGGGACGGGTGCTGATGCCGATCTGGATCGTCCAGGCACAGCGGGTCTGAACCTCGATCAACTGTGGTGTGACATACGGAGATCCAGGTTGAGTTGTTTTCGGGGTCGTCGCAGATCACCGGCGTAGACAGCTCCGGATGTCCTTATCTCGGCGGGTCGATGGTCCCGGTCGTCGATAACGACCGGATCGGACGGTGCCGAAAGTCCCGAGATCAAGAGACCCGCGTCCTGAACGTGTCCGACGTTGCTCCCTTCCTATCGATGGAACTATCGGCGATTCTCGACATAGACCAGTTCGCTTGCCGGGCTGGGAACCAGAACCGCCCCTGTCTCTATGGCCTGAAATGAACAGCGACGCAGGCGAGACCACGTCAGGAGTTCGGATGCCGATGGCGCGGAACTTTCTCCGGCCGTTCCGGTCTGCCGGAGTTTCGCCGCCGCGCACTCGCGGGCATGCCTGCCGATCGAATCCGCCCGACGCTGCAACCGAACTGGCGCCGCTTGCACAGGACCGTCCTCGTTTACCCGCACACCATCGCCCTGCCCGGCAGGTACACCCGGCTTATCTACGATCCGCACGCCGTTGGCGAACTCATCACCAATGTGATCCGCGAACCAGTCGTAGGACGCGTCGGCGGAATTGCCGACCGCGAGTACCCCGATCGTGGGCTTGTTCTGCCGCACGCCACTCGCCGGGGCCAGATCGACACCACGCGAGATGGCCGGAATGATGGTGTCACTATTGGACGGTTGGTTTCCCTGGACGCTGCGGATCACGGCGGCGATCCTGATCGTGGTCGCCACGGGGTGGCGGAATCGCCGATGGCGAGCGCGGTGGTTGCCGATTGCTGCGGGCACCGCGATAGCGGGGGCCGTTGGGGCGTGGGTCGCGGTCCCAGCGGCGCTGGCCTTGGCCGATCCCATACCGACCGAGGCGTGGGTCTGGTTCGCAGTGCTGCTGTTCGCGGCGTTCGTGCTGATCCTCGGCTGGCGCGGCGACCGGTGGTGGCGCCGCGGAGTTGCGCTGCTCGCCGTCATGCTTACCACCGTGACGTTGGTCAACGGCGTCAACGCCGCAATCGGCTATTACCCCACGATCCGCGACGCGTGGCGCACGGTATCCCATGCACCGATGCCGGCCGCGGTCGACCCCGCCCAGCTCGGCGCCGTGCCACCCGCAACGTCGTCTGGCCAGATCGTCGCCGTCAGTATTCCGGATACCCTCAGCCACTTCCGGCACCGCCGGGAATTCGTCTACCTGCCCCCGGCCTGGTTTCGCCAGCCTCGACCACACCTGCCGGTACTGGAACTGATCGGCGGAGTGTTCGCCGCCCCGGACGACTGGATCCGCGCGGGCCACGCGGTGGAAACCGCCAACGTCTACGCTCAGCAGCACAGCGGGCTCGCACCCATCCTCGCATTCACCGACGCCACCGGCGACGTCACCACCGACACCGAATGCGTCGGCGGCAACGCCGAAGACCACCTCGTCAAGGAGATCCCGGCCTACATCGTGTCCACCTTCGATGCCGCGCCGTCACCCCGCGACTGGAGTGTGGCCGGTTGGTCCATGGGCGGTACCTGCGCCGTCGACCTGGTCGTCGAGCACCCCGAGACCTTCGATCACTTCGTCGACATCTCCGGCGACCTCGGCCCGAACCTGGGCAGCAAGCAGGACACGATCAGCAAACTGTTCAATGGCGACTCCGCTGCGTGGGCCGCGCATGACCCGCTCACCGTGCTCGCCCACCGCGGCCCGTACCACGACGTGACGGGGCTGTTCATCTGCGGCACCGCCGAGCCGGCACACGTCCGCCAGGCCGGCCAACTCTCCACCGCTGCACGCCAAGCCGGTATCCCCACCGAACTTACGATCCTGCCGGGCGACCACACCTGGAAGTTCGCCGCTCGAGCCTTCGCTGCAGCCCTGCCTCGGCTTGCCGCCCAATTCGACCTGGAACCGCCGTAAATACCAACCTGCATCCGAAGATCGTCGAACGGGACACGCATTCGCATCACGGGGCGTTGTCGGGTTCACCACAGTGTCCGACAATCGCGGGTCGCGCGCGTTCCAGCTCGATGGCAGCATCCCACCGCCCAGCAACCCGCCGGACTGTCACACCAGTAAGTCTCCGGACTCACCGGGGCGATTCACGGTCTCCGGCGGCACGCTGTGGGGCAGCTGGTCGATCCGCCGAGCCCGGCTGGGCAACCGGCCGCGAGTGTTAGGGTTTCCCGTGAGTGCGCGCCGGACCACATTGCGTGATGAACAGAAGCGGTTGACCCGCACCCGGCTACTCGAGGCAGCCGAACGGCTCTTCGTCGAGCAGGGCTACGGTGCGGTTCGGATCGACGATATAACTGCCGCCGTCGGGTGCAGCCGTGCAACGTTTTATCTGCACTTCACCGGTAAGGGTGATGTACTGCGCAGCATCGGCGCCGAAGGGACCGCGCCCAGTAGTCAGCGGTTCTACCAGGACCTCGACCGGATACTCGAGTCCGGTTCTCGGACCGAGTTCGTCGGATGGGTCTCGCGTGCCATCGATTGGTTCCAGCACAATAAGGACCTGCTTCCGGCCTGGGACGAGGCGACTGTCCTGGAACCGGAATTCCGGGAAGTGGCCCGGCAGGGGCTGGTCGACACCGCCGCCGTCATGACGTCCTATCTGTCGCGCTGGCCCGAAGAGCGCCGTGACGAGGCGACGCTGCGGGTGGAACTGCTGATCGCCCAGCTGGAGCGTTTCTTCACGCGATGGGCGCAGGGCACCATCGAGGTCTCGGCCGCCAAGGCGGCCGAGGTGCTGGCCGACATCTGGTTCCCGGCGCTCCGAACTCCCGCGCCGAATGCCGGGCGTTCCTAGCTCGATCGCGGACGGCAACGAACATCCGCAAACCCAATTTCGGTCCCGGCGCACGATATTGCCGCCGGACCGCGCGAAGATGGTGTCCACCGCCGTGACGGCGCGCCATGCGCACCGAACCTGGTTGCGCCGCACCAGCGCCCGATCCTCGAAGCTGATGTCACGACCCGCGTCGACCAGGTCGTAGAGGCGGCTGATCCCGCCGACGCCACAGACCCAGCCGGTCGAGCCGCACGATGCGGCCGTCGCCATCACCGCCTCGGCGAAGTGACGCGGATGCGCGGCACAGCCGCCGAAGTCGCTCGGATTCCTCCGCGGTCGCGGCCAACCGCACTGCGAACTCCTCCATTCGACGCACCACGTCGTGCGGCATCCGCGTACCTCCCACCAGATTCGATGACAATGCGTCCGGCACTATCCGTTGCCGATGCCGCGACGGTAGGGGCCGAGCCGCGTTCTGCACACGGCGCGTTCCCACTGGGCGGAAGTTGCCTGGGGCGCCTCCGCGGTGGATCACATGTGGGTGCCGCCGTCGATGCGCACCTCGGTGCCGGTGATGAACCGGCCGTCGTCGGAGGCGAGCATCGCCACCAGCGCCGCGACGGTGTCCGGGCCCGCGAAGCCGTCACCGATGGCCGGCAGTAGTTTGGCGAACAGCGACATGTCCGCGTCTTCGGGTATGCCGGGACCCATGTTGGTGTGGCTGGTGCCGGACGCGTCGGTCATGCCGCTGGCGATGGATCCGGGGCACACCGACACCGCGCGCAACCCCCGCTTGGCGAATTCGAGGGCGATGGCGTGGGTGAACGATTGGATGCCGCCCTTGCTGGCAGCGTAGGCCGCCATGTACGGGTGCGCGAAGGTGGCAGAGGTCGAGCTGAAGTTCACCACCACTCCGTTCCCGGACTCCAGCAGGGCGGGCAGTGACTGCCGGGTCATCAGGAATGTTCCGGTCAGATTCACCCCGATGATCTGGTTCCAGACATCGAGCGACATCGACTCGGTATGGACCGAGCGCAGTACGCCGGCCGCGTTCACCAACACGTCCAGACCGCCCAGCAGGTCCACGGCCGAGGACACCGCTACTCGCACCGATTCCTCGTTCGCGATATCGACCGGCAGGGTGTGCAGCCGGTCGTGGTGCCCGGCCGCCGCTGCCAGCTCGACGGTAGCGCGCAGGCCGCCCTCATCGACGTCCGCCGCGACGACAGTGCCCGCTTCGGCCAGAATCCGGGCAACGGTCGCCTGCCCGATTCCGGATCCACCGCCGGTGATCAGCACCCGGCGTCCATCGAACCGTTCCATAAGGGGCCTCCTTGCTCCTGTGTCAACTGTTCACTCTTCTGTTCGGCAGGTTGTGCGCCCCTGGTTCCGACGAAGATTTGCACTTACTCGCTAGACTATATGTCTAGTGAGTAATACTGTGTCCACTGAATCTGTCCGAAGAACTGGAGTGGACATGACCGAAATGCGATTCGCGGGCAAGACAGCGGTGGTGACCGGCGCGGCATCTGGGATCGGAGCGGCCATCGCCGTGCGGCTGGTGGCCGAGGGTGCGAATGTGGTCGGCCTCGACATCGCCACGGCGGGCCTGGACAAGCTGGCCGCGGATTTGGGTGCAGCTTTCGTCCCGGCGCGAGCCGACGTCACCGACGAAGCACAGGTCGAAGCGAGCGTTGCGCTGGCCGTGCAACAGTTCGGGCAACTCGACCTGGCCTTCAATGTAGCCGGCGCCGCCCGCGTCGGCCAGATCACCGACCTCGCCCTGGAGGACTGGAACTACACCATCGACCTGGTGCAGAAGGGCGTCTTCCTGAGCACCAAGCACGAGGCCCGGCACATCCGCGCCAGCGGCCGCGGCGGCGCGATCGTGAACGTCGCCTCACTCAACGCGCACGTGCCGAGTTTCGCGGGCAGCCCGTACTCCACCGCAAAGGCCGGCGTGGAAATGTTCAGCAAGAACGCCGCGCTCGAGCTGGCCCGCTATGACATTCGGGTGAACGCGGTATTGCCCGGACTGGTGGACACACCACTGGTCGCGCCGGTGCTCAACTATCCGGCTGCGCGGGCGATGTACCTCGAGCGGATTCCGATGGGTGCGCCCGCGACACCGGAGCAGGTAGCCGGGCCCTGCCTGTACCTGGCCTCCGAGGACGCCTCGTATATCACTGGGACGAGCCTGATGGTGGACGGCGGCTGGGAGATCAGCAACTACCCGGACCTGACCCGACTGGCCAACGACGAAAACGGCTGGGTCTAGTACCGACGCCGTGCAACTGAGCCGTTATCCCGCCGGTGCCGACCCGTCGTGTGCGGCTCTCGCGCGCGGCACCGCGCCTGACCCCGCGACCTACTGCTCTCGTGTTCGAATGCAATCCGAACTCGACTCCTGCGGGTCAGGCCGGTTGTTCGTTCGCTACCAGTCGATCACACCGAATCGACACGGCCGCTTCCCGGGCGTGTTCGCCCTGGTCAACGGCCTGGCGAAGTCACGGCTTGCCATCGTGGCAGCATCTTCTCGATGCCCATCACGGTGATCAGGATTTCGGGCAGAGTCAGAACACATCCGGCCATTGCCCTCGGATTCCACGACCAGCGCCGAACCGGTCTCGGCGACACCGAAATTCGCGCTGTTGACCGCGCCGCGGGTGATGAGGAACTTCTCCCACAGGGGGAATTACGTTCTAGCACTTCTGTTTTCGGGGCCGACACTCTTTCGAGTGGCGGCCTCGAAATCGTCTATGGCGTTGTGAATGGTTTCCGTAGTTCGCGTTTGAGTAGTTTGCCGCTCTGATTCCGGGGCAGTGAGCCGAGGAATTGGATCTTCTTGGGAACTTTGAACGGCGCTATCAGATCCTTGGTGTGCCCTATCAATTCGTCCGCGCTTGCCGTGTGCCCGTCGCGGAGCACCACGACGGCGGTGACGGCCTCGATCCATTTCTCATCGTGTGTGCCGATGACCGCGACCTCGGCGACAGCCGGGTGGGTGTACAGAGCGTCTTCGACCTCGCGGGAGGCGACCAGGATGCCGCCGGTATTGATGACGTCCTTGATCCGGTCGACCACGGTGATGAACCCCTGCGCATCGCGCGTGACGAGGTCGCCGGAGTGAAACCAGCCGTCGCGGAACGCTTCTGCGGTCGCCTCCGGATTGTCCCAATAGCCCCGGCACAGCTGCGGTGATCGGTAGAGGACTTCGCCGGACTCGCCGTCGGCAACGTCGTGGCCCTCGGTATCGACGACTCTGGTCTCCACGAAGAACACCGGGTGCCCGCACGACGAGGGCCGATCGGCATGTTCCTCGGGGCGCAGCACGGTGGCCAGGGGGCCGATTTCGGATTGCCCGAAACAGTTGTAGAAACCCAGATCGGGGTAGCGTTCCCGAAGTCTGTTCAGCACCGTCACCGGCATGATCGAGGCACCGTACTGGGCTTTGCGCAGCGAGGACAGGTCGCGGAGGGCGAGATCGGGGTGATTCGACAGTGGCACCCACACCGTGGGAGCGAGGAACAGCGATCCGATTCGGTCGTCCTCGATCCGGCGCAGAATTTCCGGAATATCCGGTGCGGCCATCAGATTCACGGTCGCGCCCACTGATAGGTAGGGGAGTGTGAACACATGCATGCCGGCCGAGTGATATAGGGGCATGGCGATGAGGGGATTGTCGTCGGCGGTGAGGTCCAGCGCGATGACCGAGGAGACGTATTCGTGGATAAGCGCCTCATGGGTCATCATGGCGCCCTTGGGTTTCGACGTCGTACCCGAGGTGTAGAGCAACTGGACCAGGTCGGATCCGGTCGCATGCTGCGCCGGATCGGGCACCGCCCCGGTCGCGGAGACCGCGAGCAGGGCGTCCTCGGTGTCGCGCAGCGTTACCACGTGCTCGAGCGCGGTGAGATCGGCCCGCACCGCATCGAGATTCGAGGTGAGAGCCGGGTCGACCAGTACCGCGCGGGCACCGGACTGGGACAGCATGTAGGTGAGCTCGTCGCCGCGCAGCGCGTAGTTCACCGGTACGTGCACCAAACCCGCACGGGCACAGGCCAGAAAGCCGATCACATAGGCGTCGGAATTGGTGCCGTAGGCCGCGACCCGATCACCGGCGGCCAGGCCCAGCGCGAGCAGATGGGCAGCCGCCCGGCTCACCGCGGCGTCGAGTTCGCGGTAGGTGTGTGACCTGCCTTCGAACGTTACGGCGGCACGGTCGGGGACCTTCGTCGCCGAGCGGCGCAGGACACCGTCGATGGTGTTGGTGCGGGGATCGAGAATCATGCACGTCAGACTATCGGACATCAAACTATTTCGAAAGGCATTGCCCTTCCGAATGTTCACCGATGATTTCTTTTCTGCCACCGCATTTCGGATGCAAATAGCGCAACACTTTCCCCGGTCGATGCGAATAGCGCAACTCGTCTGCGCGTCTCCGTCGCAGCTGCATCGAAATCGTTCACCGCCCGGGCCGTGCTGGACACCCCCGCGGACCTGATCAGCGTCAAGATCGGCATCAACATCGTCAACTTGCTGTGAAGTCCGATCAATCGGTTATCCGGACCGACAGCGCGTTCAGCCCCCTTGCACGCGCGACGTGCAGAGCTTCCGCCTCCAGCTGTTTCAGTGGCATGCGGGCGCTGCCGGGGAACGCAGTGACAACGATCTCTTGGTCGAGGATCTGCCACACTCCGACGACTCGGCCGTTCACCACGACGATCGGGGAGATCCACCCGGCGGCGCGGCTCACCAATCCCCGATGCCTGGCCGGGATCAACACGTCGTCCGTGGTCCCAGGCCCGAGAATGTACTGATCGAAACCGCCGAGCAGCCGTAGGCCCTTCCATGCGGCGATGTCAGCGAGCTCGTCGACGTGTTCGGTCAACATCAACGCCTTGCGCCCTTCGACGTCGACTTCGGTCACTTTGTCGCCTATGTCTGCGAACCACCGACGCAATCTCGGCTTGCTCGTACTACCACGGGACAACCAGCGGTCGAACACCTCGGCAGTCGCAGGACTATAGGCACCCAGGTATGCCGAAATCACCACCGGTGCAGCCTCATCGGGCGCAGGCATCGTTCCCCAGGTCGGGTACTGGCTCGCTGGCGAAGTGAACGTGATCTGGTTACCCTGCGGCGCACCGTGGCACAGCACACCCCGCCATGCCAGCGGCTTGAGCACCTGACCCCACCCCGACCGCAGCGACTCCTCCATGCTCTTGAATCCCGTGTCCGCCATGAGCCGGGTGACCAGCTGGTCGCGGGTCAGCACCGCGCCGTCGAGAATGCCCGCCACCTTCTCGGTCAACGCGTCGACTTGTCGCGGTGTGACGCCGGAGACCCGCTGCCAGGAGGGTTTGAGCCAGAAGCCCGTAGTCTCCATGAGTGACAGGTAGGCAGGTGCCTGGCTCGGCGGCAGCAGATGCAGGGCTCCCCGCATGGCCCAGGTCTTCATCAGCGACCGATCGGCGAAGTCTCGATCGACGCTGTCCGGGGCGGGTGTCGACTGCCGTAACGCGACGGCCAGCTCGGCGGCATTCCACACCTGCGCCTGCACACCGCACAGCCTGCCGACGATCGCGCTTGCCCCCTGTGTCGTTCGTGGGTCGAGGTATTGGCGCCGCATCCGCCATGCATAAACGTGATCCCAGCTGACCTTCACACCGCTTCCTCTCCGGGGCCGAGGCTACGGACTCCCTATCTTCACAGGGTCCGGCGAGATGACCCCGCCGGACGGCGCTCGTGGCTGCGCTCACCTCACCACGACCGCGATCGCGGACACTTCGACCAGCGCACCGGGCACTCCGAGGCCGGACACCATCACAGCGGTGACCAGCGGCGGCGTGACGGTGGCGAGACCTTCCGCAGCGGCACGGTAGCCCGCGGCCACGTCGACACCGTCGACGAGCAGCACGAACACCTGCACCAGATGCTCGACCCCTACTCCAGCCGCCGCGAGCGCAGTCGCGAGGTTGGTCATCACCTGACGGGTCTGGGCGGCCACATCATCGCCGCCCACGAGCCTGCCAGCGGCGTCGACGGCATTCTGCCCACCGACATATACACCGTGGTGGCACCAGGCGGGACGATGGCGACATGGCTGAAGGCATCGGATTTGACCAGCCCCTCGGGGCGCAGCAGCGTGTGGCGGCTCATCGGGTTGCTCCGTTCGTGGCGGCTTTCGTGTGCAGGTAGAGGTCGCGCAGCAGGCAGACCTCGGACAGGTGGTGGATCAGCTCGCGGTGGATGTGCAGCACCAGATCGACCATGGGCAACTCGGGGAAGGGCTCCTTCGCGCCGATCGGGACCCGGAGTTCAGCCTCGCCGAGGCCGCGCACCCCGGCCAGCCAGACGTCGAGCTGGGCCTCGAGTTGGTCGAGCGCAGTGGCCGCATTGGGCGCGTACTCCCAGGTCTCGTACGACGCCGCCGGTGCGCCGAAATGCGAGGCGTTACGCGCCGCGAGCACGCCGACGATGACATGACCGAGTCGCCAGGCGATTGTGGTGAAGGCCGCTGGGACCGGCTGGGGGAAGGCGTAGTCGATCGTGAAGTCCCCAGCACCGAACGGCATGGGCATCGTCGAGCTGCCGCGTGGCCGCACGCTCCAGGCGTCCGGCACCGGCGACCAGAAGTACTCGTCGTCGGTGAGGCCGTCGAGCCGGGCTCGGATCTGATGGTTCCAATGGAACTCCCACTGCTCGCGCAGCGTCCGGTTCCAGTCGAGTTCGTGTGCATCCATGGAGCTACCCTGACACGCCTAGCGGACAGAATCGGTCCGCTATTTCTGGCAGGGTGGGGGACATGGCAAGCGGCGACAAGCGGGGCACGACGGGGCGGGTGCTCACCCTGCTCGGGCTACTACAACGCCAGGTCCGGACCGGTCCCGAACTCGCCGACCGGCTCGGGGTCACGCCGCGCACGGTACGACGCGATATCGAGCGGCTGCGCGCGCTCGGCTATCCGGTGCGTGCCGGCCAAGGGGTCGGCGGCGGCTACCAGCTCGGCGCGGGGCAGGACCTGCCCCCGCTACTGTTCGACGACGAGGAGGCGATCGTGACCGCGGTCTCGCTACTCGCCGGCGCGGGTGGCGCGGTCGCCAGCGCAGGCGACGCAGCACTGCGGGCGCTGACCAAGCTCGACCGGGTGCTGCCCGCCCGCTTGCGGCACGAGGTGCGAGCGCTCTCCGGCTCGGTCGAATCCTTCGACGGCGGCCGTACGCCGGTCGCCCCCGAGGTGCTCATGACGCTGGCCAGAGCCTGCCGCGATGAGGTCGAGGCCGGCTTCGACTACCCGTGCGGGAACGAGGTGCGACGGCGGCAGGTCGAGCCCTACCGTCTGGTCGCCTCCGACCGGCGCTGGTACCTGCTCGCCTACGACCTCGATCGCGACGACTGGCGCAGCTTCCGCGTCGACAAGATGACCGAGGTGTCGGCACGGACCTGGCGCTTCCGCCCGCGCCCGGCGCCCGACGCGGCGACGTACGTGCAGGAGGGTGTGGCGAGCCGGGTCTACCCGCACCAGGCGCGCTTCCTCGTGCACGCCTCGGCCGACACCGTTCGTGCGCAGATTTCAGCGTCAGCGGCCGCCGTACGACCGCGAGGGAAGCAGCGCTGCGAGGTACTCAGTGGCGCCGAAAACCTCGACGCTGTGCTCATGCACATACTCCTACTGGGGCACGACTTCGAGGTACTCGACCCGCCAGAGCTCGGGAGGCGCTGTCGCGCGCTGGCACAGCGACTGCTGTTGGCCGGTGCAACAATGCGGGACATGGAGGACTCATGAGCCGCGACCATCGCCAAGATAGGTGCAGCACAAGGCAATGCAGTATCGCGCCACCGGCTTGGGCCCGACCACGATCGCAATAGCAACCACGAGCGACCACCACTGATCCGCTCATCGGCATAGTCCAGTCCTGGGCACCATCACCACACGGTCCGCAGCCGCAAAGCGGCGAGACCGACCGGAAGGGATGAAGACCGTGATACAGCGCCGCTACAGCAGCGACACAGCCGATCAATGGGCAGGATGGTCGTACTACGGTGCGGCCCACCGATACGACATCCACGGCACACCCGAGGCCACCTCGGCCTGCACACAGGCAATGGACCGGCTCGAAACAGCCGCTGATGAGGCACGGTTGCGCGAACTCGCCTACGACGACGGCGACCGCTGCGCTTTCATCCGGTTGATCGAGATCATGGTGGACGCAGACCGCGTCGATGACCTACGGCTCCTGGCACGCGGCGGTGATGACCGCGCGCTCACGACACTCATGGAATATCTGGTCCGAACCAACAGCATCGACCGGCTGCGCGCGCAGGCACCCGAGTTCGCCAGCGCCCGACTCTGGCTGGCGCAACTACACTTCCACCGTGGTGAGGACGAGGCCGGGCTCGCCGAGCTAGAAGCCATGGAAAGCGATCCCGACAACGGCTTGTACGCCCACTCCGAACGAATAGCGCAGTTGATCCGGCTGGACCGGATAGCTGAAGTCCGCACGATGGCCGAGGCCGGCGACCGGACAGCCAAGCGACATCTGCGGCGGATATCCGCCGCACCGGATTGACCAACAAGCCGATCATGGGTCACCATCACCAACACGGCCCGCGACCAGAACAACACGGTCCCATACCCGCGGTGGCAACGACGTATCGTCGGGCAGTTTCCGATCGATATCGAGTTCTTTGGCGATCGTGCGTAATCCCTTGCCCTGGGCATGTAGCCGATGGACCGCGTCGTAGCGTTCGGCGGCGCGGGCGCGCAGCCGCGTGCACTTGCCGCGATCGCTGTCGGGCGGTCGTTTCGCATCCTCGGCGGTCTCGCCGAGGCCGACCACAGCGGCAGGTTGGGTAGTTTCAACGGAATCGACAGTCGCAGCGAAGGATTCGGTGAGGCAGCTGCGGTGTTTGATGACCGTCTTCTCCACCGCCTGGCCCAGGTTGTTCCAGAGGTGCCACCTGTCCGCGCATTGGGTAGCCTGCGGTGCGCCACGGCGAGCGCCCTCGGCATAGGCGCCGGCCCGATCTCGAGTAATCACCTCGATTTCCGGATGCCCTGCCAGCCAGGCGGCCAGCGAATCGGCCTCGCGGCCGTCGAGGATATCGATCGGCCGGTGGATAGCCATGTCCAGCAGGATCGTTGCATACCTGCGGCCGCGTTTGACGGCGAAATCGTCGACGCCCAAGATCTTTACGGGACCGACCGGCGGATCCGGCAACCCACGGATCAGCCGCAACAAGCTGTCCCGGCTGGCCAGGAGTCCCAACCGGCTCGCCAGCCGCGCACCAGCCCGCCCGGCCAGGGCCACTCCGATCGCGGTCAGCATCGACGTCAACTGGTTCGTCCGCCGTGGGCCGTCGAGGCGGCGACGGCCGCCTCCACGACCACGGCATCGCCTTCGGAACAGACGTCGCCGATCACCAAATCCCCCAAGTGCGGCAACAACTTTCGAACCAGATCAACGCACGCCCACCACCATCACCCATGCAGAACCAGATCCGACGCCAACACGCCGAACAGCGCGATCACACTGTTTGCGCCAGAACCCCGCCGAGGGACCGCAGCGTTGCCAGTTGTGGGACCGCCGACGACAGCCCGTAAGCGATCACACGCCGACCCGTTCGGTAAGCGCGATCAGGGGCAGATGAGTGTGTTTTAGGTCATTTGTCCGATGCCGATGCCGCCCACTCGGCATGGCTGGTAGTTTCTGGCGGTATGCTGCGCCGATTGACAGCCCTGTTGGGCATCACCAGCCCGTTGTTCGCGATTGTCGTCGGTGTTGCCGCACCGCAGGCCGCCGCGGCGGATACGGTCGTGCTGGCTCCGTGGGTCTCGTGCACCGGCTTCTGGTGCCGCAACGAAACTGACGACACCTATCGCGTGGACGTGATTCTCGACTGCGGTCGAGAAAGCGAGCGCGTAATCCGTGCCTATCTTCCGGCCCGCAGGACTTCGGTCGTGGGCGGTGATTGTGGTAGCCACCGCAAGCGCTGTCCGAACGACCGCGACCGCTGGTGCGACGAGGACAATCCGATCCTCGGGATTCGGTACGGCAATGTGGCGGTCGACAACGGGCCGATTCCGCCGTGGCCCTTCGGCGGCACGGGCTCTTCGTACTGAACGTGGAATAGCGCGTTCAGTTTGGGGGACAAGGTATCTGCGAGGACGGCCAGGACCAGGGCGCAGCCGGTGTCGAGGGTCAGGGTGGCGAGGTCGTGGCCGCGGGTGTGACCGCGGTTGAGGATACAGTGCCTCAACAGATTTCCGCAGATCAGAACGCTAGAAAGCCAAAATGAGCAGCCTGTTCACAGGCACTTAGCTCCCGGAAGGACACACGAGATCAAGAGCCTTCCTTGACTACCTGATAAATGGATTCGCGTTCTTCAGAGCAGTCTGCGAGGGTGACCGCGTGTCAGAGGACGTAGAGGTGCAGCCGCAGCCAGAAGACAGGAAATGGTCAGCAGGGTCGGTTCGCCTCGCAAGTCAGACGGTTACTGCGAGCGAGATCTCCGCTCGTCTGGGGATTGTGGCGGACAAGCAGTTTGAACAAGGCAGCCTGATGAGTCCCCGGAATTCGGCTAGTGCTCGACGCAAGAACAGTCTCTGGCTCCGGCATAGCGGGCTGCCCAATGACAGCGACCTCGCCGACCACGTCCGCGCGCTGGTCGACCTGCTGGACGAATGTCGCGAGGGGCTGGCCAGCCTGTCCGGCGATTGCGAAATGGAGCTGTTCCTGGGCTTCGGCAGCGACCACGGTCAGGGCGGCTGCGCGCTGCCGGCGGACCTGCTTGCCGATGTCGCCGCGTTGGGACTTGACATCGTGCTCGACCTGTATCCGCCCGGGCCACCGGAGGATTGATAGGCCGGGCACTGATCGTCGTTCACGCCAACAGGCTGATCCGTTCTGCCCGACGCGAGTCAGGATTCCGGGGCCGTGCCAGTGGCGTCTTCCGCTAATCGGCTACCTAGCAATCGCATCTCTCCCGATGACGATCAAATACGAGAGCCTGTCATGCTTTTCGACTCGGCTTGGCCGGGAGCTGAGAAATCCGCGGCACCTTCCGTGGGGCGTGCCGCACCGAAATCGGTTGCCCGGGTAGGTTCGCACAGCATGAAACGACGTGCACTTCGTCGTGCCCTGACCAGTTATGCACTGTTGCTCCCGAGCCTGGTGGGAGTCGGCTGTTTTCTGCTGCTGCCGATAGTGGTGGTGGCCTGGCTGAGCGTGTACAGCTGGAATCTGCTGGGGCCCATGCACTTCGTGGGCCTGCAGAACTGGCGCTCGGTGCTGACGGACCCGGTGTTCGGGCACGCGCTGCTGGTGACGCTGGTGCTGGCGGTGATCGTGGTCCCGGCCCAGACGCTGCTCGGTTTCGCGGTCGCCGCGCCGCTGGCCCGGCGCCGCGGCGGGACGGCGCTGCGGGTGATCTACGCGCTGCCGTGGATGTGCGCGCCGGTCGCGGTGGGTGTGGTGTGGCAGTGGCTGTTCGCGCCAACCGGCGGCGCGATCAACGCCGTGCTCGGGCACCGCACCGAGTGGCTCGCCGATCCGGTGCTTGCGCTGCCTTCCGTTGCGGTGGTGAGTATCTGGTCGAACTTCGGGTATGTCGCGCTGTTCTTCGTCGCCGGTCTGCGGGCGATTCCGCAGGAAATCCTGGACGCAGGTGCGCTCGACGGGGCGAGCGGGTGGCGGCGCACGCGCTGGCTGCTGCTGCCGATGCTGCGCCCGACCATGTTCTTCGTGCTCGCCACCGGGATCATCACCGCGTTCCAGACCTTCGACACGGTGTACGCACTGACCAGGGGCGGGCCCGGCAACCGCACGGATGTCGTTGCGATGCGGATCTTTTCCGAGGCGTTCGTTGCGGCCAGGCCCGGCCGCGCGGCGGCGATGGCGATGACAATGTTCGCGGTGATGCTCGTGATAACGCTCGTGCAGCACCGCTACTTCCGGAACCGGACGGCCTATGAGTACTGATACCGCATACCGCGGCACCGCGGCGGATTTCGTACGGAAGCCGCGACACACCACCGCCCTGCTGCGCGGGGGCATCGTCTATCTGCTGCTCGTCGCCGGGGCGCTGCTGACCGTGGCACCGCTGGTGCTCAGCGCCCTGACCTCGATCAAGACACCCGAACAGTTCGCGAGCGGATCGCCACTAACGCTGCCGAATCCGGTGACGGGCCAGAACTTCGACACCGTGCTGCACCAGGGCCTGGGCCGGGCGGTGCTGGTGACTGCGCTGATGACAGCGTTCATCACCGGCGGCCAGCTGATCACCTCCATCCTCGCCGCCTATGCGTTCGCCCGCACCGAATTCCCCGGCCGCGACGTGCTGTTCTGGATCTACCTGGGGACCATGATGGTGCCCTCGATGGTCACGCTGATACCGCTGTATCTGATGTTCGCGAAGCTGGGCTGGCTGAATACCTTCTGGGCGTTGATACTCCCGTTCGTGTTCGCCTCTCCGTACGCGATCTTCCTTCTGCGCCAGTACTTCCGGTCGATACCAAGCGAATTGCTCGGGGCGGCACGACTGGACGGCGCGAATACACTCGACATCCTGGTCCACGTGGTGGTGCCGATGAGTCGACCGATCCTGGCCACCCTGACGCTGATCACAGTCGTCACCCAGTGGAACAACTTCATGTGGCCGCTGGTGGCCAGCAGTGGCCGGACCTGGCAGGTGCTGACCGCGTCGACCGCGACGCTACAGACCGAATATAATGCGCAGTGGACTCTGGTGATGGCCGCGACAACCTTGGCAATCGTGCCGCTGGTGCTGCTGTTCATCGTGTTCCAGCGTCAGGTGCTGCGGTCGATCGCCTGGACCGGTCTCAAATGAGGCCCGCACAACGGCGTTTCACGGCCCCGAATACTTCCACCTCGGTGCTGCTGGCCATCGTGCTCAGCGTCGTGTTGCTGATCGCGGCGGCGCTGTGGCTCGGCCGCATTGGCAACGAATCGGGCCGCACCGTGCTGCATATGCGTATCTGGGACCAGAGTTTCGTCCCGGCCTATCGGGCCTCGCTCGATGCGTTCGAGCGGGCGAACCCCGATCTCGAGGTGCGGATCACGGTGGTGCCGTGGGCCTCCTACCAGCAGAAACTGCGGCTGGACGTGGCCGGCGGCACCGCGGACGACGTATTCTGGACAAACCTGTACGAGGACTACGCCGACACGGGCCGGCTACTGGACATCGGCCGGCTCCTTGGATTCGACGCCGCGCGAGCCTGGGATCCCTCGGCGGTGTCGCAGTACACGCGCCATGGGCATCTGTGGGCGGTACCGCAATTCGTCGACGGCGGTACGGCCGTGTACTACAACCGGGATCTACTCTCCGCCGCGCACGTCGATCCGGCCGAGCTGTCCACGGCGCGGTGGGGGCCGGGCGCGGATACCTTCGAACCACTGCTGCGCCGGCTCGCCGCGGTCTCGCCGTGGGCATTCAACGCTGGCAACGATTTCCAATCGATCGAGTTACCCTTCCTCGGATCGGCCGGCGGGCGGCTGCAAGGCCCGGACGAACAGTTCGTCTTCGACAGCCCACAGGGCGCCGAGGCGTTCGGCTATCTCGTGCGCCTGATCACGGACCGGCTTGCTCCGTCGGCGGCAGATACCAACGGCAACACCGACTTCGCCCGAAACACCTTCCTGCAGGGGAAGCTGGCGCTGTTTCAGTCGGGCACCTTCAACCTCGCCACGATCGCGCAGCAGGCGAAGTTCCGGTGGGGCGTGGCGATGATCCCGCAGGGCCCGGCGGGGCGGGTCAGCACCGACAACGCGATCGGTGTTTCCGCCAGCGCGGCCACCCGGCATCCGGACGCGGTGCGCCGACTGCTGGCCTGGCTCGGCAGCGCCGTTGGCAACCGCTACCTCGCGCGGGACGGCGCGAGCATTCCGGCTGTCGTTACCGAGCAGCAGGAATACCGGGACTTCTGGTCCCACAGAGGAATCGACGTCGCCCCGTTCTTCGATGTGCTGCGCGGACCCCGCATCGCCAGCGGCGGCGGGTCCGGATTCCCCGCGGCCCTCGACGCCATCAATCCCATACTGTCCGAGATGTACCTGGGCCGTACTCCGGTTCTCCAGGCCCTGTCCAGAGCGGTTGCCGCGGGTAACGCCGCCATGAGCACCCAGTAATGTCCGGACGCAGACCGTGACCGCTGAAGTTATTGCGGCACAGAATGATTCGGATGCACATCCGCGGCAGGCGGCGCCGGTCCGCACGAGCAAGTGCTCGATTTGCTTGGGCACGAACAGCGCTGAAACAACACCGGGCCCGATCCGCTATCCGCGAACCGAATCGGACATCGACCACGGTCCCATTCGCATCAGTCGTCACCGTCACCCGTCTGCGCGCTGTGGCGCGACCGGTGATCTGCGCCCGCGCCTGTCGAACCCGCGCGACTTCCCGCAGCTGCCAACGCATTCGGTTGAGCACCTCCCGCCATCTCTGCCTTGGCATGTTCGTTACTCACCCAACCTCCGTTCACACCGGCCCGGCGCGTTCACCGCGCCCGAACAGCCTTGCCCGGCGCGCCGGATCGGTCAGCACATCACGCACGAGACGTCCGATATCACTGTCCGGCAACGTACGAACTTCGATGGTGCACCCACCAGCTCGCCCAGACCGAGCGAGACGGCCCCTTGCCGCCCTGGGCCACCGCGTGGTCCCGCGCCCGGTGAGGCGATCAATTCCTGGTTTGCGCGATTTGAGGCAAACGCCTCATGCGACCACGGAGGCGGCGGACCGATGATCAGGGCATGACAAAGCGAGTTCAGGAATCACGGAGATCACCGGTCATGACCGAATTGACATTCGAACCACCGACCGTCGAGCGATTCGGTACGCGCACTTCAGATCACACACCTGGAGTGCCGGGCGGCGGGCGGGTCGATGCGGTCAACGTAAGCCGGCATGTCGGGGCGCGGCAGATTCTCCAGAAGCTGTCGTTGTCGGTCGAACCAGGCGAGTTGGTCGCCATTGCCGGCTGCAGTGGAGCAGGAAAGAGCACATTGCTGGAGATCCTCGCGGGACTGCGACCACCGTCTGTGGGAGAGGTTCGGCATGACGGCATCGTTCGCGGGGCCCGAGTCAGCGCCGATTCCCGTATCGGCTACGTGCCCCAGGAGGACATCATCCACCTCGAGATGCCTCTGCGCCGCACGCTGCGCTACGCTGCGCGGCTACGGCTGCCCGCAGGCACATCGGCGGCCGAGGCGGACCGGGTAGTCGACGAGACCATGCACGACCTCGACCTGACTGATCGGGCCGAAGTGCCGGTCCGTGCGCTCTCCGGCGGCCAGCGCAAGCGGGCCAGTATCGCAGTGGAGCTATTGACTCGGCCACACCTTTTCTTCCTCGACGAACCCACCTCGGGGCTCGATCCGTCGACCGCAGCCTACGTGATGCGTCTGCTGCGCCGACTCAGCCAGCGTGGGGTCACAGTCGTCCTCACGACGCATGAGCCGGTCGGCATCGACCGGTGCGACCGGGTGGTATTCCTGGCGCGCGACGGCCATCTGGCCTTCACTGGCAGCCCGACCGAGGCTCGGCGCTACTTCGGCGTGGAGGATCTCGCCGAGGTGTACGACCGGCTGGCGCATGAGCACACCCCTCAGATTTGGGCAGAGCGATTCGCGGACAGTGGTGGGAAGTCGAAAGCCCGGCCTGGCTCGGCTCCATTGCCCATCTCTGCCACCCGTTCAGACGTCAAGGGCGCGGGCACGGTCCGGCAATGGTGGCTACTTACACGACGCAATGTTGATGTTCTCCTTCGCAACCGCCTGACCCTGGCGGTTCTGCTCGGCTCACCGGTGCTGGTCACTGCCATGATGGCGACGCTGTTCAAGCGCGGCGCGTTCGATCCGCGTAGCGAAGCCGACCTCGGCCCGGCCCAGATCGTGTTCTGGATCGCATTCGCAGGCTTCTTCTTCGGCCTTACCTACGGCCTGCTCCAGATCGTCGGGGAGATGGCGGTCTTCCGGCGGGAGCGCCTGGCCGGGCTCAGCGTGGGCGCCTACGTGGCATCCAAGGTGACAGCGCTGCTTCCGGTGCTGGCTGGAGTGAGCGCGGTGCTCCTCGGTGTGCTGCGGGCGCTCGGTCGGCTCCCCGCCATCGGCTGGGACGTGTCCGCCTTCCTGTTTGTGACGATTGTGATCGAGGCGACCTCGGCACTGGCCCTCGGATTGCTCGCCTCGGCTGCGGTCTCCAACGCCGCACAGGCCGCCCTCGCCCTGCCGATGCTCTGCTTCCCTCAGGTTCTGTTCGGTGGCGCCATAGTCCCCGTGGACGAGGTGGCCCTCCCTGGACGCCTGATGAGTCTCGGCCTATCCAACCGCCACGCCTTCGAAGCGCTGGGTCGCGACCTGGATCTCGACCGGTACACCGCCACGCTGCCGGCCATGTCCGCCTACGGCGGCACCTTCCACGGAGGCACTGGCGCCAGTCTTATCGCGCTCGCCTCGTTTGCCGTCAGCCTCATGCTGGCCACGGTATGGGTCTTGGACCGGCGGTCCCGGCCCGGCGCATCCCAGCGATGAAGTCCCCGTGCAGTCGGTCCCGCCAGATGTCTGAACAGATGCCGGCGGGCCCCGGGCGCGCGGCACCGACGATGCTTCAATTTCCCACGGCCGCGTTGACCGGGAAGCTCACCAGACCCCGATCGATCGCGGCGAGGCTGGCCTGCGTGCGGTTATTGACGCCGAGCTTGGCGTAGACACGTTCGACGTGGTTGCGGGCCGTTTTCTCGGCGATGAACAGTTCGGCGGCGATGTCTCGGTTCGACCGGCCCTGCGCGACGAGTCGCAGGATCTGAACCTCGCGGTCGGTCAGCCCGGCCGGCCATGGCGTCCGGCGCGATATCTGCGGACCGGCCACCGCAAGCACGGCCGCAACCGACTCGGCGTCGAAGCGTCCGGCGCGCGCCTCGGTTCGCAACTGATCGGCAGCGCCGCGAGAATCGAGCGGCGGCCGGTGGGGACACGGCTCGAGCAGTCGCTGATAAGCCTCCGCCGTTGCAAGCAGCCGGTCCTGCGCGGTCAACTCCGCACCGGCGATCCCTCGGGGAAAGCCGGACCCGTCGATCCGTTCCCGGTGTTTCATCGCGACGGGCACCACCGACTCCAAGCCGTTGACTCGGCTCAGTATCCGGCCGGTCAGATCCGGATACATCCGTACCCGTTCCCATTCAGCCGTACTGAGCGGCCCCTTCTTCTCCCAGATCTGGTTGGACACTCCCATTTTGCCGAGGCCGTGCACTAGGCCGGCACGGTAGAGATGCGTGATGTCCGACGGCGACATGCCCAGGTGTCGGGCTGCCCCGGCCACCAGATTCGCGACGCCACGCGAATGCCCCAGAGTGAACGGAGATTTGAGATCGACGAAATCGGCCATGGCCTCGAGTAACTCGTCGCTCTCCTCGGCCGTCAGGGTTCGGTCACGATCCGGTGCTTGGGCCAAAGCTTCGGTCCAGACGTCGATTTCGAGCAACCCGTCCACGATCGCCGCCGCGTTACGATCGAACACCGCCGCCACGGCTGGGCTGAACTGACTGCCGCGCCGAGAACGGAGAACATCCTTCGCGTGCTCGAGCCCACCTGCACGCAGGTGCACCTCGACGACGTCTGCGACGTGAGCGATGTGGATCTCGACTGGGATATCCTCTCCGCGAGAACCATTGGGCAACCCCCGGCCGTCCCAGCGTTCGAAGACGTAGGCCAGCGCCTTTCCGACCTGCCCGTCCAAGCCCATCCGATCGGAGAGAACCCCGGCGGAACTGCAATGCGACTGGATCAGTGTGGCGATCTGGCTGCGAGCCGTGACCAGAAAGGCAGTGGCACGGATGCCGCGCTCCCAGCCTGGCAATCCACGTCCAACATGACTCATCATCAGCCGCAGAAACGGCAGGCCGGTCATGTCCACCGAGTACGTGTCGGCCCGGAAGGCTATGTCGTCGCCGAAGAGCGCCGAGAGTTCGTGCGAGTCGGCGTGACAACCGATCCACCCAACCAGATTGGCGTAGTACACGGTCGCTCGCTGTTGCTGGTCGAGCCCCATCCGCTCGGCGATCCGTGTCGCGATCAAGGACGACCGAAGCATGTGTTCCATCGGCTGACCCAGACCGAGGTCGATCGCAAGCGATATCGCGGCCAGCAGTTTGGCTCTGCTCAGACCCTTTCCCGAGCTGGGCAGCGTCCCGTACGGGTGCATCTTCCCATTGTCCACCCGAACAACGGCCATCTCGGCGCAAGAGACGGAACACCGGCCTCATGACCCCCACGGGCCCCAGCACGCGCGGATCGGCAAGAGTCCAAGGTCTCCAAGATCGAGGGTAAGTCGGACTGCCAGGTTCGGTACACAACAGGAAGTACTGAGCCGCAGCAAGTCTCGCGGCAGAAGGCGTAATCCGCGCTGTCATCGTCTATCGGCCACCACGTTCTGACCGCGGTCACCTCCGGCGGCTGCGGCCGTCGCCGATTGGAAGGTGGTGCTGACCGTCACCAAGTTCGGCGTTGTGATTCGCAGCGATGTGTGGCGGTTTTTTCGCGCCGATGGTGACATCCGCGACACCGAAAGGGCCCTCAGGATCGGCGTGGGCGATGCACTGCGGTAGCCGGGGTAGTACGGCGACCGGCTCCGTGGCCGGGTGCGCGTCGGGCGGTGAAGCGGACGGACCCGCGCACGTAACTCCCGCCCATCGGTCAGCGTGTCCGCTCGCCATGTCTTCGCCGGTATGCCATCGTGGCCGGGCAGCTGGGTGAGATCGTCCGGCGGGTGTGGGACAGACGACTGCGGACAATCATCGGAAAGGTCGCGCCCCTTGACGACGCCGTCGCCGCCTTCGATCCGACCGAGCGGGTCCAGGGAAAGACGATCATCCGCGTTCGTCCGTAAGGACTCCGGGACGCGATCGCTTGGCGGCGGATCGGCACGACGGAGCCTGGCGCTCCCCGAGCAACAAGATATGGCCCGCTAGTCGAGTCATCGCGGAACGTAACGCACACCCACAGTGCCGTGTAGGCGAGGGCTGATATAGAGAGGTATTCAAATGAAAGCGATCGTGGTGACGGACCAGGTCGCCGGAACAGCTGGGATGAAGCTGGTGGAGCGACCCGAGCCACATGTGGCGAGGCTCGCCAGCCTCTCGGGCGCGAGCTACGGCGATGTAGTCGTTGAAGTTCATGCGTCGGGATTCACCTGGGATGAGCTGGAGTGGCCCTCGACCTGGACCGACCGCCTCGGCCGTGACCGGACACCGTCGATCCCCGGGCACGAGCTGGCCGGAGTGGTCAGCGCTCTCGGCTATGGCACGACGGGGCTGTCGGTGGGACAGCGGGTGTTCGGCCTCACGGACTGGACTCGCGATGGCACGCTGGCGGAGTACACAGTCGTCGAGGCACGCAACCTCGCGCCGCTCCCGGGTGACGTTGACTTCACGGCGGGCGCGGGCGTCGTGATGCCGGGCCTGACCGCGTGGCAGGGATTGTTCGAGCATGGCCGCCTCCGGGCGGGGCAGAGCGTCCTCGTGCACGGTGCGGCCGGCGCGGTCGGTTCGATGGCGACGCAGCTCGCCCGCGAGGCCGGCGCCTACGTCATCGGCACCGGACGCGCTGCCGGCCGTCAGACGGCGCTCGACTTCGGCGCGCAGGAGTTCGTCGACCTCGAGAACGACTCGCTGGAAGACGTCGGCGGTGTCGATCTGGTGTTCGATGTCTTCGGCGGAGACATCGGGAGGCGGTCCGCGGGTCTGGTTCGAGCCGGAGGAACGCTGGTGACCGTCGCCGGGCCGCCCGAGGTGCGTCCCGTCCACGGCCTGGCGGTCGACTTCGTTGTTGTGCCCGATCGCGCCCAACTGAGTGAGATCGTCCAGCGGGTGCGTGACGGACGGCTGCGCACGAATATCGGCAACATCGCGACCCTCGACGGTGCCGTCGCCGCCTTCAACCCAACCGAGCGGGCCAAGGGGAAGACGATCATCCGCGTTCGTCCGTAAGGAATCGGCGACGCGATCGCCGGGCAGCAGATCGGCATAGCGACTCTCGCCCTGAGCTTGTTCCGCACCTGAAATCCGTTGCGTAATTGTAGGATTCGGTTTACGGAGTCGGTGGTGCGCCATGCCGGTCGCCGGGTGCCGGGATGGGCACCTCTTCTGTCGTCAGCACTGCCCGAACGGTGCCCAGCCGCGCCGAGCGGCCGGAGAGCGCACCGTCGCCGGAAGCCGCGAGGACGCGCAGCCGAGTAGTCGTGCGGAGGCCGAGCAGATGCAGGGCTCGCGAGCGTTCGGCAGTGCCGGCTCTCTCCGACAGCGCCAGCTCGATCAACGCGGGTCACCCAGCTCCGGCAGCCGGACCCTGGTGAGGTCGAGCAAGACGGCGGTGGCGATCGCGAAGCGTTCCAGCAGGATGTCATCCAGTGGTGTGGGCTCGCCCGCGCGGGCCACCCAGACCACCGCGTCGCCATCGAGCCGGCACGTGGCCGCTCCGGCGGGTGGTCGCCCGGACGCATCGACGCCCTGCCGGCCCGGCTCCGCCCGCACTGACAGCCCCTGACCGGGGACGTGCACGCCGACGGGGCATTCGGCGAGCTGGGCCGGCCGGGGGACGTGGGAACGGCATCGCACCCAGCACACCAATGTGTTTCGTGGTCGGTTGCGGAGTGGGCTGTGCGAGCGGCGGATGCAGGCCCAGCGAAGCCGGGAAATGCTGCTCTACCGATGCCGGCATCCCGAGCGTCCGTGGTGGCTGATCGGCAAGACGTGCGCTTCGGATCATCCCCGGTCTGTGAAGCGGTGGGTTTGCGGTGGTGCCCAGCCGGGGTCGCCGGTGTGGGCGAACTGTACCCACGCACCGTGCATGCGCGCGGCGAGCATGGGAGGGGCTTCGGCCGGGCCGAGTAGGCCGCGGGGGCCATGTAGCGCCGGTAGGTTCAGGCAGTCGAATACGAATGGGAGTTCCACGGTGTGTGCCGCGCCGAGTCGGCCGTTCAAAGCGGCGGATTGCCAGTCGAATTCGTAGGTGTAGGTGGGGGCCGTCCGGCGGGTGGCGTGGGCGTCGGCGAGGTGTCGGCTGCCGGTCCCGAACAGGGCATCGCCCAACAGTGTCGAATGCAGTTCCTCCGGAGTCGCTTGTGGGTATCGGGCACGGTACCGCGCGATGAGTGCCTCGGGATCGGTGTCGATGCGGGCGGCGGTGGCGTATACCTCGGCCTCTGTCGGCGAATTGCGTTGCGGCACAAGGTAGAGGTTGGCCTCGCGGGTGTTCGTCCCGACGATCAGCGGCACCTCGGCCCCGGCTCCGGCAGCCACGGTTTCGGCCGGTTGCCGGTCGAGGACCAGGCTGAACGGGCTGAATCCGGCGAGTGGGTCGGACCTGGTTTCGGTGCGCAGGTCCAGGCCGGTCAGCTTCGGCGCCAGTGCGACGAGACGTTCGTCCGGGATATCGGCGAAATCCTTTGCTGTTGGTCCGATTCCGAGGGCATCGGCGGCTGCGTGCGTGACTCGTGCGGCTTGTTCGGGAGAGAACGCGCCGAAGCCGTTGCCGCTCTGCACAATGGCGCGATGGAACAGCTTCGCCGCCTCGGGAACGGCGAGTAATCCACCGACGATAGTGGCCCCCGCGGACTGACCGAACAGGGTGACGTTGTCGGGGTCGCCGCCGAACTGGGTGATGTTGCGCTGCACCCACTGCAGGGCCGCGATGATGTCGAGCATTCCGCGGTTGGCCGGTGCGCCGGGCAGATCGAGGAATCCGGGGGCCCCCAGGCGATAATTGACGGTCACCAGGACGACGCCGTCACGTGCGAAAGCTGTTCCGTCATAGAGCGATGCACGGCTGGATCCGCTGACGAACCCGCCACCGTGCACGAACACCATGACCGGGCTGTTGCGGGCCTGCTGGGGTGCCCAGACGGTCACCGTCAGGTAGTCCGCGCCGGGGATCCAGCCGGGGCCGAAATACGGTGACATGTCGAGTTTTCCGAAGCCGTCGCGGCGCGGCTGGGGCGCGGTGGGCCCGGGCCGAGTGGCGTCACGAACACCGGGCCAGGGCTGGTGCGGTCCGGGCGCGGCGAATCGGGCGGATCCGATCGGCGGTGCGGCGTAGGGGATGTCGAGGAAGACGTGCGCGGTGTCGGTGCGGCCGCGGACGGCGCCTTCGGTGGTGGTGACAATCGGGTCGGACATATGAGGTTTCCTGGTGTCTCGGATCGGATCTGTCGTGTGTGTCAGAGGCGCGTGAAGGGTGCCCATTCCTTGATGGCGAATGTGCCTGCGTCGCGGATGATTTCGGCGCCGCCGTGCCCGCCGAGATGCGCGGGCAGCACGAGCGCGTTCGTGTCGGCTGCCCAGCCCAGTAGCCGACGGCGGGTGGTCCGGGCCTGCGCCGGGTCTTCGCAGAAGCAGCTGTTGGTGTCGGGTTCGACGAACTGCAAGGCGGTGTGTAGCAGATCACCGACGAATACGGCACGGTCGGTGCCGGATTGCAGGGTGAGTACCGATGATCCGGGGGTGTGCCCGGGCGCCAGATCCAGCGTCAGGTTCGAGTCGATGCGATAGCTGTCGTCCCACAGTACGGTGTGGCCCGCTTGGTATACCGGGGCGATGCTGTCTTCGAAGACGTTCTGGTTACCGCGGCCCAGGGTCGACCGGTGCTCGTTGGCGGGATTCCAGAAGTCGAAGTCGCGTCGGGGCATGAGGTAGGTGGCATTGGGGAACGTCGGGACCCAATGGCGATCGTGGAGGTAGGTGTTCCAGCCGACGTGGTCCACGTGCAGATGGGTGTTGATCACCAGGTCGACGTCTTCCGGCCGCACTCCGGCCCGGGCGAGGTTGCCGAGGAAGTCGGTGTTCAGGTGACCCCAGACGGGCGCATACGGTCGCTCCTTGTGATTGCCGACGCCGGTGTCGACCAGGATCGTCACGCCTTCGCTGCGCAACAACCAGGTCTGCACGGCCGAGACGCACTCGTTGGTATCCGAATCGACGAAATCCGGTGTGAGCCAGGACTTATGGCGTTGCCAGGCGTCCTCGGGACTGTCGGGGAAGAAGGTCTCCGGTGTCATTTCGACCGAACCGTAGTACTCCATGATCCGGGTGATCGTGACATCACCCAGCACGATCTCGTGCATGTTGCGCTCCTGGGGTTCTCGCTGCTTTCTGCCTCAGCGTGCTGCCCTGATGCGACGGGGTACCAGCCCTGCTTGTGCGTATCCCTCGTAGGGTCAGGCTCCCGGCTGGCCGAAGGTGCAGACTGGGCTCATGAGTGGTGGTGCCGTGCAGTTGGGGGAATTCCTGCGGGCGCGGCGTGCGCGCCTGCGCCCGGAGGACGTCGGTCTACCCGAGTTTCCCGGACGGCGGCGGGTGACCGGTCTGCGTCGGGAAGAGCTGGCGCAGCTGGCCGGGGTGAGCGTGTCCTATTACACGCGGCTGGAACAGGGCCAGTCCGGCAATGCCTCCGCCGCCATTCTCGACGCACTCGCCAGCGCGCTGCAGCTCGACGAGCACGAGCATGAGCACCTGCGCCGACTCGCGACGCGACGCCCGCGAGCCGAACAGCCGCCACAGGAGCGACTGCATCCACTGACGCGAGATCTGATGTGCGCCTTCGAAACAGCACCTGCAGTGGTTCTCGGCCGACGAACCGACATCCTGGCCTGGAATGCGTTGGGGCATGCGCTACTTGCCGGGCATATCGACCGCGCCGCGCCGGATCGCCCCGCGGACCGACCCAATCAGGCTCGAATGTTGTTCCTGGACTCGCACACCCGCGATCTGTACGCTGACTGGCCGCGCAAGGCCCGCGCTGTAGTCGGCAATCTCCGGCTCGTCGCGGGCAGGCACCCCGATGACACGCTCCTGGCCGCTCTGATCGGCGAATTGTCCATGAAGAGCCCGGAATTCGTGAAGCTGTGGAGCGACCACCGAGTCAAACCGTGCGAAGCCGACGCCTACGACCTACATCACCCACTGGTCGGCCCGCTCACCGTCACACAACAAATCCTCATCCCCGCACGCTCACCCGAACATTCGGTCGTAGTCGTCACGACGCCGCAGGGATCCAGCGCGGCGGACTCCCTCGCGCTCCTCGCACAATCCATTCCGGCCGAGGCCCGCCGGTCGCTGTTGCCGGTGCAACGCTGACGAGCTCGCCGATCGCCGCCAACCTCCGCTGATGACGAATATCCGATAATCAGCGTAAGACGTTTTGTGTCAAGCGGTTTCGGCTGGGGGGTCGAGGTATGCGGCCGTTGCTATCTGCACGAACGATCGGATCAAGGGGTTGGTGTCGCCCTCGTTCCAAACCACCACCACCCTGCTCGGCGCCATATCGATCAGCGGGACCGCGGCCAGTCCCTCGGGCACAGTGTGCCCGAGAGGAGTTATGCCGACGGTGCCGGTCCAGAGCACGGCCTGCACACATTCCTGGACGACTCGCACTATCGGGCCTTCACGTGGCTCGCCTCCGTTCCAATAGGTCTGCCAGACGGGGTCGGTGCCGTCGGGGAACTGGAACCAGCGACGGCCGGCCAGATCGGCCAGCTTCAGCTGGTCGCGGCGGGCCAGCGGATCGTCGGCACGTAGTACCGCCCCGACCGGGTCGGCACGCAGCTCACGCGCGGTCAGGGCGGTGTCGTTGAACGGTGCGCGGGTGACAGCGACGTCGACAAGTCCGGCTTTCAGCCCGCACGTGGGGTCGGTGAGGTCGGTATCGCGGATGCGGATGTCGACCTCGGGGTGCTTGCGGCTGTAGGCGTTGGCCAGCCTGGTGATGCCCGGGTCGGTGCCGTCTCCCAGGATGCCGATGGTGAGGTTCGTGTTTCCGGCCGCGGCGGCCACCCTCGTGCTGACGCGGTCGGCCCTATCGAGCAGCAGGCGTGCCTCGTCGAGCAGCACCGCCCCGACCCGGGTGAGACCGACGCCGGTGGGCGACCGGTCGAAAAGAGCTGCGCCGACTTCGGCCTCCAGCTGCTGGATGGCGCGGCTCAGCGGCGGTTGGCTCATGTGCAGTCGGGCGGCGGCGCGACCGAAGTGGCGTTCCTCGGCGACAGCTACGAAGTAACGCAGCGTACGTAGCTCCACGCTGGCACGATACCCTTCCGGTATCGGCATCGCAGAACAGGTCTTGGACACCCCTGACATCCGGGCGGTGCAATCGATACATGACCGACGAAGCAAAGAACGACGAAAAGAACTCCGGTGCAACAGTTTCGGTAGTGCGGCCCGGCGAGGGTGAGTCGATCATGTTGGGTGCCACGCGAATGCGCGTTCTCGAGGACGGCAGCAACACCGGGCACCGTCTCGGGATCGCCGAATCCGTCTTGGCCCCATACACTCCGGGACCGCCGCAGCACCAGCATGCCCAGCACGACGAAGGGTTTTACATCATCTCCGGCACGGTGCGTTTCACCGTCGGCGACACCGATTACGACGCGGCAGCGGGCACGCTGGTGATGGTCCCACCCGGGGCTCCGCACACATTCGCCAACATCACCGGCCAACCGGCCGTCATGCTCAGCACCTTCACACCCGACCTGTATGTGCAGTACTTCCGCGACCTACAGGACATGATCGCCGGCGGCCGGGAACTGACACCGCAGGTGAACGTCGAAGTCATGAGCCACTACGCGACCGAGCCCGCCACCGACTTCGCCTGAACCCAGCGGGTCGAGCTGCGTTTTCGCCCCGGCCCGCGCATGTCACCGCTGGATGGAATTGTGAACATCGCTTTCTTGATCGTTGCCGGCCTGCTCGCCCTCTTCTACCTCTATGCAGGCGCACTGAAGATCACCCGAAGCCGGGATCGACTCCGGCCCATGATGGCCTGGGTGGACCGCATACCACTACCCGCCGTCCGGGTCGTCGGCGTGCTCGAAGTTCTCGGCGCGCTCGGGCTGATCCTTCCACCGCTGACCGGCCTCGCGCCCTGGCTCGCCATGGGCGCGGCCACCGGTTTCGTACTGCTACAACTCGGTGCGATCCCGGTCCATCTGACCGGCAAAGACCGACAAATCGGCCTCAACATCACACTGCTTCTCGCAGCAGCCGTGACCGTGTGGCTGGCGCCCGGCCGGGTGTGATCTCCAGCCAGGACGCGACCCCTTTATGCGTTTCGTCCAGACCTGAATGGTGCTCCAACGCACGCTATTCCGATGTGCGGACGTCTGCGTGTTGCGCCAACTGCGTGGGGTTGCTCTGCTCCGCGCAGTCCGGGACTGCTTGGGAGACACGCCCTAGCGTTCCTCGAAGGCGATATTGGCGAAGAGCATTTCCTCGAATCTGATCTTCATCTTCTCCGCCGCCACCGCGTCGATGACGTCCGTCGCGTATTCGAGCAGACCGAACCAGGACTGTGGTCCGCCGCTGCCGTTCGTTACTTCTGACAATATCAGCGACACGTCGAAATCCGCGGGAGTCCTGGTGGCAACCGGTTCCCATTCTGCTTGCAGTCCAACACCTTTCGGGTCGGGAGCCGGAATGTTCTGGAATGCCAGGCGCACCCTCAGCCGGTCCCGAATTCCGAGATGCTCGGTGACGAACTCGAAGGGTATGTCCTGGTTGTCCAGGGCCGCCAGCGTGGTTCGCCGAACCTGGGCCAACAGCGCCGGAAAGGTGGGCGCGCTGGTGAGATCGCTACGTAGGACGAGGAAGTTCGTGAATCGCCCGATGGCCGCTTCCATCCCCGGCTCGGTTCGGCCCGCTGTGGGCGCGCACACGGCGAGGTCGTACCCCAGTCCGAATTCGCCGAGCATGAGCACGAATGCGGTGTGCACGACCATGTAGACACTGACGTGGTGCGCGACGGCGAATGCTTCGAGTCGACGACAATTGTCCTCATCGAAGCCGATATATACCTGGCCGGCGTACGGCTGCGGCGCATCGGCGGGCCGGCGCAGGGGCGGCGGCACCTCTGGCAGACCGGCGAGAGTTGTTGTCCAGTACGCGAGTTGCTGGTCGATCGGTGCGGTAGTGCCGAGATCCTCGACCAACCGGCGTTGCCAGATCGCGTGCGCGGCGTACTGGATGGGCAGTGGTTGCCAATCCGGTTGTGCGCCTATGCTGCGAGCTCGCACGGCCGAGGCGAGATCATGGATCAGCGGCGCGGCCGACCAGCCATCCGCAGCGATATGGTGCAGCATGATCAGCAGGAGGTCGGTTTTGTCGTCGCCCCGGTAGAGGCGTACCCGCAGCGGGACCTCGGTGCGTACGTCGAATGGTCTGGTGGTGCACGCCAACAGTTCTGCCGCACCGTCCGCAGTCGTGGATGTGGCGAAATCGATGGTGCCGCACGGGAGTACTTGCTGGTGACCGGGAAATACGGTACGCAGAATCTCGTGGCGGTCAACCAGGTCGGTGAGAGCGTGAGCCATCGCCGTCGAGTTGGTCGCTCCGGGTAGCCGCAACGCGAAGATGTACGCGCGACCGGGGCCGAGCGCTGTGCGCTCATGTTCGTTCAGCTCGAGCAGTCGCCGTTGCGGAAACGATAGCGGCACAACATCGGGATGGCGAATGCCGACCCGACTCCGCAGACCATCACGACGTGCCGGAATAGCGGCGATAGCGGCCACGGTTCGCGCCTCGAAAACCTCCTGCACCGAGACGTTTTCGCCGAGTACCTCTCGGATCCGAGCACGCAGCCGGACCGCACCGAGCGAATCACCGCCCATGGTGAAGAAGTCGTCGTCGGCACCGATCGCGGACAGACCGAGAACCTCGCCGAATACTCCCGCGATCGCCTGCTCGCGCTCGGTACGCGGCGCCCGACCGGTCGAGCGGGCAGCGAAATCGGGGTCGGGCAAGGCGTCCACGTCGAGCTTGCCGTTGGGGGTCAGCGGCCAAGCATCGATCGTGGTGATCGCCGCGGGGACCATATGTTCCGGCAGTTCGAGGGCAACCCGCTGAGACAATTCCGCGACAGTGGCGGCGCCGCTGCGCCGGACATAGACGAGCAGTCGGCCATCACGAACGATCGCCTTCGCCTCTCCGACGCCATTCGCACGGGAAACAACCGCTTCGATCTCACCCAGCTCGATCCGGAATCCGCGCAATTGCACCTGCTCATCCGCACGCCCAAGATATTCGAGCCGGCGCCCGCGCCACCGGCCGACATCACCGGATCGGTACATACGTTCGCCCGGCGGGCCGAATGAGCTGGCTACGAACCGGGTCGCGGTCAGGCCCGGCCTATCTCGATAGCCGCGCGCGACTTGCGGTCCAGTCACGTAGATCTCGCCGTGAGCACCGAGCGGCGTAGTTCGTAGCCGACTGTCGAGAAGGTGGATCCCCACCCCGGGTAGTCCGTGCCCAATGGCACCGGTCATCGACTCTTGTGTGTCGAACTCTCGAATCGTCACGTGCACAGTCGTTTCGGTGATCCCATACATGTTGACCAGCCGTGGCTGCCGCTTCGAATGTCGTGCGTACCAGTTGATCAGTTTGCGCGTGTCCAGTGCCTCCCCACCGAGCACTATGTATCGCAGACAGACGTCGTGCTCCGGTGCGGCCGCGTCCGCGTCGATCAGTTGATAGAACGCCGACGGTGTCTGACTCAGTACCGTAACCCGTTCGCGGGCGAGTAATTCCAGAAATCGGTCGGGTGAACGCGAGGTCATTTGATCGACGATCACCGCCGTGCCGCCGGACGATAGTGCACCCCATAGTTCCCAGACCGCGAAATCGAAGGCGTAGGAATGAAATACCGTCCACACGTCGTCGGGGCCGACGTCGAACGCCGGGAGTGCGTTCGTAAGCAAACGCACGACGTTTCGGTGCGTCACCGCGACCCCCTTCGGGGTGCCGGTGGAGCCGGAGGTATAGATGACGTAGGCGAGGTCATCGGGGTACGGAGACGATCTCGGCGGATGTGCGGGGAATCTGTCGGTGCTGTCGCCGAATTCGACCAGTACGACCGGGATATCACCCAGGGGTAGTTCAGGTCGGAGTTGGGCAGTGGTCAGCACACAGCCTGGGCTGGCGTCGGCTAGTACGAACTCGAGGCGAGCCGCCGGGTAGGCCGGATCAATGGGCAGGTAGGCGGCGCCCGCGCGCAGCACCGCAAGGAGGGCGACCGGCATGTCCGCGGTGCGTTCGACGGCGACGCCAACCACTGATCCTGGGCCTATGCCGTGCTGGATCAAACGCCGGGCCGTGCGGTCGGCACGGTCGGAGAGTTGCGCGTAGGTCACAGTGGCAGCAGCGGCACGCACCGCGATCGCGTCCGGGTGCGCACGACATTGTGCGTCGATGAGATCGACAAGGGAGGTAACCGGCGGCTCGACACCGGGGCGATGCGACTGACGAAGGATCTTCTCGTGTTCTCCGTCGAGGAATACATCGACGTTGCCGACGGTGGCGGTCGGGGCGTCGACGATGCTCGTCAGCACGCCGAGCAGCCTGTTTGCGATCAATTGCACCGTCTCTTTGTCGAAACAGTCGCGCGCATAGGAGATTTCGCCCTGCATCGCACCGGCACCGACGTCGGTGATCGCGACGGTGAGGTCGAACTTCTCGGTGTGGTTGGGCAGCGCGAGCGTGACCGCTTGCAGCCCGGGTAGCTCGAAGGTCGCGTCGAGCAGATTCTGGAAGGCGAGCGCGACCTGGAACAGTGGGGACCGAGATGAGAGCCGTTGTGGTGCAAGGGCATCCACGACCTGTTCGAACGGCACGTCCGAGTTCGCGAAAGCCGCCAGGTCGGTGTCACGTTGCCGGGCAAGTAGCACGGTGAACGATTCGACCGGATCGATGCGCGTCCGCAATACCACCGTATTGACGAACATCCCGATCAGGTAGTCTATTTCGGCTTCGCCTCGCCCGGCGACGGGTGTGCCGATGGCGATATCGTCCGCTCCGGACAGTCGTGCCAGCAGTATCGCCAACGCGGTATGGACAACCATGAAGACCGACGCGTCGTGTTCGCGGGCGAGGGCGCGCAACCTGTTCGCGAGCTCCGTGTCTATGGTGAAGTGCACGGAGGCGCCCGCATAGGACGGGACGCGCGGACGGACTCGATCGCCGGGGAATGCGGATTCCTCCGGCAGCCCGGCCAGTGCGTCGCGCCAGTATTCGAGCTGAGCGGCGGCGAGGGAATCGGGATCTTTCCCACTGCCGAGCGATTCCCGGTGCCACAGGGAGTAATCGGCGTACTGCACCGGAAGCGGGGCCCAGCCCGGCTCCGCGCCGACGGTTCGAGCAGCGTAGGCCAGCATCATGTCCCGGGTGAGTGGTCGCATGGACCAGCCATCGGCACTGATGTGATGTGCCACGAAGAGCAGCACGTACTCACGGTTGGCATCGGGCGCGTGGACCTCCAACAGGGCCACACGCCATGGCGTCTCGGCGGTCACATCGAATCCGGTCGCAACGATCTCCGCGATTCGCGCGGCCATCGCGTCCATCGGGACAGATTCCGGCACGAGATCCACGACCACCGTGTCGACCGGCAGGACCACCTGCATCCCGACGCCGGCACCGTCCGCCGGATATACGGTGCGCAGCACCTCGTGCCGCGACACTACATCGGCCACCGCCGCCCGCAGTGCGGCCACGTCGAGTTCCCCGGTGAGCCGCACCGCGACGGGAATGTGGTACGCCGCCGAGGTGGTGTCGAGATGGTTGAGCAGCCACATCCGCTGCTGCGCTGGCGATAACGGGATCTCCGACGGTCGCGGACCGGCCACCAACCGCCTGTGGTTTCCCGCGCCGATTCGGCGTGCTACCAGAACTGCGAGCGCCGCCACCGTCGACGCCTCGAAGAGCAGGCGGACCGGTAACCGGGTATCGCACGCGGCGCCGATGCGTGCCATCACGCGGGTGGCTACCAGCGAGTTGCCGCCGAGCGCAAAGAAGTCGTCATCGGCGCCGACTCGCTCGACATCGAGTACGTCGGCGAACACATCGGCGATGAGCCGCTCGACCGGGGTTGTCGGCGCTCGGAATGCCGATGGCTGGAATTCCGGTTCCGGCAGTGCCGTGCGGTCGAGTTTGCCGACGGGCGTCAGCGGAATCTCGTCGAGCAGGATGACCGCCGCAGGGACCATATGCGACGGCAACGTGCGTGCCGCGTAGGCGATCAGTGCTGCGGGTGTGGGTGAGCGGTCCGGAGCGGCAAGCACATACGACACCAGGAGCGTTGTCTCCGTGTTTGTTTCATGGCTCAGTGTGATTACGAACCCGACATCCTCGTGCCCGCCGAGCACGGCGTCGATCTCGCCGAGTTCGATACGGAAGCCCCGGATCTTCACCTGAAAGTCCACGCGGCCGACGAACTCGAGTTCCCGATTCGCCGCCGGCTCGTCATCGCCGGTCCGTTCGTCCTGGACCGCGCGCCACCGGACCAGGTCACCGGTCCGGTACATGCGCGAGCCGGGCGCACCCCAAGGATTGGCCACGAAGCAGTTCGCGCTCGCACCGGCCCGATTGTGGTAGCCGCGCGCCAGGGCCGCGCCTGCCAGATACAGCTCACCCATCACACCGGGCGGAACCGGACACAGCCGCGAGTCGAGCACATACGCCGACACACCCCGCACCGGCGCGCCGATCGTAATTCGTTGTCCAGAAACTAATTCCGAGTACGACGAGATAATCGTGGTCTCGGTGGGGCCGTAGCCGTTGAAGTAGCGGCGACCCGGCTGCCAGTTACTGAGCAGTTCCGGTGTGGTGACATCGCCACCCACCGAGAGCATTTTCAGCTCTGGCAGCCCGGTTGGATCAACCGTGGCGAGTACTGCCGGGGTAATGATCGCGTGGGTTACCGATTCGGCACCGAGTAGCTCACCCAGTTCATGGCCACCGACAACCTCGGGCGGCACGATCACCAATGTCGCGCCGACCGCGAACGTGCACAGCCACTCCAGCACGGATGGATCGAAGCTCGGCGAGCAGATATGGAGAAACCGATGGTCCGCTGTCAGGGAATACAGCTCCACCGCATGATCGACCAACCCGCCGAGTCCAGCGTGGGTGATGGTGACACCTTTCGGCAGACCGGTCGAACCCGATGTGTAGATCACGTACGCCGGATTCGAATCGCGCAGCGGCATAACGCGATCGGCATCGGTGACGGGGGCCGCGGACTGCCGCGCGAGCAACGTCTTGGTCGAAGGATCATCGAGGGTCAGCCAGTCCAGCGTGCCGGGCAGCGAATCCACCCACTCTCCGGTCGTAATTCCCACGACCGCATCGGAATCGGTGACCATGTGACGCACCCGATCCACTGGATAGGACGGATCGACCGGTACGTGCGCGCCACCCGCTTTCGCCACTGCCATAACGGCGGCGACCATTTCATAGGAGCGTGGGAGAGCGACGGCGACCAGCTTTTCCGGACCGACACCGCAATCGATCAGTACCCGCGCCAGACGTGCGGAATAGTCGTCGAGCTCGCCATAGGTCACCGAACGATCGTCGTATCGCACTGCTACCCGATGCCTGCCGAGGCCGACTCCGCGTGTCAGTAGTTCCGGCAGCAGAGCGGCGGCAGGCTCGGTGCCGTCGGTTCGAGTGAGCCGTTCGTACTCAGCCTCGGACAGGAGCATCGCATCGCCTACCGGCCGATCGGGTGCGCCGGTCACGGCCCGCAGCAGCCGCGCGAACCGCTGCGCGAATTCCGCGACGGTGCTCTCGTCGAACAGGTCACGCGCGAACACGAAGGCCGCTACCAGTCCGATGGGGTCTCCGCTCTCGGCGACCTTTTCCCGAACGCTCAGCGACAGATCGAATTTCGCGGGTTCGGCGGTCGGGTCGATGACCGTGAGCCTTACCCCTGGCAGTTCGAGGACCGGTTCGCTGATATTCTCCAGCGTCAACATGACCTGGAACAGCGGGTGCCTGCCAGGCGAGCGCGGCGGATCGATCGCCTCGACCAGCCATTCGAACGGGGTATCGGCGTGCGCGAATGCATCCAGATCGGTTTTCCGTGCCGCACAAAGCAATTGCGTGAAATCGGCATCCAGGCGCACCCGTGTCCGCAGCACAAGCGTGTTGACGAACATACCAACGAGGTCGTCGAGTTCGGCTGCGCCGCGTCCCGCGACCGGCGTCCCGATCGCGATGTCCTCCGTGCCCGATATTCGGGCCAGGAAGACCGCGAACGCCGCGTGCAGCACCATGAACAGGGTGGCGCCATGCTCTTGGGCGAGCCGCAGCGACGCCGCATGCACCGTCGCGGGAATCACGAATTCCACCCGACCGCCGTCGAAGGACGCCGCGGCGGGCCGTGGTCGGTCGGCGGGCAGGTCGATTTGATCCGGCAGCCCGTCCAGGGTGTGCAACCAATGCGAAAACTGTTGTCCGGAACGCGATTCCGAGTCTTCACGAGTGCCGATCACCTTGTGCTGCCATACCGCGAAATCGGCGTACTGCACGGCGAGCGGCATCCACTGTGGTGCCCCGCCAAGGGTGCGTGCGGTGTATGCGAGCATCAGGTCGCGGGTGAGCGGTCCGAGCGACCAGCCGTCCATGCCGATGTGGTGCGTAACGAACACCAGCACGTACTCGGCATCTGTGAGCTGGAACAGACGGATGCGGAAGGACACCTCCGTAGCCACGTCGAAACCGCAGGCTACGATTCGCCGCATCTCATCGTTCATCTGATCGGCTTCGATCCGAATCGGCGACAGCTCGATGGGCACGTCGTGCGGTGCCAGTACCTGCTGCGCAGGTCCTTGCGTGTGCGAATCTCCTTCGAGCAGTGGATAAACGGTGCGCAGGACGTCGTGGCGCACGACGACGTCGGCGACGGCTCGCCGCAACGCGACGATGTCGAGCATGCCGGACATCCGCAGTGCAATCGGGATGTTGTAAGCCGCCGAAGAAGGATCGAACTGGTTCAGCAACCACATCCGCTGCTGCGCGAACGACAATGGAATGCGATCCGGGCGCGGACCGCCGATCAGTGGCAACCGCTCTCGTGGTTGCGCCGTCCGCTCGATCGCCACCGAAAGTTCGGCCACCGTCGGCGCGTCGAACACCATGCGAACCGGCACGCGCCTGTCGACCGCGTCTGAAAGGCGGGCCGCGACCTGCGTAGCGACCAGCGAGTTGACTCCCAGCATGAAGAAGTCATCGTCGACGCCGACCCGCTCGATTCCGATCACCTCAGCGACGATCTCGACGATCGTCGCTTCCAGCGGAGTCGACGGTGGGCGGAACGCGGTGGGCGCGAATGACGGTTGCGGCAATGCCTTTCGGTCCAACTTGCCATTCACATTGAGCGGCATGGCATCCAAAGCCACGTAGGTATCCGGCACCATATACAACGGCAGCACTGCCGACAGGGCGGAGCGCACCTGTGCTGTGTCGATGGTGATCGTCCGGTCATCGGAAACGAGGTATGCGACGAGCCGGTCGCCCACGCGCGCGCTCGATACAGCGACAACCGCCGCCTGACCGATCTGCGGCAGCGCCAGCAGCGCCGACTCGATCTCGGCGGGCTCGACCCGCTGACCGCGCAGCTTCATCTGGAAATCAGTGCGTCCCAGGTAGTCGAGCACCCCCGTCCCGTCGAGCTCGCGCCATACCACCAGGTCTCCGGTGCGGTACAGGCGTTCGCCGGCATTGAAGGGATCGGCGACGAACCGGTCGGAGGTCAGTGCGAAGCTGCCCACATAGCCGCGCGCCAACTGGCGTCCCGCCAGATACAACTCGCCCGCGACTCCGACCGGTACCGGCCGCAGTCGTGAATCCAACACGTAGACACCGGTATTCCACGCGGGTCGGCCGATCGGCACACCAACCGTGTCCGACGAGCCGGTCTGCCAATGCGTCGCGCTGACAGTCGCTTCGGTGGGCCCATAGAGGTTGTGCAGATTCGCCGCGCTTATCGCGCGAAAGGCCGCCACAGTACCCGGGGACAAAACTTCCCCGATGACGAAAATATGCCGCAGGGTTCGGCATTGCTCGGCCGTCGCAATGGTTCGGAATACATCGAGCATCGACGGGACGAAGTCGGTGACGGTGATCCGATGCCGAGAAATCAAGAACGCCAAACGGAATGGGTCTCGATAGTCCGCGCCGGACGCCAGAACCAGCCGGGCGCCGACCAGTAACGGGAGAAAAGATCCCCACAGCGATACATCGAAGGCATACGGCGTTTTGTGCAGCACGACATCGTTGGCTTCGAGACCGAACGTATCGAGCATCCACAGCATTTGATTGGTGAGCGCATCGTGAGTGACCGCGACACCCTTGGGCTTTCCGGTGGAACCGGAGGTATAGATCACGTAGGCGAGATTGTTGCCGCGCAGCGGCATTCGCCGATCCCGATCGGTGATCGCGGTGCCGGGTCGACGGGACAGGTCGAGGGTGTCGATGTCCATGCGGCGAACGCGATCGGGTAAGTCCACGCGATCCGTCGAACAGGTGAGGACGCGAACCGGATTTGCGCTGCGCAGAATCTGCCCGGTGCGTTCGGCGGGTAGGTCGGGGTCGATCGGCAGCCACGCGCCGCCCGCTTGCCATACCGCGTGCATAGCGATCACCGAGTGCAGGTTCCGCCGCAGACACAGTCCCACAAGCGATTCCGGCCCGATACCGTCCGCGATGAGGTGACGCGCCAATCTGTTCGATTGTTCGGCGAGCTCGGCGTAACTCAATACCTCGCCGTCGAATTCCACCGCGACCGCATGCGGGGTGCGTGCGGCTTGGGCACTCAACAGTGCTGGAAGGACGGTATCGGGGATGTCATAACCCGTTGCGTTCCAATCGATCAGCACCTGGGCACGTTTTCCGGGGGCGAGCAGCGGAAGCGCCCACACCGGCTCGTCGCCGGACGCGGCGAGGAATCGTGGGAGGAACTCGATGAAACGGCTGTGCTGTTCACGTGCCGCAGTGTCGGTGTGCACGTTCGGGTTGGTCTCGAAGTCGATCCGATACCGCTGCTCGGCGACCGATCGATAGATATTGACAGCGAGGTCATCGACAGCGCCCGTGGCCAGGACATGAACCCGTCCGACGGCGCGGTCGATCGTGACTGCGGCGTCCAACGGGAGGATATTGATCCGTGGGCCGAAGCTCCTGATCTCACGTCCCCGCGCCGCGCTATCGCGGCGAATGTCCTCGACACGGTAGCGCTGATGACGCAGTGCCCCGGTTACCGCCAACCGCACCGCCCGCAGCAGCTCGGACACTGTCGAGTCGTAGCCGATCGGCAGGCGCAGCGGAACAATGTTGGACACTGTGCCTGCGGAGCGGCGCATCCGTGCCGTCATGCGCGCGGCGACCGGAAGACTCAATGTCACCTCGCTCGTGCCGGTAACCTGTGCCAGGTAAGCCGCGAAGGCCGCGATCAAAACGGTGGAATCCGTTGCCCCCCAACGTTCGACCGCAACGTCGAGTCCCGAGTCGTGAGCTGACAATTCGGATCCGACAATGTTTGAGGCCGTCGGCAGCGCGGTCCGCCCGGCTGGACCAGCGCTCTGCTCGTAGCCGGCGAGTCTATCGATCCAATACGATCGGTCGGTATCGAAACGTGAACTGCGGCGATAGGTCAGCTCGGACTCGACCAACCCGCGCAGGTCACCGACGGTGGCCGGCGCGGGCGGCCGCCCTGCGGTGATCGCGGTGTATCGAGCTGCCGCACGCGTGATCAGGTTCATCGCGGCAAAGCCATCCATCACAATGTGATGCGATCGCATGTACCAGAACCACCGCGTGTCGCTCAGCCGCAATACCGCCATGCGGACCAGTCGGTCGGCGAGAATGTCCAGGCACCTCGCGGCCTCGGCTCGCATCCAATCATGCGCGGCAGTCTCCGGATTCGCCGCTGCGCGCAAGTCGATATGATCCAGCGAGTCCTCGAGTGACGGGTCCAATACTTGCCAGATCTGGCCGTCGTATTCGTCGAATCGTACGAACCCCGAACCCAACTCGAGTCCCGCATCAATGCTGGCCTGCCGCAATATCGGCATGTCCAGATCGGCGACGACATCGACATAAGACGCGATGTTCATGGGCATCGCTGGATTGAGTTGGCAAGCACTCCAAATATCGATCTGTGCCGCCGAGAGTGGAAACCTTTCCCCCATTGCCGCGACTACGCCTTCCTGCTCAGCGGCGCAAAGCACCCCCAATCGGAGCACCTTACGACCTTGATGAAGATCGACCGCACAGCAAGAATGCGGAAATTCACCGAAAATCACTCCGCAGCAATAGATCTGGGCCTGGCTTGCAACACCACCACCGATCACGCGTGCTGCCGGACCGCCCTACCGACCCAGGGGCCGCACGTTCATCCCGGCGCCGATCGCCTGACCGAAGACTACCGATTCGGCCCACCCCGGTCTTGCCCCATACTCTGGGGCCGCAGACGCTCAGGGCAGCAACCGAACCGGAAGCGGCCTCATTTGCAGAAGGGCGACGACAGCGGTTTTCCCGCACTGCTCGGCATTCTCGAGGGCGGTCCGGCCGGAACTCTCGCGGGCTAGCAAATCGCGCACGAGTGCGGCGTCGATACCGGCGGCGGCGAGTAAATTTCCCACCGCCTGTGCGAGCGGTGGAGATCCCGAAAACCGTTGGCGGAGTGCGTGTTCTGAGGGTGCCGACGGTCGCTGACAGGGTCGCGCAGACGGTCCGCGCAGGTATGCTCGCCGCCGAGCAGCGGCCGGAGGATCAGTGTTCGAAGTAGTCTTCAGTACTGATGTGCGGATTCGGTTCTGATTGAAGGGGACCTTGAACAGGCCGATCGTGCACAGGCTCTGCCCTGGTTTTGAACAATGTGGCGAGCAGTATCAGGGGTTGTCACGATCACGATGTGCGCGGTAAGCATCACCAACAGGGGGAGGGCGAAGCCCTCGTTGGTGAGAATGCCGTGGTCTCCTACACAGTAGAGGGTGTAGTTGGTGGAGGTGCCTTCGGAGTCGTGGAAGGTGTCGGAGACGACCATGGGTTCGGTGGCCGGGGATGAACAGAACAGGGGCGCGGTGAGTTTCGCTTCGCCAGGCCAGATGGCGACGGGCACGACGATGCTGAAGGCACCGACGAGGAGGCCGGTCGAGAGGGCTGTCACTACACGGGGCATCGGCTATACCTGCTGGGCTCGGAGGAAGACGCCGGTGCGGTCGAATTCGGCGACCACCTCCGAGCGGGCGGAGACCACGTTGGCGACGATGCGGATGTCGCGGCCGAAGCGGCTCACCACGATGGCGGTGACCTGTCCGTCGGGGATTTCGCTGCGCGTGCGGGCGGTGTCGACTATGTCCTCGATACGCGAGAGGCCGGGCACCTCGCTTATCGTGAAGTTCTCGCCGTCCAGGTCGTCGAAGGAGGAAACCCGCACGGGGCGTGGGGCACTCAGGTCGCCGAGGGTGAAAGCGTAGTCGTCCATCACGCGGGACAGACCGGGCGGCCGGACACGCAGGCGGACAGTGGGTTCGCGGGCGGTGAAATCGCTTCCGGCGAGGAAGTCGGTCACCTGGGCAGGCTGGTTGTTCAGGACGAGCCGGAACTGGGTGGAGTTCGGTGCCGTGAGGAGGATAACGTTCACATCCGGGTCGCTGGCGTCGATGCGCTGGGCCAGCGCGGCGATCGCGGCCTGCGGCAGGGCGCTCACCAATCCGCCGCCGCGTGTTCGAATCTGGTCCTCGAAATCCGCGCGGTCCACCGCCCCGATACATCCGCTGGTACCGCCCACCACAGCCAGGCACAGCAGGACACGGAACCAGTTGCCACGGTGCATGTCCCGAATGTTATGCGTTGCAAACCGGTTACGCTGGGTCGCTCCTCGAACGAATTTGCTCGCCGGTGTGCTGTCCTGCTGATACATCAACGGGTATGGAGCAGTTTCTGGTTACCACCAGCGTCGGAGCATCCGGGTGAAACACTGGTTCGCGTCCACACCCGAAACCCCACCCCTACGGCAGCGGATCATGACACACCGGCATCAGATTTACTGAGCCAACATCAGATTCCGTGCCCTTGGCATCAGACTGATTGAGTCAGCATCAGTTCGACTGAGCCAGGACACGCCAGCACCTGAGACGCGATAGCGTTCTGCATCAACAGGCTTCAGCCACTTCGGCTGGGCCTTTGTTGTTTCCTAGAGGCTTTCGGCGATTCACCGGAAGCCTTTCGTTGTTTTGGAGGGCTCATGTCAGCACAACTCGCCGCGCTCGTTCCACCGGCAACAGCGATCGCCACTGGCTGGTTCATCTTCTGGGTGCAGTTGCCGAGGCTGGTTACCTCCAGCGCGTTGCATTGCCAGACCTCGCAGCGCACTGCGCGACACGATCCGTCGGATAGCAGTCAAGCGTCTCGTCGCAGATCCCGCTCGATGTGCGACGGGTCAGCCGTGATTCGGAGTGCCGACCTCGCTCGGCGCCTACCGAATTCGGCGCTCCCGGTGCTACGCGGTGGGCAGGGCGGCGACACTCTCCGGCGTCCAGTGTGGTCGGTGGCGAGCACTAGGTTGCCGATGCATGCCCAGCCGGTCCTACTTTCGGAGGTTGCGTCTCGATTGTCGTGTCACCCAGGCTGAAGCGGGACCGTAACAACACATCGAAGGAGCCTGCTCATTGTCCAGGTCTGAAGGTTGGGATACTGCCTGCGCCGCAGGCGAGAGGTACGTGGCACAGGGCCAGGAGGTGAGCGACGATGCGACGAGCGTCGCGAGCGCTCGTCAGACCCCAGCAGCCGGATTGCCTACCCTCCTTCAGGGCGTGAAGACCAAGGGCGGATTGATTCTCACGGGTGGGCTGGCGGTGTTCTTCGCCGCAGTGGTCGGCCTGCTTCTCACCGGGCACGACTCGATCATGCCGTCCACGGACTCCGATGATCGGCTGCCGCTAGCGGGCGCGTTGTTGCCGGTCGCCGCGGGCTTGCTGCTGGTACGGCTTGTGCCGCCGCGCGCATCCAGGATCGCGCCAGAGGTTGTCGGAGACCGGGATGGGCTGATCCGAGAGACTGCGGTAGTCGCCGCGGTGGCGGTGCTGATGCCGTTGATATTGTTTGTGCTCATCGCCGCTGGCACGTCCAGCGACATCGTGCAGGGCGTATGGGCCCTCGGCAAGCCGGTATTCTTCCTGCTTCTGCCCTGGTTTGCATTCAGAGCGTTCCGCACGGCGTATGACGCATCGAAACCGCACAGGGTGCAACACTGGTGGTGGCCGCGGCAATGGTGGCGTTGGCTCGCACCGATTCCCGCGTTGCTGATCTTCGGCTACCTCAGTCTGGTCGGGCCGTTCTCTGGTCCGCTCCCGAGTGCGGAGGACTACCCGGATCCGGTGGCGCTTGTCATCGGTGCCACGGTGACCGTGTTCACCGCCAATATCTGCGAGGAAGTGTTCTACCGTGTCATGTTGCAGACTCGGCTGGAGGCCCTGTTCGGTCGCTGGCCGGGAATCGTGCTCGGCGCGTTGCTGTTTGCCTGGCTGCACCTTCCGACGCATGGACAGGGTTCGGCCGTACTGACCGGACTGCCTCTGACACTAGGGGCCATCGTGGCGTTCCAAGGTACCTACGCCCTGTTCGCTGGGTATCTTTGGGCGCGGTATCGCAATGCATGGGCGTTGGTGGCCGCGCACTCCATCATCAATACCTTTCCGTTGCTACTGATGTAGGCCCAAGAGCGCCGGACGAGGTGTGCGGCGTTGCATCGTGGGCGGTTTGCGGGGTCCGGGCGACGACATATTTGCCGTTCCCGCGGGAATCGATGCCCTCGCCGATGCGTGCGACCGTGCACCGCAAAGGCGGCTCGTGCGGGGCGCGGTAGTACGGGTGCCAGCCGCCGGGGGTGGCGATCGTCCATGTCGGCGGTGCGTGCCGGGGAAGATGGGCGGCGAGCCGAACAAGGGCCTCGGTGAGATCGTCAGCGGGTGGGGTCATGTGGGCCGCCTCGAGATCGATGACGTGCAGCCCGGCCGGGCCGGCGGCGATCGCGACGTTGTAGCGCGGGTTGTAGCCCCACCAGCGGTGGATGCGCGCTTGGTCGGTGCTGGCGAGTTCGGGCCCGCGTTCGATCGAGGGGATCGGCTGGACCCGGAATCGGTGCCGCCGCGCACCCTAGCGTGGGGCGTGGCTTCGGATCAGGCGAGTTGCCGGTCGACCGCCGAGGGATCCAGGATCTCCTGGATCACCATGACGGCGGCGCCGATGACGCCCGCCTGATCTCCGGTTTGCGAGTGGACGATTCGCAGATTCTCGGTAGCCAGGGGCAGTGATCGCCGGTAAATGGATTCGCGGATGCCCGCGAGCAGCAGCTCGCCCGCCTGCGCCAGGCTGCCGCTGATCACGATCAGTGCCGGATTGAACATGTTGACGCATGTCGCCAGCACGTCGCCGATAGTGCGGCCCGCCGCGCGCAGGATCTGGCCCGCAACGACATTGCCGCTGCGGACGATGTCGACGATTTCGGCGTTGGTTTCGACGTGGAGCCCTTTTTCGCGGAGGAGGGCGGCGATCGCGCCGCCGCCGGCGATCGCTTCGAGACAGCCGGTATTGCCGCAGCGGCACGGGACGTCGGGGGAGTTGTGCCCGGGGATGTGGCCGATGTCGCCCGCCGCGCCGGCTGTGCCGCGATGCAGCCGGTAGTTGCTGATCAGGCCCGCACCGATGCCCGTGGCGATCTTGACCAGGATCAGATGGTCCACGCCGGGGTAGGCCGTGCTGTGCTCGCCGAGCGCCATGAGGTTGACCTCGTTGTCGACGAGCACAGGGACGTCGAAGTCGGCGCGCACGCGACCGGGCACGTCGAACCCGTTCCAGCCCGGCATTATCGGAGGATTGGCCGGGCGGCCGGTGGCATGTTCGACCGGACCGGGCAGCCCGATGCCGACGCCCGCGACCTGCGACACGGGGATCTCCAGCTCGGCGAGCAGAGCCTGCCACTGCTCGACCAGGCTGGCCAGGACGGTATCGGGGCCGTCGGAGATATTGAGCGACAGCTTGTGCACGGCCAGCGGGGCGCCCGTGAGATCGTTGACCGCGACCACGGCGTGGGTCGCGCCGACCTCGGTGGTGAGCACCACGCGCGCGCGGGTGTTGAAGACGAACAGGTCGGCCGGCCGCCCGCCCGTTGATATGCCGCTGTCCGCTTCGGCCACGAGGCCGGCGTGCAGGAGCATGTCCAAGCGGGTGCGCACGGTGGACCGGGATAACCCGGTCGCGGAGGACAGTTCGGCGCGTGTGCGCGGTCTCCCGTCCCGCAGGAGTTGCAGCAGGTGTCCCGGTGAGGCTGCGTTGGTCGCGAGTGCTTCGGCCACCTGTCAAGTTAATCAGACCGGAAGAACTATGTGGGGTTGGCGACCATCTTGTATCCAATCACCAGCCAATAGATCTGATCCGCCAACAATTATGGGGCTGCAAGACGATGCTTTTGTGGAGCCGAATCAGACTTTTGCGTTGACCTTGTCATAAGTGACCACCTACGGTCTGTGCATGTGGGACATAGGAATCAATACCTGGGTGTGGGCCTCGCCGCTGACCGACCGTGACGTGGCCGAGTTGGCTCCGAGAATCCGCGATTGGGGCTTCGATGTCGTGGAGTTGCCCGTGGAATCTCCCGGCGACTGGGACCCGCACCGGACGGCGGATCTTTTCGCGGAGATCGGTCTGAAGGCATCGCTGTGCCTGGTCATGCCGCCGGGCAGAGACCTTCTCGACCCCGACTTGGTCGAGGAGACGCAGGATTACCTGCGGCGGGTCGTGGACGCGGCGCATATCGTCGGCAGTCCGGTGGCGGCCGGCCCGGCATACAGCTCGGTCGGCCGCACCTGGTGGATCGCGGACAGGCCGTCGCTGTACGCGCAGTTGCGGGCCGGTCTCGCCCCCGTCGTCGAGTACGCGGCGTCGAAGGATGTCCGCATCGCGGTGGAGCCGCTGAACCGGTACGAGACCAGCGTGCTCAACACGGTCGAGCAGGCGCTGGAGGCGTTGGACGGGCTGCCTGAGCGGGGGTGGGGTCTCGCGCTGGACACCTATCACATGAATATCGAGCAATCCTCCTCTGCCGCAGCAGTTTCGGCTGCGGGCGCGCACATCGCCCATGTGCAGGTAGCCGGGAACGACCGGGGTGCGCCGGGCCGGGATGGTCAGGACTGGGCCGCGTTCCTGCGCGTGCTGGCCGACACGGGCTATCGAGGTCCGCTGTGTGTCGAATCGTTCACGCCGGAGATTCCCGCGATCGCCACTGCTGCCCGTGCGTGGCGACCGGTGGCGGCGTCGCAAGACGCTCTCGCCACTGACAGCCTGCGGTTTCTACGCTCTGCCATCGCCCGGCTCGACGGCTGAGTGCCCGTTCCGCCGAGCCTACGCGCACGAATTGTCGCCGAGATTCATACTTTTGATTGACAGTCGACAAAATGACCCATACCGTTCGCCATATGAATGTGACGCACAGAACAGTGGTGGCCGGCAGTGGCAGCGTCGGTTCTCCCACGGTGCGAGCGGCGGTGGTGGGCGCGGGATTCATGGGCCGGGTGCACGCCGAGTCCGTGCGGCGCGCGGGCGGTGCAGTCGTCGCGGTCGCATCGAGCAGCCCGTTCACCGTCGAAGCGGCGGCCGAGACACTGGGCGCCGACCAGGGCTACCCCAGCGTGGAGGTGCTGCTGTCCGATGCGGAGATCGATGTGCTCCATGTCTGTGCGCCGAATGCCGTGCACGCCAGCGTGACTCGCGCCGCGCTGGCCGCCGGTGTGCACGTGATCTGCGAGAAGCCGCTCGCGACCGGAGAAGACGATGCGGCCGCTCTGGTCGCCGCCGCGGCCGGGAAGATCGCCACCGTGCCCTTCGTCTACCGGTTCCATCCGATGATCCGCGAGATGCGGGAGCGGCTGGCCGCCGGCGAGGCGGGGTTCCTGTCGACGATCAGCGGCGGCTACCTGCAGGACTGGCTGTCCGAATCGACCGATGACGACTGGCGGGTCGACGCCGAATTGGGCGGCCCGTCACGGGCCTTCGCCGATATCGGCTCGCACTGGTGCGATCTCATGGAATTCGTCACCGGTGATCGCATCGCGCGGTTGTCTGCGCAGACCGTGGTGGTCCACGAGCGGCGCGACACGACTACGGAAGACGTTGCGACGGTGCACTTCACGACCGTCTCCGGCGTAGTCGGCACCCTCCTCGTATCGCAGGTCGCCGCGGGCCGCAAGAATCGCCTGCACATCGAGGTGTCGGGCACGGAAACGAGTTTCGGCTTCGACCAGGAAGACCCGGAACGGCTGTGGGTGGGACGGCGGAAGGGCAATCTCATGCTGCTGCGCGATCCGGACACGCTCTCCGCCCCGGCCGCCCGGTACTCGCGGCTGCCCGCCGGACACTCGCAGGGGTATCAGGACTGCTTCGACGCCTTCGTCGCCGACACCTATCGCGCGATCCGCGGAGAGGAGTGCGCGGACGGGCTGCCCACCTTCGCGGACGGGCTGCGCGCTGTCCGCATTACCGACGCCGTGCTGCGATCGGCCGCCGACGGCGGCGAGTGGACCGAGGTGCTCCCATGAGCGAGCGCAGCGAGCGAACGATAAACACAGCCGAGCACTCGCTCGTGCCGGAGCCGAGCGCCAGCGAGGCGCAGGCATGAGCGAGGTGCTGGTCCGGTTGGAGGGAATCGCCAAGAGCTTCCTGGGCGTCCCGGTATTGCGCGGCGTAGACCTGGACCTGCGCGCGGGTGAGGTGCACGCGCTGATGGGGGAGAACGGCGCGGGCAAGTCGACACTGCTGAAAGTGCTGGCGGGCGTGCACCGGCCGGACTCCGGCCGGATTCTGATGGGGGACAACGAAGTCACCTTCTCCACACCCCGCGACGCGCAGGCGGCCGGCATCGCGATCATCCATCAGGAACTGAACCTGTTGCCCCACCGGACCGTTGCGCAGAACGTCTTCCTGGGGCGCGAACCCGTGAAGCGCGGCAGGGTCGACAGGCGAGCGATGGAGGCCGAGACTCGGCGGCTGCTCGAGTGGCTGGGGGAGGAAGGCATCGAACCGGCGGCCGAGGTGGCCGGACTGTCCGTGGCGCAGCGGCAGGTCGTGGAGATCGTGAAGGCGCTGTCTACCGACGCGGCGGTGCTCGCGATGGACGAGCCGACCGCCGCGCTGGCCGAGCAGGAGGTCGAGCTGCTGTACGACCTGGTGGCCCGGCTGCGGGAGCGCGGGATGGCGATCCTGTACGTGTCGCACCGGATGCGCGAGGTGTTCGACCTCAGCCAGCGCGTCACCGTGCTGAAAGACGGTGCGTTCGTGGCGTGTTCACCGACCGGCGAGCTGACCTCGGACCAACTCGTCCGGCAGATGGTCGGCCGCCCACTCGCAACGCTCTATCCGAAGCGGGCGGCCGAACCGGGGCATGTCCGCATCGCCCTGTGCGGTGCGGGCAACGGGCGGGTTCGCGACCTGACCTTCGAGGTGCGTGCGGGGGAGATCGTCGGGCTGGCCGGGTTGCAGGGATCGGGGCGGTCGGCCATCGCGCGGGCGATCTGGGGTCTGGAGCCGTTCACGAGCGGCGTCCTCGAGGTGGACGGCAAGCCGACGCGAATCTCGAACCCGCGCAGCGCGGTTCGCAATGGAATCGGATTCGTCACCGAGGACCGCAAGGGCGACGGGCTGGCGTTGCGGCAGTCGGTGCGCGACAATGCGCTGCTCGTGCGCCGCGCCGCGCTGCGGGGGGCGGCGGCGCGGCGGACGTCGGACCTGACGGAGCTGCTGAGTTCGGTCGCGGTCGCGGCGCGCGGCCCGCATCAGGAGGTGCGGTACCTATCCGGTGGCAATCAGCAGAAGATCGTACTCGGCAAATGGCTCGCGGTGCGGCCGCACATCCTGATCGTGGATGAGCCGACGCGAGGTATCGATGTCGGCGCCAAACAGGCTGTCTACCAACTACTTCGCGACTTGGCGGGTGACGGTGTGGCTGTCCTGATGATCTCCTCCGAACTGCCCGAGCTGATCGGCATGAGTGATCGGATCCTCGTCATGCATGAAGGAGCCCTGGCGGGCGAGTTGCCCGCCGGTGCGTCCGAAGAGGCCGTCATGGGACTGGCCACTGGCCACGGGATCGGAGAGGTCGCATGAGCACGGTGGCGGAGAAGATCCCGGTCGTGCGCCGCGCCTTCGTGCCACGGCGAAGATTCGTGGTCACGCCGACGGTGTCGGTGTATCTGGCGCTGGCGGCGCTGCTTGTGATCGGCAGCATCCTGGTGGGCATGCGGGGAGGGGTGCTGCTGGATGAGGGCGGCATCTTCAACATCCTCACGCGCAGCACGGTATTGGGCCTGGTCGCCGTCGGACAGACGATGGTCGTGATCACCGGATCACTGGACCTGTCGGTGGCCTACCTGATCGGACTGTGTTCGCTGGTGGCCGCGCAGACCATGGCGGGCCGGCCCTCGATGGTCGTGCCCGGCGTGGCGGCGGCCCTCGCGGTCGCGGCATCCGTTGGGCTGCTCAACGGATTGGTCATCACGGTGCTACGGGCGAACGCCTTCATCGCCACCCTGGGTGTCGCGCTGATTCTGCGCGGATATCTGCAGGAGAATTACACCGGCCCCGCAGGCAGCGTCCCACGCGCTTTCGAACACCTCGGATACGACCGGATCGGCCCCATCCCGCTCGCAGCATTGCTGATGCTGCTGAGCGCGGCCGGTGCGTGGTGGTACATGCGACGCACCCGGACCGGCTACCACATGTACGCCGTGGGTGGCGATATCGAGGTCGCTCGGATGTCCGGTGTCCGGGCGTCCCGCACCATCATCACCGCACATGTGTTGTGCGCGTTGATGGCCGGGCTGGCGGGGGTGTTCCTGGCCTCGCGCCTCGGCTCGGGTGCACCGTGGGTCGGCACCGACGCGGGCTACGACCTCGAGTCCATCGCCGCCACGGTGCTGGGCGGTGCGGCGCTGAGCGGCGGCCGCGGTGGTGTCATCGGCACTATCGGCGGTGTGCTCATCCTCGCGACCCTGGACACCATCTTCGATGACCTCGCCGTCGACCCCTTTTTCAAGAACGTCGTGCGCGGTGTCGTGCTGATCATCGCGGTGGCGCTGTACGCCCGCCGCATGCTTTCGAGGAAGGCATCATGAGCGTGCAGTGGCGCCCGAGACTTGCCGAAGGCACTGCGCCGGTGCTGACGATCCTCGTAATCCTGCTGGTGGCACTGGCACTCGCCGGTACCGCGTACACCGAGGCGGCCGGTTACCTGGCATTGCTGAAACGGGCTGCACCCCTGGTGATTCTGGCGATCGGACAGTATTTCGTGGTCGTATCCGGCGGCTTCGATCTCTCGGTTGGGTCGCTGGTGACCGCCGAGGTCGTGATCGCGGCCCGGCTGATCAACGGCGACGACGGCAACACCGCCCGGGTGATCGTGTTGTTGCTCGGTTTCGGCGTCCTCGTCGGCCTGGTGAATGGCCTCATCACAACCAGGCTGCTCGTACCGTCGTTCATCGTGACTCTCGGAATGCTGCTGGTCCTGGATGGCGCGGTATTCCTGTGGACCGGTGGCGCTCCGCGCGGTGACCTGTCGCCGTCGTTCCGGACACTCGGTCGTGGCAGCTTCGATTTCCCGCTGCTCGGGCAGGTGCCCTGGTCGGTGCTCATCCTGATCCTGGTGCTCGCCGGCGCGGTCGTGTTCATGCGCAGCGGCACCGGGCGAACGCTGGTGGCGGTGGGCGACAACGAGCAGACGGTCCGGCTCGCGGGCGGCCGAGTCGACCGCCTACGCCTGCTGGCGTTCGTACTGTCCGGATTGCTCGCCGCGCTGGCGGCGATCCTCCTGGGCGGATTCGCCGGAGTATCAGCGCAAATCGGGCGCGGTCTGGAGTTTCGGGCCATCACCGCCGTCGTGCTCGGCGGCGTGCTCCTCGGAGGAGGCCGCGGCTCGGTCGTCGCCGCTGCGGCGGGCGGGGTGTCGCTGGAAGCGATGTTCTCGCTGTTGCATCTGCTCGGTGTATCCGGCGGGCTCGAATCGGCCGTGCAAGGCGTGATCATCATCGCGGCCATCGCCTACGCCGCGCACGGCGCGAGCCTGCGACGCCTACTGCGATTCCGCAAACCGGAACCGGCCCTCACCTAGACCGATCTCACGCAGTAGCAAGGAGAAACATCAATGAGAACCACTTGGGCCATCGTGGCAGCGGCCGCCGTACTCGCACTGGCCGGGTGCTCCAGCGACCTACCCGACAAAGGCACGGGGAACACCTCCAAATCCGCGGCGAAGTCCGAGTTCTTCGACCGTGGCGAGTTCGATCGCCAGCTGGCCTTCCGCACCGCCCAGCCGGTCGGGCTGGACGGCGGCGACTCGCACGACAAGCCCTGGGAGCAGATGCTCGATCCCACGATGGTCGACACCGCGAAATACGCCAAGCCGGGCGGCAATTACAACCTGTGCTTCTCCAATGCCTCGGTGAACAACCCCTGGCGCCAGGTGGGTTTCAAAACCATGCGTGAAGAAGCCAAGCTCCACCCCGAGATCGGGAAACTCACCGTGCTGGACGCGGGAGCCAAGGACGACAAACAGATCAGCGACATCCAGTCGTTCGCGACCCAGGGGTGCAGCGCGCTGATCATCTCACCCAATACCACCGCGACGCTGACCCCGGCCGTGGAGGCGGCGTGCAACACCGGCGTTCCGGTCATCGTCTTCGACCGCGGCGTGAAGACCAATTGCCCGGTGACGTTCATCCATCCCATCGGCGGCTACGCCTTCGGTGCGGACGGCGCGGAGTTCCTGAAGCAGAAGGTGCCTTCTGGCGGAAAGATCCTCGCGCTGCGGATCCTTCCGGGCGTGGACGTGCTGGAGCAGCGGTGGGCCGCAGCCGATCAGGTCTTCGCGGGCAGCGGGCTCGACATCGTCGGCGTGGAGTTCACCGACGGTGACGCGGCCAAGACCAAGAGCATCGTGTCCAGCTATCTGCAGCGCCAGGGAAAGATCGACGGCATCTGGATGGACGCGGGCCAGACCGCGGTCGCCGCCGTCGAGGCGTTCCAGGACGCGGGCGTCGCGCTGCCCGCGATCGTCGGCGAGGACCAGCAGGACTTCCTGCGCATGTGGAACAAGGAGAAGCTGACCGCCGTCGCCCCCACCTATCCGGCCTACCAGTGGCGCACGCCCGTGATCGCGGCGCTGCGGATTCTGGAGGGCAAACAGGTTCCGCGGGAATGGGTGCTGCCGCAATTGAAGATCACCCAGGACACGCTGCCCAACTACATCAAGGCGGATATGCCCCCGCTGCATTACGCCATGTGCGGTTGCGAGGCCATGCCGGGCTATCCGGCTCCGTGGAAGTGACACAGGTAATCCCGGAGGAGTTGGACCTATGAGCCGACCGGTCACCTTGTTCACCGGGCAATGGGCGGATCTGCCGTTCGAGGAAGTGTGCCGCCTCGCCGCCGACTGGGGCTACGACGGACTGGAGATCGCATGCTCCGGCGACCATTTCGATGTCGGCCGGGCGATGACGGAGAGCGGATACATCAAAGAGAAGCTCGCTCAGCTGGAGCGCTACGGGCTGAACGTATACGCGATCTCCAATCACCTTGTGGGGCAGGCCGTCTGCGACGACCCGATCGACTTCCGGCACCAAGCGATTCTGCCGAACCGGATCTGGGGCGAGGGCGAACCCGAACGCGTCCGGCGACGCGCCGCGTCGGAAATGGCCGACACGGCGCGCGCCGCCGCGATGCTGGAGGTGGACACCGTTGTCGGATTCACGGGTTCGAAGATCTGGAAGTACGTGGCGATGTTTCCACCGGTCCCGGGGGAGGTGATCGATGACGGCTACACCGACTTCGCGCGGCGCTGGAACCCGATCCTCGATGCCTTCGACGACGTGGGCGTGCGCTTCGCCCACGAAGTGCACCCGTCCGAGATCGCCTACGACTACTGGACGACCGCGCGCACCCTGGAGGCGGTCGACCACCGTCCCGCGTTCGGACTCAACTGGGATCCCTCGCATTTCGTCTGGCAGGACCTCGATCCCGTCGCCTTCATCCTGGACTTCGCCGACCGCATTTACCACGTCGACTGCAAGGACACGGCGAAGCGATTCGACGGCCGCAACGGCCGCCTCGGCTCGCACCTGCCGTGGGCGCACCCCAGGCGCGGATGGGATTTCGTATCGACCGGCCACGGCGACGTGCCGTGGGAGCAATGCTTCCGGGCACTGAAGGCCATCGGATATTCCGGCCCCATCTCGGTGGAGTGGGAGGACGCCGGAATGGATCGCCTACGGGGCGCCCGAGAAGCCGTCGGGTTCGTGCGGAGTTTGCTGTTCGAGCCGCCGGAGTCGGCGTTCGACGCAGCGTTCGCCCGTACCGACGGAGCTTGATGAGGGGCGGTCGAACAGTCCACCCGTCAGACTGCGCAGGTGGACTGTTCGACCGAAACCTACAGGGCCACTGTGAGATTCATACTGTGGCCGCACAGCTCATGCGCGCCGAACGTCCGTCGCCACGCGGCGCATGCGCGGGCCACGGCTGCGCCGCGTAAGTGAGGGTGACCAGCTACGACGTGATCGTGTTGGGCGCCGGCTCGCCGGGTGAACACTGCGCAGGCGAGTTGGCCGACGGGGGAGCGCGGGTCGCCGTCGTCGAACGCCAGTTGGTCGGCGTCGACCGTTGCCGTCTTTACGGCGTCGGGGGAGACGGTAACCACGGTGACCAGTCCCCCTCTGGGTCGGTCGTTTGCCCCACCTCGATCAGATAGCCGTCGGGATCGCGGATGTAGCAACGAATCTCGTACTGGTGCTGCTTCGGCGGTGTCAGGAATTGAGCACCGCGGGCACTCCATTCGGTGTACACGGCCTGGATGTCTGCGACCCGGAGGTTGAGGAAGCTGCTGACTCGGTCGGGGTCGCGTGGCGTCTCCAGGGTGACTGCGGGCTTGTCGTCGGTCGGGCCTCCACCGACATTGATGATGACAAAGCTGTTGGCCAGTGCGACATAGGTGGGTCCGCCGGAGAAGACCACCCTGCCGCCGAGTACTTCGGTGTAGAAACGCCGAGAACGCTCGACGTCGTCCGATACGATGAAGTGGGCCAGCACAATTCCCTCTTCGGGCTGCATGAGTTCGGCCAACTTACACCTCCATTGGTTGGGGCCTCACACCCGCTTCCGACCGGGTCTGAAGCTGCCTTCTGATTTCGTGGATTCTGCGGTGGGCTTGTCAGGGTGTGGTGCGATAGAACTCGGCTGCTGTGAAGGTGGCGGGCACGGCGAGTTCGGCGGCGACTGCCGTGATCGCGTGGTCTGCGACGGTGAGATCGGCCCGGCCGTCGATCGTGAAATACGGTGCGATAAAGGTCTCGTAGTGGGCGCGGACCTCGGCCTCGGTGTGCCGCCCGAGAAAGGTCCGGAGGTACCGCACGGTGGTGTCGGGATCGTTGTGGATAACTTGCACGGCGCGTCGGTGAGCTCGTACAACGGCCTGGACAGCGGGACCATCGGGCTGGACGTGGGTCGGGTCGACGGCAACACCCACGGTGGGGATCTGGAAGTGGTCGCCGACCCAGGCCACCATCCGCCAGCCGCATTCGGCGGCTATCGCCTCCGGGGCCATGGTGCTGCCGACGAACGCGGCATCGATCTCGCCGTCGCGCAATCGACGCAGGTCCATGCCGTAGTCGCCGGGTGGCCGGACGACGCAGTGGACGTCGTGGTCCGGGTCGAGACCCGCTCCGCGCAACACGATGCGGGCGAAACATCCTGGCGCGGTGTGCGGTTCGTGTACCGCAAGACGTCGACCGGCCAGATCGGTCAGGGAGCTCACGTCCGGGTGGGCGAGGAACCAGAACAGTGGGCGCTGGGTGTTGACGGTGAGCGCGACCCAGGGGATGCCGTCGGTCAGCCGGGACAGCAGCGCCCGGCCGAGCCCGATGGTGGCGCCGCGACGCAGCCGCTGCTCGTCCCAGGCGCACCCGTCCCGCAGTGCGACGTGCACGTTCTCGTCGGCGTAGAAATCCTCCTGGTCGGCGATGTAGGCGGCCAGTTCCTCGTGCAGGCCGCGCCCGACGAAGGCGAGATCGATGGTGTGCATGACCTTTCCCTCCGAACCTTCGCTCAGTACATGGCCATTCCGCCGTTGACCGCGGCGGTGGTGCCGGTCATGAAGGAGCTTTCTTCGCCCGCATAGAAGGCGACCGCGCTGGCGACGTCGGCCGGGAGCGCCAGGCGACCGAGGGGGGTGGCGGCCACCTGCCGCCGCGTCAGCTCCTCGTCGAGCACCTGCGACATCCTGGTCTCGGCTACGGGACCGGGCTCGACGACGTTGACGGTGACGCCCGCCGGGCCCAGTTCCTGCGCGAGGTAGCGGGCGAACTGTGTGAGCGCGGCCTTGGCCGTGCCCAGTGCGATCATGCCCGCGCGGGGTCTGCGGCTCAGGCCGGTGCCGAGATAGATCAGCCGTCCCCAGCCCTGATCGGTCATCGCGGGCAGGACGGCCTTGGTGACGACGAAAGCCGCGCGCATCTCGTCGTCGAGCTTGCCGCCCAGTTCTGCCCAGGTCATCTCCTGGAATGGTTTGATCGCGTACGGGGTGAGTGCGTTGTGCACCAGAATGTCGACGTCGCCCCACGCCGCCCGGACGCGTTCGATCAGGGTGTCGACGGCCGCCGCTTCACGCACGTCGGCCGGTACGGCCATGGCCTGGCCGCCCGCGGCTTCGATGTCCGCCACGACTTCGTCGGCGGCGGCCGCGCTGTGCAGGTAGTTGACCACCACGCGCAGTCCGCGCGTGGCCAGCAGGCGCGCGGTGGCCGCGCCGATTCCGCTGCTCGACCCGGTCACGAGAGCCACCCGTCCGGTTGCCTCGGTCATGAATCTGCCTCCCTGTCGCCGCCCCGGGCGAGCTTGTCTTCCAATTCCTCAGGAGGCAGTTCGTCGAACCTCCTGAGAACCTCACCCGTCGCAGGATTCGTCGTTGTGATAGCCATAATCCACAGTAGGGCCGCCGCATATCGCCAGCAATTCACCTATTTCGCCCTCGCCCGCCCCGCAGAGAGGCGCGCTCATTATCGGCAGCCATACCTTCCAGGTCAGCGGCAGGCATGCGAATATGGCGATATCGGAAGAAGCGGCCGACGTCAGAAGCCGATTTCTGCCCCCGCGCCACACGGTTTGAGTCGCCTTTTTGTCGCCTGTCAGCGAAAGCGAGGCACACGTGATGCAGCTGCCACCAGTACCGCGATTAATGCCTGCACTGCCTGTACCTCGAAACAAACCCCACCAGCAAACACGCAGTTGATCGACGGTCGAGCACCCTGTCCTCGGCATGAGCGCTCACTCGTTCCGACGAGCCACAACGTCTCCGCCGCCTGAGCGTCCGTGATCGGGCCGGTGGTGGTTATCGGAATCAGCGCGGGCGGTCCGGCACCCGCCCGCGCCCGCGGGGCTCACAGTTGTACTGCGAGGTACTTGGTTTCGAGGTACTCTTCGATGCCGGACGCGCCGCCCTCGCGGCCCAGGCCCGAGGCCTTCACCCCGCCGAACGGGCCGCCCGGATCCGAGACCAGGCCACGGTTCACCCCGACCATGCCGGTCTCGAGCCGCTCGGCGAAGCGCAGCGCCCGCGAGAGGTCGCGTGTGTACACGTATCCGGCCAGGCCGAATTCGGTGGCGTTGGCCCGCTCGAGGGCCTGCTCCTCGGTGCTGAAAGTGGTGACCGCCGCCACCGGTCCGAAGATCTCCTCGTGGGCGATCCTGGCGGTGCCGGGCACCTCGGTGAGCACGGTGGGGCGGTAGAAGTACCCGTTCCCGCCGAGTGCCTTGCCACCGACGCGGATCCGGGCGCCCCGGGCGACGGCGTCGTCCACCAGCTCAGTGACCTTGTCCAGCTGCTTGGCGTCGATGAGTGGTCCGACGGCGCTGGCCGGATCGAAGGCGTCACCAACGACCAGCTCCTCGAACCGCCGCACCAGCCGCTCGGTGAATTCCTCGGCGATAGCTTCGTGCACGAGGAATCGATTTGCCGCGACGCAGGATTCGCCCGCGTTGCGCATCTTCGCCAGCATCGCGCCGTCCACCGCCGCATCCAGCTCGGCGTCGTCGAACACGATGAACGGTCCGTTGCCGCCCAGCTCCATCGAGGTGCGCAGCACCCGATCCGCGGCCTGGCGCAACAGGATCGAGCCGACCCCGGTGGATCCGGTGAACGACACCTTGCGCAGCCGCGCATCGTCCATCAGCGCCCGCGATTGTGCCGCGGCGTCCAGCGTCGGCAGGTAGTTCACCACGCCCGCAGGCACGTCCAGCTCATGGCAGATCTGCATCAGCAGTGCCAGTGTCAGCGGTGTCTGCGGTGCGGGCTTGACCAGGCAGGTGCAGCCGGCCGCGAGCGCTGCGCCGATCTTGCGGGTGGCCATCGCCAGTGGGAAGTTCCACGGCGTGATCAGCAGCGACGGACCGACCGGCTGTTTGGCGGTCACGATGCGGTAGCCGCCGTTCGGCGCCGGGGCGTAGGACCCGGTCAGGTGCGCGGCCTGCTCGGAGAACCAGCGCAGGAACTCCGCGCCGTAGGCCACCTCGCCGCGCGCCTCGGCCAGTGGCTTGCCCATCTCCAGGCTGATCAGCGCCGCGAAATCCTCTGTGCGCTCGATGATCCGGTCGAAGACCCGGCGCAGCAGCTCCGCGCGATACCGCGATGTTGTTGCGCCCCAATCTCGCTGGGCCGCGTGCGCGGCGGCCAGCGCGTCCTGCGCATCGGCCACGCTCGCGTCGGCGACCTCTGTGATCGCCGAGCCATCGGCCGGATTGTGCACGGAATACCGTGCGCCCGTGGATGATTCGCGCCATCGGCCATTGATGTAGAGCTCGCGCGACAGCGCCTCGACCAGCGCTAGTGCGGACTTACGGTCGTGAACCATCACCGTTCTCCTTCCGGTGCTCGACGTTGTGAGCTCAGCCATCACGCCTCCCGCACGCGTTCGACGCTGGCCCGCAGCAGCTCGGTCAGCTGCGCGGGACTCGGCCGTAGCGGGGTGTTGTTGGTCACCGCGTCCTCGAGAGTCTTGGTGACCAGCGTGTCGATCAGCTCCGCGCCCACACCCAGCTCGCCCAGGCTGGTCGGCAGGCCGACCGCGGCGGCGATCTCTTCGATCCGCCGGGCCGCCCGTTCGCCGTCGCCGTCCAGGTCCAGCACTCGCAGCAGGTCGGCGTACTTGGCCGGGGCCGCACCGGCGCCGAACGCCAGCGCCGGGCCCGCGATCGAGGCCAGGGCGACGCCGTGTGGGGTGCCGGTGGTGGCGGTGATCGAATGACCGATGCCGTGCACCAGGCCCAGGCCGCTGAGCGACAGCGCGCGCCCGGCCAGGTGCGCGCCGATCAGCATGCGGCTGCGTGCCTCGATGTCGGTGCCGTCGGCGACCGCGTCGGCCAGGGCCGCGGTGGTCAGCCGCAGCGATTCGGTGGCGTAGGCGCGCGAGAGCGAGGTGGCGCCCTGGGACAGCAGCGATTCCGCGCCGTGGATGATCGCGTCGAAACCGGCCGCAGCGGTGATCGCGGCGGGCAGGCCGACCGTCAGCTCGGCGTCCAGGACGATCAGCTCGGGGGTGGTCGCGGCGGTCCCGATGTACACCTTGCGGTGGTCGGCGCTTTCTATGACGCCGAAACCGTTGGTCTCCGCGCCGGTTCCGGCGGTGGTCGGGATCGCCGCAAGCGGGACCGTCGGTGCGTCGAATTCCTCGGAGCCGTTCAGTGATTCGGCCGACAGCGAGGTGTGGGTCAGCAGGGCGACGGCCTTCGCGGCATCCAGTGCCGAGCCGCCGCCGATCGCGACGAGGTAGTCGGCGCGGGCATCGCGCGCGACGGCGGTGGCCACGTCCAGCGAGGCGGTCGAGGGATTCGCCGGAATCTCGCTGTGGATGGTCACCCCGACCCCGGCCGCGCCGATCGCGGCGGCCAGATCGTCCACCATGCCGGTCTTGCGCAGCCCCGGATCGGTGACGATGAGGACCTGGCGGGCGTCGCGCTCGTGCAGCAGCCCGCCGAGGCGGGCCACCGAGCCGGCCCCGGCGATCACCCGCGGGAAGGTGGTGATGTCCCAATTCTCCGCGTGCACGGAATGCGGGTAGCCGCAATGATGTTCGCCCGTGCTCATGCCGCCACCTCCGCAGCCTTCGCCTGCCGCAACTCCAGTGCGGCGTACTCCTCGGCCAGCCGGACCGGGATCATCTCGCCTGCGTCGGGCCCGAACTTCGCCAGCGCGGTGCGGTAGATCTGCTCTACGTGCGCGGACAGCGGCGTCGGCACCCCGACGTCGCGGCCCAGATCGATGGACAGCCCCAGGTCTTTGCAGGCCAGCTTCATCGCGAACGACTCGTCGTAGTCGCCGCCGAATACCGAGGGCAGGTCATTGGCCAGGAACGAGCTCGCCGCGGGGCTGGCCAGCAGCGAAGTGTGCAGCACGCCTAGATCCACCCCGGCCTTGACCCCGACGGTGAGTACCTCGGCGGTGGCGACCAGATGCGAGAACCACAGCTGGTTGATCATCAGCTTCACGGTGTATCCGGCGCCGAGCCCGCCCACGTGCAGCACCCGCTCGGGATCGCCCATCACGTCGAACAGCGGCCGCACCCGCGCCAGCACCGTGGCCTCGCCGCCGACAAAGATCTGCAGCATCCCGGACGCGGCGCCCTTGGCCATCCCGGAGACCGGCGCGTCGAGCCGGGACACCCCGCGCTCGGCGAGCAGCTCGTCCACGACGCGGGCCGCGGCGGGGGTGGAGGTGGACATGTCCACCCACACCGCGTCGGGCCGCAGCAGTGGGGCCATCTCCCGGATGACCGCCTCCACCTGGGGCGGCCCGGGCAGCATGGTGATCACCACGTCACAGGCGGCGGCCAGCGCGGCGATCGAGTCGGCGCGCTCGGCGCCGAGATCGACCAAGCGCTGCTCGGCCACGGCGTTCAGGTCGTGCACCAGCAGGCGATGCCCGGCGGCGATGAGATTGGCGGACATGTGCCCGCCCATATGGCCCAGGCCGATGAAGCCGATGAGCGGGGCTGGGTTCTGCGTCATATCAGTCATTTCCGAGTTCATTCCCAGTTGAGCCAGGTGGTCTTGAGTGCGGTGTAGGCGTCGATGGCGTGCAGCGATTTGTCGCGCCCGAGGCCGGTGTCCTTGAAGCCGCCGAACGGGGTGATCACACTCGACTCGTCGAAGGTGTTGACCCACACCGTCCCCGCCCGCAGCTGCCGCGAAACCCGGTGGGCGGCGGCCAAATCCGCGGTCCACACCGCGGCGGCCAGGCCGTAGCGGGTGTCGTTGGCCAGCGCCACACCCTGTTCCTCGGTGTCGAACGTGGTCACGGTCAGCACCGGTCCGAAGATCTCCTCCTGGGCGATCGCGGAGTCGTTGTCCACGTCGGCGAAGATCGTCGGCTGCACGTAGTAGCCGCCGGATTCGGTGCGCACCCGGTTACCGCCGGTCACCAGGCGTGCGGTGCGGCGGCCCTGCTCGATGTAGCCGACCACGGTGGCGAGCTGATTCGCGTCGGCGATGGCGCCGAATTGCGTGTTCTCGTCCAGCGGATCGCCCGGCACGAACGTCTTGGCCGCGAATTTGGTTATCCGCGTGACCAATTCGTCCGCGAGGGATTCGTGCACGATCAGGCGGGAGCCGGCGTTGCAAGTCTGCCCGACGTTGTAATAGATGCCCCAGGCCACGGCCTCGGCGATGCGCTGCAGGTCCCCGGCGCTCTCGAGCACCAGCTGCGGCGACTTGCCGCCCGCCTCGATGGCGACCGGCTTGCCGTTGGATTCGGCGGCGTACTGCTGGAACAGCCGCCCCACCCGGGTGGAGCCGGTGAAGGCGATCTTGTCCACGTCCGGGTGGCGGCCCAGGGCCTGGCCCGCGGTCTCGCCGAGCCCGGTGACGACGTTCAGCACGCCGTCCGGCAGGCCCGCCCGCTGGGCGGCCTCGGCCAGCACCAGCGCCGAATGCGGCGACTGCTCGGCCGGTTTGAGCACGAAGGTGTTGCCCGCGGCCAGGGCCGGGCCGATCTTCCACGCGGCGATCATCGACGGGTAGTTCCACGGCACTACCGCGCCGACCACGCCCAGCGGCTCGCGGGTGATCAGCGCCAGGCGCTTGGCGGGGGCGGGCGCGATCTGGTCGTAGGTCTTATCGATCGTCTCGGCGTACCAGCGGATGGTGTGCACGGTGCCGGGCGCGTCCACGGCGAGGGTGTTGGCGATCGGCTTGCCGACGTTCAGCGTCTCGGCCAGCGCCAGGCGCTCGGCGGCGAGCTCGATCTCCTCGGCGAAGCGCAGCAGGTGCGCTTTGCGCACGGCCGGATCCAGGCCCGACCAGCGCCCGTCCTCGAACGCCCGGCGCGCCGCGGCCACGGCGGCGTCGATGTCGGCGGCCTGCCCGGATGCGACCACGCCCTGCGGGTGCCCGTCGATCGGCGAGAACTTCTCGAAGGTCCCGCCGTCCGCGGCATCGGCGAACTTCCCGTCGATGAACAGTTGATTCGGCAGGTCGGCCCGCGCCGCCCGCTCATGCCAGTTCACAACGCCCATCTGCGGCATGCCTCCTCGTCGAGTTCGGCGCCGATGCCGGGGGCATCGGGCACACGTACGAATCCGTCGCTATCGATGTCGACCGGGCGGCGCAGCATGAAATCGCGCCGCTGCGGGGTCCAGCCCGGCGGGTCGTAGGGGAATTCGAAGTACGGTCCGCCTCCGACCCCGGCGGCGACGTGCAGATTGGCCAATACCCCGATGCCGTTGGTCCACGAGTGCGGGGTGAACCGGCGATTCTTCAGCATGGCCAGCTCGGCCAGAGTGCGCGCCCGCAGCATGCCCACCGCGAGCACCACGTCCATCTGATACACGTCCAGCGCGTCGTGCTCCAGGTAGTCCACGACCTCCGACACCGAGGAGATCATCTCCCCGGCCGCGACCCGCACCCCGGTCTCGGCGCGCAGCCGGCGCAGCCCGTCCCGGTCGGCATATGGGAGCGGCTCCTCCACCCAGAACACGTCCAGGTCCCGCAGCTGCTCGACCGCGCGGCGGGCGGCGACGAAGTCGTGCGGCGTCTGGGTGTCCCCGGCCATCCGCCAGGACTGGTTCAGATCGACCATGATCTGCATCGAATCGCCCACCGCCTCGCGGGCCGCGCGCACCGCCGCGAGCCCAGCGGCGAAGTTGTGCGGATCCACGCGGATCTTCATGGCCCGGAATCCGGCCTCGCGGATGGCCAGAGCGGACTCGGCGCGCTGCTCGGGGGTGCGCAGCTCACCGGTCGAGGCGTAGGCGGCCACCCGATGCTGGGCGCCGCCGAACAGCCTGGCCACCGGCATGTTGGCGGCCTTGCCGATGATGTCCCAGAACGCGACCTCGAGCGGCCAGAAGCGGCCGGCGTGGAAGTTGATCGTCTCGATCCGCTTGACCTGCTCGACGATATTGCACGGATCGGTGCCGATGAACAGCTCCTCGAAGGGCGCGAAACCGTCCATGGTGTCGCCGGATCCAATACCGACCAGTCCCTCGTCGGTCTCCACCTCGACGATGGTGGCGTCGAAATGCCTGCGCGGCACCGGATCCCACGCGGCGAAGAAGGGCGGGTCAAGCTCGAGCCGGAGCTTGCGGGTGCGAATTGCGGTGATTTTCATGGGATCTCCTCCGCGTGCGACTCGGTGCCGGGGGCGCCGCCGTCGGCCGGGGTGAAGAACGGGTTGGCGATCTGGCCGCGGGTCTTCAGGACGGTGTCGACATCGGGGTGGCAGAGCGCGCCGTTGGCCAGCGCGGTGGCGGTGGCCAGGCGGTTGTTGCGGTAGACCGCCTCGGCGTCGTCGGCCTTGGGGTTGACCCAGACCGCGACGATCAGGCGCAGGTCGGTGACCTCGTCTGGGGCGATGGTGCCCGCCGCGACCGCGTCGGCCACGCCGGCGGCGACACCGGCCTGCGCCGGGCCCCAGATCAGCTCGCCGTGCCGGTCATCGACGGGCGCGGCCTTGGAGACGAAGACGGTGAACGGCTGTACCGGCACACCGGGCCGCATGATCACGACGAAGCGTTCGTAGCCTGCCGACGGTGTGGCCAGGCTGGTGGTCCACGCCGTTTCGGCGGCGCTGCCGCGCGGACCGAGAACGGTATTGATATGCGCCGCGTTGACGCCGGGATCGATGAATGATTCGCCGAGTTCGACGCCGGTGTGCCGGGACATTCTTGTCACCTCCGAAGGTATTGCGGACAAAGGTGTTTCAGGCGACCTGGGGCTTGCGCGCCGAACTCGCCACGGGCTGTGCGGAATCGCCGGCGCGGATGACGCCGCGGGCGGCCTTGGAGCTGACCTCGACCAGGGAGCGGCCGGTGGTCTCCGGCGCCATGTACTGCGAGGCGATCGCGCCCGCGACGCACACCGCGCCCATCACCGCCATGGTGCCGCCGACGCTCCAGTGGTTCAGCGCGATCGGGAGCAGGAAGGTGCCGGTAGCCGCGCCGATCCGGCTGACCGAGCTGGAGAATCCGACGCCGCTGGTGCGCACCGCGGTCGGGAACAGCTCCATCGGGTACACGCCGCACAGGATCGAGGCCACGCCGTAGGCGAACAGGTAGACGAAGAACGAGATCGCCACGATCAGCCGCGGCAGCGAGGCGTCGAAGGCGACGATCAGCAGCGCGATACCGGTGATCCACAGCGGGATGATCAGCAGCCTGCGGCGGCCGACCCGCTCGATCAGGAACCAGCCCAGCACCGCACCGGCCAGCGCGACGAACGTGCCCAGCAGCGCCGAGGCGATCGGGTTGTTCATGTGCAGCGCCTTCAGCACGTCCGCCTGGAAGAAGATGATCGCGAAGTAGGGCAGCACCAGGCAGGTCCAGAACACCGAGACGAACACGGTGCGGCCGATGTAGTCGCGGGAGAAGATGGTCGAGAACTTCGCCTCCTCGGGCTGCTCGGACTGGAAGTCACCGGATTCCAGCGACCAATCCAGCTGCGCGAGCACGGATTCCGCCTCGTCGCGGCGACCCTGCGACAGCAGCCAGCGCGGCGACTCGGGCAGTCCGTGCCGCGCGATCAGGCACAGCGCCGCCGGGATCACCGCCGAGGCCAGCACCAGCCGCCACTGATCCGGGTAGGCGCGGGTGATCAGGTAGCCGATCAGGAAGGCCACCACATAGCCCACGTTCCAGGCGATTTGGAGGAACGAGGTGAGTCGGGCACGCAGCGAGGTGGGGGAGAACTCGGTGATCAGCGGCGAGCCGATGGCATAGTCGGCGCCGACCGCCAGGCCCATGACCAGGCCCAGCACGAACATCTGCCACGAGGCCTGCACGAAGAACATCAGCACCGAGGCGATCGCGAATCCGACCAGGTCGGCCAGGAACATCGCCCTGCGGCCGACTTTGTCGGTGAGCCAGCCGAAAGTGGTTGCGCCGACGAAGATTCCGATCAGCGTGGCGGATGAGATCAGGCCCGCCCACGTCGAGCTGACGTCCAGATCGTCCTTGAACGTCTGCAGCGCCATCGTCACGCCGATGACGGCGAAGATGTAGCCGTCGATGAACATTCCCCCCGCCGTCACAGCGGTCAGCCGTTTCAGGAACCGCCAGGCCTTCGGCCCGACGACGGGTTCGGCGGGGTTGTGAAGTTCGGCGCTCGTCATTGCAATGCTCTCTTCCTGCAACGTGCTACGGCGCACGGGAGAGACGCACTGTGAGCCGCAACACTTCGATCGACCGAAGGTATCGAAATATTTGACATATCGGCAACTGTGGTTGCACGATAATCAACATAGATACGGGTTCCCGGGCGGCGATCCGGGGAACCATGGGGTCCGCAAACGCCGCTCTTCGATCCAGGAGGTTCCTCATGGCCGATCAACGGACCTATGGCTCGGGCCTGATCCGCGATATCGAGCTGCTGGAAGTACTCGCCCGGCCCGAGGCCGCGGCCGGTCTGGGTGTGTCCCGGATCGCCGAGATCGCCGGGCGCGACAAGGCGCAGGTCTCGCGGGCGCTGGCGACGCTGGCCGAGGCGGGACTGGTCTCCCGCGACGAGGACACCAAGGCGTATCGGCCCGGCTGGCGGCTGTTCGCCCTGGCCACCCACGCCACCGAGACCCAGCTCGCGCACCTGGCTACGCCGTACCTGCGCAAGGTGGTCGCGGGCCTGAACGAGACCACCCACCTGTGCGTGCTGCGCGGCAACCGGGTGCTCACCCTGCACAGCGAGCTGGCCACGCACGCCTTCCGCGGCATCGGCTGGGAGGGTACATCGGTCGACCCCTACACCACCTCGGCCGGACGCACCCTGATGAGCGAATGGGACGAGGAGATGATCGTTCGCTGGTGGAACCTGTTCCCGCCGGACCGCCTCACACCGCCCCTCGCCACCACGATTCCCGTTGGCGTGCAGTCGAATACGGAATCGCTGACCCTGGACTTCCTGTTGGACCGCATCGCCGACATTCGCAAACACGGATACGCCTCCGTGGACGAGGAATTCGAACCAGGCCTCGTCGGTGTCTCCGCCCCCGTCTACGGCTTCCGCGGCGACATCATCGCCGCCCTCAACGTCTCGGCCCCCAAACAGCGCCTGGGCGGCCACCTCCGCGCCGCCGGCGAATTCACCCGCTCGATCGCCGACCAACTCTCGGCGACCCTGGGCGCGCCGATGCGGCGGGCCGCGCCGAAGGCCGGGTGAGTGTCCCGACGGCCCTGGACCCGGTGCCGGAGTTGGTGTCAGAATTCGCAGATAGACGGTGTCGGGATTCACGGATAGAGCCACTTCCCGCGTTGTTGGAGCGGCTGGCCATCCCGCGACCGCCGAACCTGGACGGGTTTACTTCACTCGACAGGACTGCCCGAAATCGACACAGTGACAATGAAATGGCTACCGCCGCAGCCTGAACGACGGGCGGTGCGGCCGGAGCAGCGCTCTCGCCCGTGCGGTCATCAGTGGCAGGGATGATTGCCATATATTCAGCATTAGAATCGCTGAATGGAGTTGAGGCAGGTCGAACACTTCCTCGCCGTCGCGCAGACTGGGAGCTTCACCGCCGCCGCCGCACAGGTGCACGTGGTGCAGTCCGCGCTGAGCGCCTCGATCCGCAAACTCGAGAACGAGCTCGGCTCGGCGCTGTTCGAGCGCACCACCCGCCGGGTCATGCTGACCGAAGCCGGGGATGCCCTGCTGCCGCTGGCCCAGCGGATCCTCGCCGACGTCGACGCCGCCCGCGACGAAGTCGCCGCGATCGCCGGACTCACCCGCGGACGTGTCGCCATCGGCACCATCCAGACCCTGACCGCCATCGACCTGCCGGCCCAGCTCGGCCGGTTCCGCCAGCGCTACCCCGGCATCCACCTCCATGTGCGCGACGGCACCGTGCCCGCCCTGGCCGCCGCGGTCACCAGCGGCGGGCTCGACCTGTCCTTCCTGGCCAGCGCCGAACCACTGGCCGACGGGCTGATCAGCTTCACCCGCTGGACGCAGCAACTCGTGCTGGTCTGCCCCGCCGGGCACCGGCTGGGAAAACGGCGCCGGATCCGACTGCCCGAACTCGAGAACGAACCGTTTCTGGTGTTCAGCCGCAGCGGCATCCACGCCCTGACCGAACGCCACTGCACCGCCGCGGGCGTGCGGCTCAACCCGGTCTGCGAAGCCACCCACGTGCCGCTGCTGGTCGAGCTGGTCGCGGCCGGGCTCGGTGTCACCGTCCTGCCCCGGCCGGTCGCCGAACGGTCCGGGCTGCCCTTCACCGAACTCGACCATCCTGGGTTTCAGCGTGAGATCCACCTCGCCGGCCGCGAGCAGACACCCTCGAACCCGGCCGCCCGCGCTCTGCTCGCACACCTGCTCGACTGAACAGGAAGCTCAGCCATGGACCCCGGCCCACAGCAGAGCGCAACCGACCAGCCCTACCCCGAGCCCCATGATCGTGCACCCGCCCACCGCGACGATCGCCGCCAGTACCAGCGCATAGACCCCGAACCGGCAAAAGAGTCGGGCCGCAGCCGCCGCATCACCGCCTGCCCCGCTGTCGCTTTCCAGCTCCGGCTCCGGCTCGATATCACCGAACGACCCAGCCATTAGCAGCCCCGGTCCGAAGCCCGCGACCATCCACAACACCAACTCATACCTTGCAGTATTCGGTCACAGGCACTACCACGTCCAACACTCATAATCGCTGTAATTCAGCAACCAAAACGATAAATGCCCACACCACGCCGCGTTCAGACGGCAGAAACCGTGGCCATGCGCGCGGAACCGTCACCGAAGACGGCCTGGTCACGATTCTGCCCGGACTCCGAACAGCGGCAAGCACTTATCCAGACCAGTCACTTCCACGGGGACGCTCCGATGGGCCTCCCATCGAGCACGCGTCAGCCGGAGCCGTCGTATCACCGCAGGTTTTCCTCGCACCGCATGCACTTCGAGCCCGTCGTGCTCGTACCCGAGTTTGCGGGAAACGCCGTGCGAACCCAGGTTGTCCTCGAACGCGCCCGACACCGCCGAGCCAGCCCCGAGCCGGGAGAAGGCCAATTCCAGAACCGCCGCCCGCATCTCCGTTCCGATGCCTTGGCCGTGGTGGGTTCGGCCGAGCCAGGATCCAGTGTTCACCTCGGAGCAGACCGCGAAGTCCTTCGCGCCGATCGACTGGGTACCGACCATCTCCCCGTCCCGAAGTACGACGAGGTTGAGTGTCCACGCGTCGACCTGCCAGTCGGCCCAGCATCGCCAATGCCACCGCAGCACCCGCTGTGCACGCTCGTCCGGTTCTGCATCCGTCCACGCCACGGTGAACGGCTGCACCGCCGGATCGTGCACTCCCTCAGCGGCCAAGCTGGCAAGTGCGCCCAGATCCTCCAAATCGGGCATCCGCAGTTCCAGGCGCGGTGTCCGCACCTGTAATCCGGCCAGAGGCCAATACGACATCAAGCTCATGCCCGCCATCATTGCCGCCAGACAACATTCGTGGCCACGAGGTTTCAACAGGCGGGCTCGATCGACTACCACGACGAAGGCCAACACCAGACCAGCAAATAGCAACTGCCGCAGCCATTTACGCATCGAACCAACGGCCATCAACTTGCGTTGGCGCCGGATGCCGCTCGGATGCACCACCACCCCCGCTACCGCCCGGCGCGTCGGAACAGGTCTCGAAGTAGTCCCGTGCTCACCCGACGGCGGCGGGCTCGGCGACAGACCACGCCCGCATTGCGCGACAGTCCGGCGTGGTTGGCTCAGGACAGGTCGGACATATCGAGCACGAAGCGGTATCGGACGTCGTTGCGGGCGAGTCGCTCGAGTGCTTCGTTGACCTGCTTCGAGGGGAAAAGTTCGATGTCGGCGGTGATGTTGTGGGCGGCGCAGAAGTCCAGCAGGGCTGCGGTCGCGGGACGGCCGCCGCTGCCGGCGGAGCTCAGTTTCTTGCGGCCCACGAGCAGGTCCACGGTGGCGGAGGCCCGCACCAACAAAGCGCAGCTGTATGCCTACTTCGGGAACAAGGAGGGGCTGTTCGACGCCATTTTCTTCGGCTCGCTGGAGCGGATCACGAACGTCGTTCCGATCGACGCGACCGATCTCGCGGATTGGGCCGTGCGACTGTACGACGAGTATCTGCACCGCCCCGATCTCATCCGCCTGGCCACCTGGGCGCGCCTGGAACGACGCCCCACCGGTCACCTGGTCGAGGAGGCACATCGCCTCGACGACCGCAAACTACGTGCCATCGCCGAAGCACAGGCCGCCGGCCTCGTGCGCCCCGGCGCCCCATTCGATGTGATGGCCATGGTCATCGCCATGTCGATGGCCTGGTCCCCGGTCAGCAACGTCTACTCCGCCACCGCCGACGAACCGGCCGAACTACACGAGCGGCGTCGCGGCCTACTCCGCGAAACCGTCACACGAGCCGTGATGACCCGCTGAAGCCGCCACGTCCGGGACAGAACCGGTACGCCGCCTATCGTGGAAACGGAAACCGGCTATCTGCTCCAACAATGTGACGCGCGGTCTTCGACCCCGGCGCCGGTAGTTGCGTATGCCGTCGTTCCCGCGAGCGATAGCCACTGGGCGACAAGCCATCTCGCGGAATGCTCGCAAATGCCGAGTTCAGCGGGCCTGGCTGTAGATGATGCGGGCGAGTCGTTTGCGGTGCAGTCAACAGACCCGCGGCGAGAACGATCACCGGCCGATCCAGTAGTCCGGCGGCGGCCTGGTCGTGCAGCTGTTCGGCGGTGATGGCGTCGTGGTCGGATGGCCAAGCCAATCGCCAATCACGATGTCCCGCAGCCCGAACCGGAAGCCGGACATCACCGCTGGTCAAGTCATTGTCGTTGTTTTCCGCACGATGACGGCTACCGCCTGGCGGCACGTATATACAACCAGCACCGGATGGGCGCAAAGATGGACCGGGTAACCGCCTCGTTGCAGCGTTCCCTGCGGCGGGAAGACACAGCCGCGTTCACGCGCGAGATGAACTACCCGAGCCGCTGGGATCGGTACTTCCAGGGATCTATGTCCCTCGCGGACCTGTACCGGTATCCGGGCCAGCACTACGACCACCACCGGAAACAGCTGACCGTCACCGGTGTCCGCGAACAATAGACCGGCTCGCCGAACACACTCTCTTGCCGCGACCCGCGCGTCCGTTCGGGCGGTTCGCCGGGACCGCGGCATCGTGGAGGATGGCTACCTCCTCTGATCTGGATGTCACCTTTGCCGGTGACGACCTCGTGCTCCGGCTGCCCGCGCTGGCTTACCTCGCTCGCTTCTCCGCGGTCTCACGCATCCACACCAAATCCGAACTGCGCCTGTACTTCTACTGGTGCAGCCACCACCAACTCACCCACTCGCGGTGCCGGGCGACAGACGGGGCGTATCCGGACCTGGCCGACTTCACCATCGATGACGCCGGGCGGCCGGCGTCCGTCTCGCGTGACCTGCTGCGCCTCAGTCCGGCAGCCAGTGCAGCTCGCGTGCCAGTGATTTGGCGACGGTGCGGATGCGGCGGTGTAGTGGTGACTGCACGCGCGGGAGGACCAGGTGGATCGTCAAGGTGGGTGCGCCCTGCAGCGGTCGCCACGTGAGACCGGCCGGTTGTGTCGTGACCGCGGCTTCACCGGCCGGAGCGAGGGTGAGCCCGTCGCGTAGGTCGTGCTGAGACATGTCGAAAGAGACTGGGGGCGTGTGGAATCGCGGGTGTGGTCGGGTGTCGCGGAACAGTGCGGACAGCTGATCGTGGATCACGGGGTTGGCCGTACGGTCGGGGAGTCGCAGCGGATACGCGGCCGCATCGGCGATCGCGATCTCCGGGTGTTCGGCCAGCCGATGATGCTGTGCCAATTGGACCCCGACGCGCTGACGCCGCAGCAGGAACCGGCGCACGCCACGACCCGGCTGTTCACCGCGGGTGATCCCCGCATCGATGCGGCCGTCGGCGACCGCGGGGGAGATCTCCGGTGTCGCCATCGGGACCGCGCCGACCTCGAGTCCCGGGCTGCTGCGAATGAGCCTGTCCACCAGGGCCGGTGCCGTCTCGGCCCCCGCGCTGAGGCTGTATCCGATGCGCAGCGTGCCCAGTTCACCGGCCCCCGCATTCCGGGCGGTGTCCCATGCTCGGTCCAGCGCCGCCAGCGCGGGCGGCGCGGACTCCGCCAAAGCCGCACCGGCCGTGGTCAATACGACGCTACGCGTGTTACGAACCAGCAGGCTCGTACCGAGTTCCGCCTCCAATCGGCGCATCCGGGCACTGAGTGCGGGCTGCGCGATGCCGATCCGTGCGGCCGCGCGGGTGAAGTTCAACTCCTGCGCCAGCACCAGAAAGTACCGCAGGCTCACCGTATCCGGCGCCACATGCCCTCCCTGCCGATTGATAACGATCCGTTCTGAGTCTATCCCGTCCCGGTCTTTCCCTCGACCACACATCAAGCCCTAACCTGCGCATATGACGATTCAACTGATCGCGGTACTGGACACCGCACTCACACACACCGGGAGGCAGTCATGCATAAGTTGGTAGTCCTATATCCCAAGCCCGTCGACCCTGACCACTTCCGCGACTACTACGAGACCAACCACCTTCCACTGGCCACGAAGATGCCCGGCCTGCTTGCGTGGCGCTACAGCTTCGACGTGACGGCGACCAACGGAGAAGCGCCGTATTTCGCGGTCTTCGAAGGCGACTTCGCTGACGCCGCCGCCTTGGCCGCGGCGCGGGCGTCGCAGCACGGCCAGCGGGCGGCCGCCGATGTCGTCAACTACGCCACCGGCGGTGCGGTCGTCATCGACTATCCGGTGCAGGACGGCACCGACTGAGGCAGGACGGTACGCTCCGGGACGCGTTCGGTCGGCCGTTGCGGCCAGGTCCCGGCTATCGGCGGAACGCTGTTCCCAGTTGCCGTTTCGTAGAGCGTCAAGGGTGGGCCGATGTCCTGGCCCGCGAAGACGAAGTTTTCCCAACCAAACTGGTCAACCTCGGGCAAGGGCATCGTCGCTGTCCAGGATGAATAAGCAACGCCCAATTCGTTAGCTCGAACGCACTACATTGCCGCGACCCGCGCGTTCGGAGTCGATGCCTGAGGGTGTCGGCAAACGATCGTCTGCCGACAAACTCGACACTCACTCCGAAACCTGCCGGAATCGTGTCGGAATGACGTGTCGGGAAACAATGCCGGAAAACCCTTTGTGACTCGCGGCGGAAGGTGGCGGTGTTTTAGCGGTGCCAAGTGGCGCCGATTACGAGGTGCTGTGGGCGGCCGTGCGGCAGGGGATGGCGCGGGCTATCGACGCTACGCCGAGCGCGGCACCGCGATCGGCGTAGCGTCGATCTTCGGCGATCCGGTTACCTACCGAAACGTTGCCTGATGCGGCGATCTACGCGTGCCGGCTCGGCTCAGAGGTGTCGAGTCCCCCACTGCACGAGCTTCTCAACAGGGATGTCCCATGCCCGTACCGCGGAGTTCGGGACGAACGTCGTGACTTCCGGAAGGTCCTCCAGGTCCGAGACCGTGGCGAGGAAGTGGAGATATCTGCCATCTTCGAGCCGGATCGAGAAGGGTTGCTCCCCATCGTCGGGCCCGGGTTCGAACAACAGCTCGGGCTCATCGGCGAGCCACGGTTCCAGCAGATCCTCGACTTGGGTGAAAGCGACTCCGGTGAGCCAGTCCCGTTGCGGCTGTCCCGTGACGTAATCGTCGATCACGGAGAAGCAGAGAGTCGACCAATCTTCGATATCGCTTGCCCGGCACTGCTCGGCCAGTCCGTCGAGGTCGAAATCATGCACCTCGGGATCCGGATCGCCCGCAGCCAAGCTGACGTAGCCGGCGTCGATATCCTGGCCGTCGGCCCCGAACGAACCCAAGGCGGAGTCCACCTCGTCGGCGAACCTGCGGTACTCGTCGAGTGTGAAGAATTCACACCAGTCGGGGACTGCGTCGCGCGTGGCGGGCGGGTCTGCACGCTCGGCTGCCCGGCAGGCGGCCAGCAGCGGGGTGGCCGACTTCTGCAGGGTGCCCCGTTCTCGGTCTCGGATCAGCTGACGCAGATAGAATTCCGGGAACACACCTGTCGTGAACTCTGCCGGGGTGTTGGAGCGGATGACCGGGGTGCGGTTGTACGGGTTGAGGTCGTCACCTGCACGATCCTGATAACCCCATCGGGCCGGCGCGACACGCAACAGGACTTCACCGATGTATCGCACCGTGCCGGTGGTGAACTCCGCATTGTCCTCGACGTCGATGGCGGCCGGGTCCGGATAGCGCGCGAGCACGATCGGTTCCAGTGCATCCAGGGAGTCGAGGGTGAAGTCGAAAGGAAAGTCCGCGGGCAGGTAGGAACGGCGCCACTGCTCCAGCGCACTCCCCATGCCGGCCAGCCATCTGTCCAGAAAGACGCGCGCCGGTTCGGTCATGTTCTTGCGGTCCTCGACCAGGTATGCCTCGGTTCGGTCATTCTCGTGCATGACCTACATCCTCGCGTGCTCTCGGCGGCTTCCCATCTGTGAATAGCGCGCTCGACTATCCCGCACGACTCACCTCGGGCGATGCGAGAGTGTGCTGGACCTGTCTCGTCCGAGTGTCGGTCGATGCGCCGACCGCGCCTGGCGAACACGCGGGTATCCGGTTCAGTGGTGAAGCGAATCCATCTCATGAGCAACGACGGAACCGCCTCCTCGCCTCATGCTCCTGTCTGTAATAGCCCGCTCACTCGGCCGCATGTGTCTCGTCAACGAACGTTCACGAGGCACCTTGTGCCGCTGAGCGTTTCCGCAGGCCAGATCTGTAAAGGTTGCCGTGTATGCGGCAATGTCAACCTGTCGGGGTTTCAGTTACGCTGCGCCGCATAAGAATCGGCTATGGGCGCGTCTCGACGCGCGATCAGCATCCCGAAGCACAACACGATGCGTTGACCGCGGCCGGATGCGAGAAGATCTTTGTCGACAACGCATCCGGCAAGCTCGCGACCCGGCCGGAACTGGACAAGGCGCTGCTGTCGGCCAACTGTGCCGGTGATCAGCTGGTGGCCCAGCCGCGGGTCGGGTCGAGTCGTTGCAGCCGAGAGGTGTTGAACAGCCGTTGGCCGAGGGCGCTCTTGCAGCCGTGGTGCTTGTAGGCGAAGAACCAGTGTCCGGCCAGCCACAGGATCAAGCCGATCGCGGCCACGACGGCTCCGCGCGCGAGACCACCGATCATGTAGCCGACCCCGGCGGCAATGAGCAGCACCCCTGACCATCGCGCGATGGTGTCGCCGAAAAGCCAGATCACGACCATCACGGCCATCGCGTGGCAGTGATGATGAATAGGGTCGCTGCTGCGAAGAACGGTTCGGTGGCAAGGTGGGTGAGCCACTGGTCGGCTGCTTCCCGGGTCAGGTATCCGGCATCGACGGCTCGATCGCTGACTCGTTTGAGTCCGAGTACTTTGTCGGCGGCAGCGACGTCTCGAAACACCGTGGTGATCGGCAGCACGTCTTCGATGCGGAAACCGCAGCCGACGGCAAGTCTTGGCAGCTGCCGACCGATGTGACTGTTGCGAACGGCGATATCAGTGACGAAACGCTTATATGCCCGTGCGATTTCGAGGTCGGGGTGGTCGATGACCAGCGTGTCCCAATCCGGCTCCGCGAGAACGGCAATGCCGTCCGGTCGCAGAATCCGCCGTATCTCTTCGAGCACCCTCGTCGGTTCTGCCACCTGTTGCAGCACCCGGTCGGTGTGTGCTCGGTCGGTGGTGTCGTCGGGAATGTCAAGGGTGTGGATGTCGCCGCGTCGAAGCTCGATCCGCGCACCGATCAAGGTTTCGGACTGTGCCTCGGTAAGGGCTGCAGCGTCGCTGTCGATGCCGATCACCCGACCGGTCGGGCCAGTCGCCGCAGCGAAACTGCCCAAGTCCGCACCTGGCCCGCAACCGAGATCGACAACGGTCTGGCCTGGCTGTATGTCCAACTGCTCCAGGGCAATCGACTTGTAATGGCGCCCTATGTCCGAGTCCGCCAGGCGACGGAGATAGTTGTTCGGGTGATGTTCCTCGAAGACCGTGGCATTCACCATTTCGAAGTTACCGTCTGCCACTACCGTCGCACCGGGCGACGAGAATCGCGGTCAGGTCCGACGGGCGGGAGTGTCGCTTGCTCCTCTGTCAAGCCGTCGAGGCCAGATGGTCGTTGACCATGGCGCGGAAGACCGCGTCGGAGATTCGGCGCTCGAGTACCCGTAGTGCCTTCATGCCCCCGTCGCCGGAGGCCCGAGGTGCGGTGGGACAGCAGACGGTCGGTATGGGTGAGCAACCCGTGCGCGGAACCGCCCGCCACCACCGGCGAACTCGACTAGGCGGAACGTGAAAACTGGCTCTGGCACATATTCCGTGATCGTCGGCCGCAGCCCGAGATGCACTACTGGACAAGTGATCACGTGGAACTGACGGTGGCATCTCTCGGCCGATGCCGCCACCAGTTCCACCTGATCGGCCGACCAACAGCGCAGAACGTGATCTGATGTGGAGGCGAATACTGTTGAGTGAGCGATCCTATGGGGGTGCGTCACGCGATGTGTGCCAGATCCAGAATTCGCGTGCCGTTGACAAAATAGACTTATTCAATCAGTAAATAACAGCAGCTCAGAGTGTTACAGCTTGTGCCGGAGGGGGTATCGACCAGTGCGCCAACCTCCTGCGACACCGAAAATTGCTGGTCATCGGCAAAGCAGTGGCGTGACGGTTCTGGTCCGGTTGTCGCAGGTTCGTGCCCCGGCGGGCGTGTCGAATATGGGAATGGGACGACCTGCGGTTTATCGGGCGGGCGACTGGTGATCGAAGCCGATTGCCATCTATTGGGAGTGACCCAGCGGTGATCATGAGACAACTCGAACCGTGTCCGGCATCGTCATCTCACGCCGCACGGTGACCCAGCATCTGTCGTCTGGGCCTGAACCGGCGTCAGTTCATCGACCCCACCGGCGAGCTCAACCGCACACCACGCACCATCGTGGCCCACCGGCCTGGGCGCATGGTGTATGTCGACGTGAAAAAGGTCGGCCGCATACCCGACGGTGGTGGCTGGCGTGTCCACGGCAAGGGCTCCGCGCAGGCCAAGGCCGTGGACCGGACCGAAAAACGCAGCACCAGGACCGGATACGCGTATCTGCACTCGGCGGCTACTCCGGAATCGCCTACACCGAAGCTCTGCTCGACGAAAAAGCATTCACCGCAATCGGATTCATGTTCCGAGCCCGAGCGTTCTTCGCCGCCGACGGCGTCGTCTCGATCGAACGCATCGTCACCGACAACGGAGCCATGCTACCGCGCACACGACTTCGCGAAGGTTCTGCTCGGAGCACGACACCAACGCATCACGCCCTACACGCCCCGTCACAACGGCAAGGTCGAGCGCTACAACCGGATCCTGGCCGAGGAATTCCTCTACGCCACGCGAATGGACCTCCGAACACCAGCGATCACACGCCCTCGAAATCTGGAACGTTCACTACAACTATCGACGACCACATTCGACCGCCGGAGGCCGGCCACCAGCATCCCGACTCCGCGGTGGCGTCACCAACGTCACGGCCTCATACACCTGGGGCGAGACGGCACGGTGGTCGCGTCCATCAGCGTCGGCGGGCGGGCCGAGGAGTTCGACGGTGACGCGGTCGCCGCGAAGATCGAGAAGGTGTGTGCCGCGGGGGCGCGGATCACGCGGATCGTGCAGGTGCTACCCCGGGGCTGAGCGGTCGCCGGCTTTCGTGGCGGGCCTCGAACGCATCACCCGCGAGCCCATCGACCAATAGTGCGCGTATTTCCGGGAGGGTCGTTGCGACCAGTGTGAACGTGGCCTCGCGCATCAGCCGTTGCGCGGGATGCCCGGTCTCGAGCGCCGCCGATCCGCTCGCCGCGACCAATGTCGCCGCGGACCGCAGCGCGACCGCTCGTGCCTTTGCCAGCACGTCTGGATCGGGCATGTTGTCCAATCCGGCATGTACGCTGTGCCATTGCTCGCGCAGCAGCGATGCGGGACCCGCGGAGATCTGTTCGAGCAGGTCGATCGCCCGCTCGGCTATCCCACAAGCCACCGCACCATTGAGTCGCGAGCCGATGGTCTGGGCGGTGCAGAAATCGCTGAGGGCCGCCACGCCGCTCACCCGGTCGTCGGGTAGCAGGTGGTTGTCGAACCGCAGCCGTACCGTCGCGGTGGCCTGGCCTGCGACCAGGCAGACCGGAGTGGCCGACAAAGTCTCGGCGGCCGTGGCTTCGATCAGGCCCGAGACCACCGTGTCCGCAGCGTCCGCGGTTTTCTCCCGCGCCGCCACCTGTAGCAGGTCCACGACTCCCCATCCGCTGGCAAACAGCGCATCACCGGTCAGCAGATATCCGCCGTCGATCCGAGTTGCCCACAGTTTCGCCGGTTGCACGATCGCGCCCGTGAATGCCGCGCCCGCACGCTTGCGACCGCTTACCAGGTCGGCGAAGAAGCTCTCGCGCAGATCCGCGTTCGCGGTGTTCGCCAGGCTGCGCACCGCCGAGTGATGCTGCATCCAGATGAACGCCGTCGACAGGCAGCCACCGGCGAGCACTTCGATGATCCGCGCGATGTCGGACAGATCGAGCCCGGCCACCGCCACGCCGTAGAGCCCTTCCGCGGCCAGTGCTTCCCAGTGCCGGGCGGGCACCATGCCGTCCAGATCGACCGCCACCGCGTCCGGATACAGCACCTCTTCGGCCACACGCTGCGCGCGTTCGATCAACGACCGCTCATTGTTCGTCATCGGAAACCGTCCTCGACTCGAAATATCGACCGACAGTACGAAAGTTACTGGAGGCGTGCAGGATACGGGCGGTTTCGTGGCAGAAGATCGCGCCGCTGTGGTCGGCCGGGTGGGTCAGGTTGCGGACCGGGCGACGCTTGCTTCTCCGGAGTCCTTGGGCGACTTTGCGTTCCATGCCGTTGATGACGCGTCGATGATCGAGCCTCTGCGCCGGAATCAGGTGCGTCGGAGTGGATTCGTCGAAAGACTAAGTGGTGGAACGGAATACGACTTCTTATCGGTCTAGCTCATCGAGCGGGCCGGTCCTGTCACACGTGTTGGGGGATAACTGCGCCAGATGCCGGGCGCGCTACGAGTTCCGTCCTGGAACCTGACTATGAGGTCAAATCGATTGAGCCGCAGCCAAGTTCATGCGTGCTCTCCCAAGATTCGGAGGCCCCACCCCTTGACTCGTGATCTGGCGCACACCAAACTCGAACTACTCCAGCAGTTCTGGAGACTTGTCGGCCGACATGCTGAGTTCTATGCGAATCGAGGTTTCGGGCTATGACGACGGGTTTCGTGGCCGTGATGGCTGAAACCGAGGTGCCTGCCGCAGATTTCGACATGACACATATCAAGGAGAACCTGCGCTGGGGCCACTTGTTCTGGCCGGGCTCCGCGGCGCTGACCGAGGAACAGATCGACGATCGAGTGGCCCGCTACCAGCGCTCGATCGAGCGCTTCCGGGCCGGCGGCCTGCGGTTATCCGCGCTTCGTAGTAGCCCCAGACGGTGTAGCTCCCCTGTCGGGAAGCTACACCGCAACAATCCGACCATGTTGCGTCCGGTGGCGGCCGGGCGGCTTACTGCTCGCGTTGACCGACCACGCTGTTCATGCATCGACGAATTGCGATACGGCCGTATAACTTTCGAGGAGCCAGCGATGAACATCTCGATCGGGCAGCCGACGATCCCGGCCTCGGGCAGCGGCACAGACTTTTCCGGCCGCTCACGATGACCGATTCCGGACACATCACGCGAGAAAACTGGGCAGATGAATTCTTCGACGAAGGTTTCCGCGAAACATTCACCATCCTAGGTAGATACGATGACACCGAGAGCGAGATCGAGGCGATTGTCACCTTGCTCCGATTGCCCCTCGGAGCGCGAATACTCGATGTCCCTTGCGGTTTCGGCCGTCACGCCGGACCACTCAGTCGGCGCGGCTATCGCGTCGTCGGTATAGATAACTCACCGAAACAACTCGACGACGCCCGCCGTCGATATCCTGACTGCACCTTCGTCCTGACAGATATGCGAACGCCACCCGCAGGTCCATACGACGCAATTCTGAATCTGTGGACCAGCTTCGGTTTCTTCGACACCCGCGAGGAAGACGTTGCCGCCCTCGCGGCCTGGGCCGACGTTCTCGTTCCCGGGGGCAAGCTCATCATGGAAATCGAAACTCTCGAATACTTCGAGCACCGTGTGCGCAGCGATAGCGAATTGATCAGTACGCAGCGGGTTCAACGGTCCGATCTCGTTGGTCATGCTCGATATGATTGGAACACCCAGGAACTCGACCTCCACTGGAAACGCCCTGGATGGTCTCGACTGGGGCGGCTCCACATGTATTCCCGCCAGCAACTCGAGACGGCAATCTACGAAGCCGGATTCGGCTACGTGGAATTCGCGGGCGACTTTCATGGCCGTCCGGTAGATCCGGATAGCAGAACCGTCATTGTCGCAACCAAGTAGCGCGGCACTAGGTGATATGCAAGGGATCCGGGGCTTGGGGGCGCCTGCGGAGGTAACCCATGCAATAGCCGCCAGCGAGAAGTCCGGGGTGCCCGCGGCGGTGTGTTGCCTGGGGCGAAATAGACTTTGATGCAGAGTATTCCGCTGCCCTTCATCGCCTCAGCTCCGTCGTTCGACAATCCGTCCGGCACACACGTTGACAACCTGGTCGTCAATTCTTCGATGTCGAGGCCCTCGACGCTGGCGCCGACGGCCCGTTGAGCGAGTGCGTCGGCGCTCATGGGACTCGTGCCCACTTCTAGCCCGCCTGACCGGGTGAATCCGCATCCGATGTCGTCGTAGACCTCGGCGCTTGCCACAGCGAGTTCGGTGAGCATCGGAGCTTCGTTGTAGAGGCCGACGAAGCCGGGGGCGTAGCCGGTCGATCCGAGCGAGGCGTCGGGTGCGGACCGCTCCAAAACAGAAACGTGGACGCCGTTGTACCCCAGTAATTCTCGGGCGAGGCAACAGCCGACAATCCCGGCTCCGACGATGACTACCTTGCGTGAGATGATCCACCGTCCTCTCGATGGCGAGACTGCACCTGACGCGGTTCTCATCGCGACCCGTGAGAGTGGTCGCGAATGGGTCCGATGGTCCGGGACATGGCAAAGGCGCCCTGGAAGACGAGATCGTTGGGCCTTCGACGCCGAGTGGGCACGGAATACCTGACGATCACGCCGGCATCAGGTGGTGACGGTCCAGCCGGTCACGCGGAGGAGATCGAGCTTTCCTGCGTCGGGGGTTGCGGCTGCTGCCGTGTAGGTCACCACGCGCAGGTCCGCGCCCGGAACGAGGAGGACGTCGCAGTCGAGCCGGAGGTCGCCGACTTCCGGGTGTTCGATGGTCTTTTGATCTGTCACGTGTTGAGCTGCGGTCCCGGTGGCCCAGTGTCGAGCGAACGCAGGGGAACTTTCGCGCAGGTTCTGCACGAGTTGACGGAGCCGGGTGTCGGCGGGATAGCGAATGACGGCTTCTTTGAGGTCGGCGACAATCGACGCCGCGAAGGCGTCTTCTCCGCGTTCGGACCGGAATGGACGCATCGAGGCGTGCGCGGCGCCGTTACCGAAGATGGCGAGCGCGAGATTCCGCTCGGGGGCGGGGATCTCGCCGGGATCGCCGTGCAGGGCTGTCCACATGCTGTTCCACCACACGAGGGTCCAGTCGGCGGTGAATACCCCGATCGGGATGTCGCCGAGTCGTGCGGCGAGCCGCTGAATGCTGGCAGGTACATGGGTGCTGATGGTCCCGTCCTGTGGCGGTAGCTGTCCGGCGCTGCGATACAGCTGATCGCGTTCGGCGCGGGAAAGCTGAAGCGCGCGCGCGAGAGCGGCGACCACTTGGGGCGAAGGGTTGACGGCGCGTCCCTGCTCCAGGCGGAGAATGTAGTCGACCGAGAGCGCAGCCAGCTGTGCGAGTTCCTCACGGCGAAGCCCTGGAACACGACGGCCGCCGGTGACGGTAAAGCCGGCGTCGGCTGGGGAGAGACGGTCGCGCCATGCGCGCAGAAGTTCGCCGAAGCCGGCGCCGGAGGAAGCCATGATTCCATTCTCACTATTCGGCACCGGACGAGCCTGGGTACTGCTGGTCCTAGTGACGGTCACAGTACTGGTTGACCCGGGCAGGAGCGACGAATGTTGGTGACGCCCCAAGCAATAGACCAGCCGAGGAGACTTTCATGCACACCATCGTTATGACCGGCGCAAGCCGCGGGATCGGGCGGATCGCCGCAGAGCAGATCCTGCGGCGATCGCCGGATGTGCACTTGGTCGTTGTCGCTCGGGGAACATCCGGGGCACAGCTGTCCGAGGAGCTCAGCGCGGGTGGACATAAGGTCTCGTCTGTCTCGGCCGACCTCGCCTCGCTCGAGAGTGTCCGGACCGCCGCAACCGAGATCCGGGATCGACTCGCCGGCGGTGACCTGCCGCCGCTGCGCGGCTTCGTAGGTAACGCCGGTATTCAGTACACGAACGCTCTCACCGCAGGGCCCGACGGGTTGGAGTCGACCTTCGCGATCAATGTGCTTGCCAACCACCTGTTCGTCCGTCTGCTCGAGGACCGCTTCACCGCGCCGGCCCGCATCGTAATCACCGTCAGCGACACTCACTTCGGCGATTTCCGGCACAACCTGGGAATGGTGCCCGGACCGGTCTGGCAATCCTCAGATGTTCTCGCCCGCATCGGTGCGTTTCCTCAGTCGGACACCGCGACCGCCGGTCGCACGGCGTACTCGACAAGCAAGCTTGCCGCGATCTATCTCGTCCACGAATACGCTCGTCGGCTGCCCACCGGGATCGACGCCGTCGCCTACAACCCAGGATTCGTCCCCGGCACCGACCTCGCCCGCAACGCCGACCCTGTGTCCCGGTTTGTGATGCGCCGCGTCTTGCCGACGATGATCCTGACCCCGTTGGCGACCAGTCGCAGGGCCGCGGGGCGGCTGCTCGCCGACGTCGTCCTCGGCACGACCGAGGCGCCGACCGGGTCCTATGTCGACCGTCAGCATGTGGCCCGGTCGTCGAAGGAGTCGTACGACCCGCAGCGCGAAGCCGAGGTTTGGGATACCGCCGAACGTGTCATCGCGGAATACGTCGACTGATCCGGAACTCCGCGCACACTCTCGTTGCCGACGAGAGTGTGCGCTGCAGGGCCTTCACCCGCGCACACTCCGTGTCGCCGGCTCGGTATCGGCGGTCCACAGCCGAGTAGTTCAGGTGCTACCGGATGTGGCGACAGTCCGGTTCAACCGATTGTGGTTGCGAGCGTGCTTCGATTCGAAGCATGTAGTCCCGAATGATCGAGACATACTCGCGGCGAAGTGGCTCATCTTCGAGGTATCCCATATGGGCTGCGCCGGACTGCGTGACATGTTCGGAGTCCGGGATTCGGCCGGCGATATCTGCGAGGTGCGAGGGGATGCACTCGTCGAATTCTCCGCCGAGTACCAGCGTAGGAACGCGAATCCGTTCGAGCTCGGCGAATATGTCCCAATCGTGCAGAACGCCGGTGACATGGTAATCCGCTTGTCCGATCATCGTTCGGAATGTCATCAAGTTCATAAGATCCGGCTCGAGGTTTACCGTCGAGGTGCGCACAACGCATGCTCGCATATATTCTTCTTGGGCAATGCGATAGTCGGGATCGTTCGTTGTTCCGCTGAGCTCACGTCCGTAGGTGCGCTCCAATACATTGCCCGGCAACTTCGCCAGCAGGTCGCGAACCTCGTTCTCGAACCGGGGTATGCTCGCCAATCCGTTGGCGCAGATCAGACTCGTCCACTCGGGTGCCCGCTGTGCGGCGAACTGAAGGCCGAGCATGGCACCCCAGGAGTGCCCGTAGACGTGCGGGCGTTCGAGGCGGAGGCCTTCGGTCACCGCGCCGAGTTCGTCGAGAAAGCGACTCACTGTCAGTAGTGCGGGGTCTTCGATCGGATCCGAACGCCCCACCCCGAGTTGGTCATACCAGATGACCTCACGTTCTCGGGCGACCGGCTCGAAAGCCTCGAACAGAGGATCGCTGGGGTAGCCCGGTCCGCCGTGGATGAGCAGAAGCGGCACGCCACCGCTGCCCATCCTGCGATACCAGACGTTGCCTCCCGGCACGGAGATCTTTCCTTCAGCCATAGCTATCGACCCTGGAGCTGAACGACGGATCCGGTGGTGCCGTTGACCGGCACGTTGTAGGTGTACTCCTCGATTCGGTCGATGAGAACCCCTTCGAACCGAAAGTACATTGCGGCGTGGATTTCGCTATGGGACCCGTCCTTCATAACCATGTGAAGTACATTCTGCTGGAGGACCTCGTTCGAATTCTGGAACTGCCGAGCAACGTCGTACCACAGCGAATCGACGGCAGTAACGAGTGGTTTCAGCTGTTCCAGTTTCTCGTCGATCGTCTGCTCGCCCTCGCCGTCGTAGTGCCATACGGTGGCTGTGCTGGTGCACATCGACCGCATGTTTTCGAAGTCGCACGCCTCCAGATATCGCAGACACTGAATCGCCGTCTCGCTGATGCTCTTTATCATGTCAATTTCTCCATGCGTTGCTCGATGTCGAACGCGAACCGGTGAAACGCCTTTATGTTTCATTGATTCGGCGTAGAGGCAATGGAATCGAGTGTATGGAGAAATCGTCAAAATGAAAGTCTTGACTTATCTTTCGATATCAAGCAGGAGGGTCGCGTCATGCGGAAGCTGTCCACTCGGATCCATACATCTCGCGGGCTGCTCGCAATTGCCTCCCGGTTATGTTCAGCCAGTGGTGTGGATCCGGCCTTGCCATGGTTGACCGCCTTGACGCGGAGCCGCTATCTGCTCGCCATCGGGTCTTCCGTGGGTATCTCGGGTGGTATGACCAGCCGAGGTTGTCGAGGTGGATGTAGACGATGATTCGCGTCTCGGCCGGGCAGACACGGTGTTCGGGTGTCGGTTGGGCAGGTTGGCGCCACCCGCGAGAAGAAGTCGATTCGGTAGGTCAGCATGGCGCCGATATCGTCCGACTAGGTCGATGGGGCTGTCGATGGGGCCAGGAATGCCGAATTCGACATCGACGCCGACGTTGCCGAGCCAGCGATGCCCGCGCCGACAACCAGAACGTTGGGCGGTAGCGGCAGTTGCTGTATCTCCTCGGTGGGCAAGGTAGTACGAGTCGAACTCGGCTACTTTTGGTCCGCCTGGATCTCATTTGCCAGACCAAAACTGCTCACTTGCCGAGAAACGAGCTGTGCCGCGTGGATGTCCACGCGGCACAGCTCGTTTCGAGATCGGGTTGGGATGGTGGTCCGGGCCGGGGATGGTCAGCCGACCGCCTGTACAGCGTCGACGATGACCTTGGCGACCGCGTCGGGCTCAGAGATGGTGAGTGCGTGCGAAGCGCCCGGCACCTCGACGGTCGCGCGGGCTCCGGCGCGTTCGGCCATGAAACGGTGTGCGGCGACCGGGATGTTGAAGTCCGCATCAGGGAAGATGAACCACGACGGCAGACTCTTCCAGTTGGGGGCGCCCGACTTGCCGTTCAGGGCCCGATCGTTCAGCGGACGCTGGGTGAGCGCGTCGATGGCCGCCTGGCTGTTCGGCACATCGGCGGCGAACTGGCGCTGGTACTTGGCGGGCTGGATGTAGAGGTCGGTGCTGCCATCGGGCAGTACCACCTTATCGAGGGTGTCGCCGAGCGTGCTGCCCGGGAACTTGCCGGACAGTTCGCCGATGGTCTCGCCCTCTTCGGGGGCGAAGGCGGCGACGTACACCAGTCCCTTGACCTTCGGATCCTGGATCTGGGAGATGACTTGGCCGCCGTAGGAGTGCCCGACCAAGATGACGGGCCCATTGATCGAGGCCACGACACTGCGGACGGAGTCGGCGTCGCCTTGGACGCTGCGGAGCGGGTTGCCCGCGGCGATGCTGCTGAGACCCTGCTTGTTGAGCTTGTCGATGACACCGTTCCAACTGCTGGATTCGGCGAAGGCGCCGTGGACCAAGACGATGGTCGGCTTGGCGGGGGCCGGGCCCGGGTCGGCGGTCGCGCAACCTGCGCTGGCGATGGTCGCGGTGAGGCCTACCGCGACGGCGGCGAGCTTGACGGCATTGGTGATACGCATGACAGTTCCTCGAGTTCGTGGTGTTGCAGATGATGCGGGGCACACTGCTCGGTGAAGGGGCTCAGCGCTGGACGAAGGGGGTCAGTGCTGGATGAATGCGAGCAGATCGGCTTCGAATGCGGTTCGGAAGTCGCCGTAGAGGCCGTGCGGTGCGCCCGGGTAGATCCGCAGCGTCGCATTCTTGATCAGCTCAGCCGATTTCACCGCTGAGTCGTGCAGCGGAACGATCTGGTCGTCATCGCCATGCGCCACGAGTACCGGAATGTTTACCCGTTTCAGGTCCTCGGTGAAATCGGTTTCGGAGAACTGGGCGATGCATTCGTAGGCGGCGCGTACTCCGACCTGCATGCTCAGCCGCCAGAACGCGCGGCGTGCGCCCTCCGAGACGGTGGCGTCGGGCCGGTTGAAACCGTAGAAGGCTTCGCTGAGCTCCCAGTAGAACTGCGAACGGTCGGTGGTGACACCGGTGCGGATGCCATCGAAAACCGCCATCGGGGTGCCGTCGGGGTTGGTATCGGACTGGACCATGACCGGGGGTACCGCGCCGAGCAGGACCGCCTTCGCGACCCGAGAGCTGCCGTGGCGGCCGAGGTAGCGGGCGACCTCACCGTCGCCGGTGGAATGTCCGACGAGAACGGCATCGTGCAGGTCGAGGTGCTCGATCAGTTCGGCGAGATCGTCGGCGTAGCGGTCCATGGTGTTGCCGTCCCAGGTCTGGCTGGATCGGCCGTGGCCGCGCCGGTCGTGAGCGATGGCGCGGTAGCCGTTCTCGGCGACCAGGCGGGCCTGGTCGTCCCAGGCATCGGCGCTGAGCGGCCAACCGTGGCTGAAGACGACCGGTTGGCCGTTGCCCCAGTCCTTGTAGAAGATCTGGGCGCCATCCGTGGTGGTGAAGGTGTTTGTCATGCCAATGAAATTACGAATCGGGGCACCCCCCGGGAATCAGTCGAACGACTGCATCAATGACTCCGTCGTACTGCAGCCTGGTGACTGAGTCGTGGGTCTCGAGTACTGCAGGTTACTTGCACCGTCGCGTTGTGAAACGGTGGATCCTCTGTCAGGATTCGGCGGGTGGGTAGCGAGATTGCGGAGTCGGGTTTCGATGTCGGTGACGTTCTGGCAGCCACCCCCACTGGCTCCCGGGGGCTGATCGGTCGCGATCGATATCTGGGGTTGCTGCGCGATCTACTCGACCGAGCCGTCGCTGGTAATGGATCGGCATTGGTGCTGCGCGGGGAAGCGGGTATCGGAAAAACGGCGCTACTGGCCGCGATCCGGGATACCGCTACCGAACGGAACCTGACCGTCTTGTCCGCGGTCGGTGTCGAGAACGAGGCCGGACTGCCCTTCGCCGCACTACATCAGCTCCTGCATCCGCTCATGCCCGAGGTTGCGAAACTGTCGGTAGCGCAACAGCACACCCTGCGTGCGGCGTTCGGTCAGGCGGACGGATCCACCGATCTGTATGCGGTGGCGTTGGCCGCGTTGCAGTTGGTCGGCGAGGCCGCCGCGCTGCGCCCGACCGTCTTGATCGTCGATGACCTGCAATGGCTCGACAGTTGTAGTGCTGATGTGCTGAGTTTTCTGGCGCGCCGGATCGGCAGCGATGCGGTGCTCGCGGTCGGCGCCGCCCGGTCCGGGCAGGAGGATCCGGCGCGCCGAGCAGGGCTGCCGGATCTCGTCGTCGAACCGCTCGACGAGCAGGCCGCCACGGTACTGCTCGAGGCACAAGCGCCCGCGCTGACGAGTACCGTGCGGTTGCGATTGCTTGGCCAGGCGGCGGGAAATCCGTTGGCGCTCACCGAGTTACCTCGGGCCCTACGTCAGAACAACGCGGAACGGGTGGCCGAGGAATTGCCGCTCACCGCCCGCCTGAAAGCCGCCTTCGCCGCCCGCTCCGCCGAACTCAGCGAGCCCGCAAGGGTGCTTCTCATCGTCCTCGCCGCCGATGTCACCTGCGATATCCGCCGGTTGCTCCAAGCGGCGACCGAGCTCGCCCGCACCACGGTCGGCACCGGGCACCTGCAGGAAGCCATCGATGTCGGCTTGGTCGAACTATCCGGCGCGACACTGCGATTCCGGCACCCCCTGATGCGATCGGCGACCTACGTCCGCGCGCCGCTGACCCAAAGACTCGGTGCGCACACCATCCTGGCCGATGTCCTTGCCGACTTCCCTGACAAGCAACTCTGGCATCGTGCCGCGGCTACCCTCGGCGCCGACGACACCCTCGCCGCACAACTCGAGCAGTACGCGGAACGATCCCGGGCCTGCGGCGCGACGATGGCGGCTGTTGCCGCTCTGCATCGAGCAGCCGAGCTCGCCGAGCGACCCGACCGGACCACCGCGTTGTTGCTGCACGCCGCGGAACTGGCGAGTGAAACCGGCGCTCGCCGCGAAGCTCGAGATCTCGTCGACCGGGCGAACCTCGGCGCGCTGGGGCCAATCGAGCGGGCACGACTGGCCAACGTGCAGGAAGTCATCGCATTCCACCGCTACGACGACCCCGAACTCCGGATCCGCGAGCTCGTCGATCTCGCCGCCGAGGTTCACGCAGCAGGCAAAACCGACCTGGCGGCGGAACTGCTGTGGCGTGCCGCATCGCGGTGCTTTTTCCAGGACGCCTCGACCGCTGCGCGCGATGCCATTGCCGCCCAACTCGATAACCTCGATCTGCCCGCACAAGACCCACGGGTGCTTGCCATCGATGCCTACAGCGTGCCATGGGATCGCGGTGCGGCCATCCTGGATCAGCTTGCGCAACTGAACCCAGACCGTGCCGACGCCGACTCCATGCGCTTCCTCGGTTACGCCGCGCTATTTCTCGGCGACTTCCGCCGCGGCTCAGCCTATATCGACAACGCCGCCGATATCGGCCGCAACCAGGGGCGACTCGGCCTGCTCTCCGGCATCCTCGGCGCCGGGAACTGGAGCAGAATCTGGCTGGGCGAGTGGGATAAGGTCCGCGCCGAAACCGAGGAGTCCCGGTCCTTCGCCGAGGAGACCGGTGAGGAGTTCTATCTGGTTGCCGGGCGGACCAACCTGGCCATGATCGCCGCACTGCGCGGCGAATCCGAACTCGCGCAGGATCATCTCCGGCAGATCGATGCCAGCCCGTTGGCGACCGGCATGCGGTGTATCCAAGTCGCCGCCCAACAGACCCGCGGCATGATCCACTTGCTCGCGGGCCGCGGCGACGACGCATTCACCGCCTTGCAGCGTGTTTATGATCCGGCGGACCCCGTCAGTCACCCCATGCGGCGCTGGTGGATCGCTCCCGAACTCGCCGACGCCGCCGTCGCAGCGGAAAAGGTCGATGCCGCAAGGCGATTGCTGGCCGAGCTGCCGAGCTTGGCGATGCGGCTACCCGCCCCGATGCTCTGCGTCGTCGATGAGTACAGCCGAGCGGTGCTCGCCGACGACGCCGACGCGGATGCCGCCTACGCCGCCGCACTCAACGGCCATGTCGGCTCCTGGCCCCTGTATCGCGCCCGGCTGCAAATGCATCACGGCCGCCGGTTGCGCCGCCTGCGCCGTATGTCGGAGGCACGTGAGCCACTGCGTGCGGCTCGCGATACCTTCGACGCCCTCGGCGCGGACCCGTGGGCCGAGGTCACCCGCAACGAACTTCGCGCGGCAGGCGAAACCAGTGGCCGCCGCACCCCCAACGCCCGTGACCAGCTCACCTCTCAGGAACTACAGATCGCGACCCTCGCGGCCGACGGTCTCACCAATCGTCAGATCGCCGAGAAACTGTACCTGTCCCACCGAACGGTCGGCTCTCACCTCTACCGCATCTACCCCCGCCTCGGCATTACCAGCCGCGTCGAACTCGCCGCGGCGATCACCGCAACCAGATGACGTCGGTCAACCGGCCGACGCTCCTTCGTGACCATGGGTGGAGTCGCCGTACGGGGGTGAGGTGATCGCCAGGTCGACGGCGCCCCAGCACGAAGTCGGCGATGAGGGCGGCGGTCGGCACGGCACGACCAGCTTGTTCGCGGCGTTCAACGTCGCCGACGACACCGTGATCGGCGAACTACACCGCCGGTATCGCGCGATCGAGTTCCGTAAGTTCCTCACCAGCATCGACAATGCCGTGGCCGCCGAACTCGACGTGCACGTGATCTGCGACAACTACGCCACCCACAAGACACCGCTGGTCCAGCAATAGCTCGCCGTGCATCCGCGTTTCCACATACATTTCACCCCGACCGGCTCGTCGTGGCTCAACCAGGTCGAACGCTGGTTCGCGCCTTGCTCACCCAGCAACTCCTGCGCCGGAGCCCACAAAAGCGTTGCCGCACTGGAGAAAGACGTTCGCAACCGGGTCGACCGATCGAACACCAACATCCCGGCTTCGACGAAGCGGGCGGTGAGTGTGCGGGTCATAGCGGTCAGTGTCTCGGCTGTGTAGTCACGGTATGGGCTATCTTCGGCGCAGGCAGCGCCGAAGCGGCCGGTTCCACGGGTGGTGAGCGTGGACGATTTCGCGTTTCGCCGCGGAAATCGTTATGGCACAGTGCTCATCGACGCGGTTACTCATGACCGGATTGATGTGTTGCCGATCGCCGGTCCGAAACGCTCGAGGCATGGCTGCGTGAACACGCCGGTGTCGAGGTCGTTGTCCGTGACGGCTCATGGCATTTGTGGCACGGGCTCGCCCGGGCCTGCAGTGGGATTCGCATCAGCACGCGGATCGCGGAATGCCGCGACAGCCGCACCGGTAGCGCGGTCAGGACCCGCACGGCTGCGCGGCCATCACGCCGGGAACCTGCTCCCGGAATGTCCTGTGGCACAGTGGTATCGGGCACACCAGCCGTCGAACACGCACACGGATGTGTACCAGCCTGCCATCGACGGGCACGTCGGCCAAGGTTCGCTGGCGGTAACTGTGGACCTTCTCCGACGCCGACAGTCCCGAAAACAACAGCCCGGCAACACCATTCATCTCAACCACTGCGGCATACTGCCGTCACTCAGGTCTCACGCGCCACCGGAAGTGCGCCAGAGCCGCTATTCCGACACTCCCACGCTCGGCGAGAATCTCAACCTGTTCGACGCGCTGGCGGGCGGCGTCACGCAGGTGCAGCGCCGAACCGCAACGCTCGGCGAGAATCTCAACTGCGTCGTCCTTGAGGTCGTGGTAGAGGTGCCCCAGCGCAGGCAGCGTCGAACCGCAACGGTTCGAAAACGCGTTCTATCATCGGTTCCGTCGACGGCTGATGAGCGAAAAGGAGTGGCCGAATTGGCTGATGAACAGGTGGACCCGACGGCGGACGAAGACGCGTACGACGTCAACTTGGAGGAGCCCGTCATCGACTCTGCTGTGCCGACCACTTGGCAGGAATTCGCCGAGGATGCCCGGTCAGGACAGTCCGCCGTAGTCATAGAGGGGTTCGGGAGCGTCACTCTCCCAGGGGCAGCCCGCCTCACCGAGTAGACATTGTCGCTCGTGTTGGATCGCCACGGCGCCCACATCGGGCGGGATTTCGATCTGCTGCACTTTCTCTGGGTAACGCGCTATTCGGCTACTTAAGACTGGTGTCAGGGCTTGATCCCGGCCGGGATCGAGTCCCAGGTGCCCGGTGGGAGGCTCCCTGATCGGCTGCCCCCGGCTTGTTTGGTGTGGCTCACTAATGGCTTGCGTCCCACCGGGTTACCGTGCGGGCGTGGCTGGAAAGGGGTCTGCCCTGGCTCGAAGTAGCGGTGCCCTTCCCGCACGGACACCCAGTTCGTTCGGACTTCTGGAAGGACACCCGTGACGGTCATCATCGGAATAGGCCCGCATAAACGCTCGGCCACCATCGAAATCATCGACCATTCCTCCACCGTGCTGGCGACCGGCCGATACAGCACAGACACCACCGGGTACAGCGAGATGCTCACCGCGGCAAGACAATTCCCGGAGCGGATCTGGGCGATCGAGGGCTGCAACGGCGTCGGCCGGCATCTGGCACACCGGCTGATCCACCACGGTGAGATTGTCATCGACGTGCCCGCCGAACTGTCGGCGCAGGTGCGGGTGTTCGCCACCGGCAACGGCGCAAAACCGGCCCGGTCGACGCCTATTCGGTTGCGCTGGCCGCACTACGGTCACCGAATCTGTGACGAGTGCAAGCAGATCCGGAACTCATCGCACTCGGACTGCTGGTCGATCGTCGCGATGAACTCGGCCGCACACGCACCGAACTGTTGAACCGGATCCACCGGCTGCTCATGGAGCTGGTTCCCGGGGGAGCCAAACGGTTTCTGTCTGCGATGCAGGCCCGCGCCGCATGACCGAGCCGTAGTGGTGCCCGCGACCGCCCAATGCCAGCGCGACCGCGCACAGCAGCTGGCCGGTTCAGCATGATCCCTGAACGCCACCACCGAAGCGGATGGCGACGCCGACGAGATCCGAGACGAGAACGGCACCTCATCGACCGCGACCAGCGCCACGCTCGAGACATGAAGCGCCCCCACGACGTACGAGCGTGGGGCGTCTGCGGGGGATCAGCCGATCGTCCTCAAACTTCAACCTGACCCTACAACGACTTCAAGCGCGCCCAGTTCGAGCGCTGAGAACGGGCATTCCGCGACCGCGCCGAGCCGGGCTTCGCCTATCGGCTCGACGCGGCTCGCCGTGCAGCCTGCGAACTTCGCCCCGGACGTGAGTGCTCCGCTCACCGGGGCGATCCCTCACTCGTAGGCGACCTCCCAGCGCTTGATCCCGTTGAGCCAGCCCGAGCGCAGCCGCACCGGTTCCTCGACCTGACGCAGATTCGGCATGACGTCGGCGATCGCGTTGAACATCAGGTCGATTTCCAGTCGGGCGAGGTTCGCGCCGACGCAGAAGTGCGTGCCGGTGCCGCCGAAACCGACATGGGGGTTCGGGTTTCGGAAGGTGTCGAACGTGAACGGGTTGTCGAACGACTCCGGATCGAAGTTGGCCGCGCTGTAGAACATGCCGATGCGCTGGCCCTTCTTGATCAGCTGGCCACCGAGCTCGGTATCGGTCAATGCGGTTCGCTGGAAGGCTGTCACCGGCGTTGCCCAGCGGACGATCTCGTCAGGTGCGGTGCGCGGGCGGTGCTCCTTGTAAAGCTCCCACTGCTCGGGGTGATCGACGAACGCCTTCATGCCATGGGTGATGGCATTGCGGGTGGTCTCGTTACCCGCAACCGCGAGCAGAATGACGAACCAGGCGAACTCATCCGACCCGAGCGCCTCGCCGTCGACATCCGCGTTCACCAACGTGGTGACGATGTCGTCCATTGGACATTTGCGCTTCTCCTCGGCCAGATTCCACGCGTAACCCATGACTTCGGCGGTGGCCATCTTATGGTCACCCTCGAAGTCAGGGTCGTCGTAGGAGATCATCTGGTTTGTCCAGTCGAAGATCTTCTTGCGATCCTCCTGGGGAACACCGATCAGCTCCGCGATGGCCTGCAGCGGCAGTTCGCAGGCGATCTGCTGAACGAAGTCGCCCCGCCCCTCTTTCTTTGCCTCGTGAACGATCCGTTCCGCACGCTCGGTGAGCGCATCGCGGAGAGAGTTGACAGCTCGGGGGGTGAAGCCCTTGGACACGATCCGTCGGTTCTTGGTGTGCCGCGGCGGATCCATGTTGAGCATGAGCCCCCGCAGCATCTCCACCTCTTCACGGGCGATGTCTCCGTTGAAGCGAATGATGGCGGTGTTCTCCTCCGACGAGAACACCTCAGGAGTCTTGGACATCTCCTTGATGTGATCCATCTTGGTGACGACCCAGTATCCGCCGTCGTCGAAACCGCTGACCCCCTTCTCCTGCTCGCACCACCAGACCGGCGCAGTGCGACGAAGCTCGGCGAACTCTTCGATCGGCAGGCGTTCGGCCAGCACGTCGGGGTCGGTGAAGTCGAATCCTGCGGGAATGGACGTCGGGATCATGAGTACCTCCTTTGCGGCCTGCCTCAATGCAGACCTCACAACTCGATTAGAACACGTTCTAGTTTAATCGTGCTGGACCTCAACGCCTTACGGCGTGGATCGGGTGGTCGGCCGTGGGCTCAGGGAGGGTTCCGGCGCCCGCTTCGAACTTGGTGAATCGACGCGCCACCGGCCAGCTCCGCCGCAACCCGGTCCGGATCGAGCTGGTCACCGCCCGGACTGACGATGGGGACGCCCGGCTGATACGCGATCAGAGTCCAGCAGATCTCGGCCGTAGGACAGATTGATATGCGGCGGGGAAATCGAGCGAAGGCGCGCGTATGCCGACCGCAGGGCGGGATCGCGGATCAGCAGCTGGCGACGAAGTACGGCATCAGCAGGGAGATTGCGGGCGGCGTACTCCCAAAGGCTGGGGTCCTAGCTGCGGCCTATGAAGGGCTGTCGGATCCGTTGAAGCAGTTGGTCGATGGCCTGCGCGCCGAACACACCTTTTGGGCGGGCTATCAGACGGCCGAAAACGATCCGCTGGACCGCTCGATTATGGACATGGTCAACAAGAAGGCGATGGTGTCGGTTCACCCGGTCGTTCGCATCCACCCGGAACCGGCGAGAAGATCCTGTTCGTCAGCCCCTCGCGCACGAGCCGCATCCTCGATATGATGGCGCTGGAGAGCAGAAGGGTGCTCGACCTGCTCTTCGAGCAGATCACCAGGCTCGAATACACCACCAGGCTTCGCTGGGCACCGGGGACCGTAGCGTTCTGGGACAACCAGTCCACGGCCCATATGGCGCGGCCGATGTCCACGCCGAGTACGGTTCACGGATCCTGCACAGGGTCACCATTGTCGGGGACATTCCGGTCGGCCCAGGCCGCTTTCCTCCTATGCCGTGGTCGGTCAGCCGTTCGGGAGCGGAGAACGGTGAACGCCATCGATGCAAATCTGTTCGACCCGAGTTCGTTCACCGATATCGCGAACGCTGCGCAGATGTTCGAACGATTCCCGCACTACGAGCAGGTGCTCAGGTGGATCGAAGGGTTCGTGCTCAAACCAGATAGACGGCTGCATCGGCCCGGCGCAGTCTGCCCTCGCCTCGCGCCGACAATCGAGCGAAACCTGGTCCGGCTCGTCACGGTCAAAACGACAGCAGCGACGCTGGCCGAGGCGGTCGAGAAGATCCCGCATCTGGCTGACCTGTATATCGAGCTGTTCGGCCAGTCCCAGGCATTGCTGCGCGGTGGCGTGCTACTGGCGATATTCCCCGATGTCGACCCCGATGATGCCGCGGAGTTCATCGACGGCGGTCACGCGGCCGTCCGCGTGGATTTCGTGCGTCGCGGCTTGATGCTCGGGGAGTTCCACACCTCCAGTTCCGTTGGCAGCGTGCACAATCCCACGTTCCCTGTGATGCAGTCGCCGGTGCCGATGTTCGCCGTGCGGGCGCTGACGGTGCACGACATCCTGTTCCTGGACCGGCCCGGCGAGCACCGCGCCGAGCTCCTGGGCCACTACCTCGACCTCCTCGGCGACCAGATTCCGACGCAGATCGCACGCCGCGTTGAGCGCACGCTCGAAACGATCGGGCACTGACATGACCGAGATAACCGTGGAGCATGAACCTCACTTGGCTGCGGCCTTCGCGGCGTCGGTGGCGCGCAACGGCGACCGGATCGCGGTCCAGTGTGGTCAGGATGCGCTGACCTACACCGAGCTCGCGGCACTGGCCGAGGGAGTGGCATTCGGCCTGACCGCAGCCCGGCACAGTCCGGGCACACAAACCGTTGCAGTGCTGCTGGATCGGTCGGTGCAGTTCGTGGCGACGCTGATCGGCGCGGTGAGCGCGGGCATGGCCTATGTTCCGATCGACCCGGCCGACCCGGATGAGTACATCCAGGACATACTCGACCAAGTGCGCCCGGCAGTGGTCGTCACTACCGACGACCGACTGACGCGGCACCCGCACGGGACGGCACAGTGGACGACCGTCGCCCAGCTCACCGCCGCTGGGGCCGGACCGGGCGCATCTGCTCAGCCGTGCCCGGATGATCCGGCCTACGTCATCTTCACCTCCGGATCGACTGGGAAGCCGAAAGGTGTTGTTGTCGGTCACCATTCGATGCTCAATTCCACCGAAGCGCGTCTTCGTGCCTACGGTGTGCCCGTTCGGATTCCGCTGCTGCACTCACCCGCCTTCGATGTCGCCTCCGGAGTTGTCTTCTACGCGCTTCTGGGCGGTGGAACGCTGGTCGTCGCCCGAACTCCATTGCATGACGTCGCGGCAACGGTCGACCTTGTGCGCGACGAGCACATCACCCACCTGGTGTACGCCGCGTCGCTGTATGCGCCTTTCCTGGAACGGATTTCGGCGGATCCGCCCACGATGCTGACGGCGGTGATGATCGGCAGCGAACGATGGAGTGAGGTGCTGATCGACCGCCACCAACGCCTCCTGCCCCACACCTCGCTCTACAACGAGTACGGGCCGACCGAGGCATGCGTATGGTCAAGCTACGCACTGGTCTATTCGGGCACTACCGGTCAACGGTTCGCGCTGACGATCGGCGACCCCATCCTCAACACTCGCTACGCGCTGCTGGATGACAGCGGCACGGAGGTCGACACCGTGCCGGGCGTAGAGGGCGAGCTCGCCATCATCGGGGTCAATGTGGCGATCGGCTATCTCGGCCGCTCGGACCTGACCGCGCAACGGTTCGTCCGGCTGGGCGACGGGACGCGGGCTTACCGGACCGGCGACCTCGTCGAGATCACCGGCAACGGCCAGTTCGCAATCCTCGGGCGCACAGATCGCCAGATCAAGATCCACGGCAACCGGGTCGAACCCAGTCATGTCGAGACCACGCTGATGACCCACCCCCGGGTGGAACAGGCGTACGTCACCGTCCGAACCGACCTGGAACGGGAGGCGATGTTGGTGGGATATCTGGTCCCGGTCCGCGACAGCACCGATGCTGTGACCTCGCAGAACGCACAAGCTCACCTGGCGGCCCGGCTGCCGCACTACATGGTCCCTACAGCCTGGGTCGTGCTGTCGACGCTACCGCGCACGCGCAACGGCAAGATCGATGAGCACCAGCTGCCCAGACCTACTGTGACGGTGACGGATTCGGTGCCGCCGACAGACGCAATCCAGAGCATCCTGCTCGATGCGCTGGCCGAGATCACCGGCACCGACGCGATCACGGTCTGCGCCGCGCTGCGTGAGGTTGGACTCGGCTCACTGTCCTACGTCCAGCTTTCGGCGGCGATCAGCCGCCGCTTCGATATCGAAATCCCGATGAGCGTACTGTTCGACGCCTACGATGTTCGCGAACTTGCCGAACACGTACGCTCGTCCGCGCCGACCAACAGGCCCGCCTTGGTTGTGGCAGGGCGCGACAGCGACCAGGCGCCATTGAGCGCCCAACAACGTCAGATCTGGATCCTGCACCACCTGTCACCGTCGGCGCGGGCCTACACCACGCAGTGGACCCTCACGCTGACCGGCGAGCTGCACGTGGACGCGTTGCAACGCGCCCTGTCCCACATCGTCGAGCGCCACGAGATACTGCGCACGAGCTTCCATGACGGACCACAGGGACCGTTCCAGCAGATCCACGCCCCGTGGTCGGTCCGGATCAATCAGATAGACCTTTCCGACATGGACCCGCAGGCACAGCCGATCGCGGTGGAGCGGCACAAGCGCGCTGTGCTGAGCACCGGGTTCGATATCGGGACTTTGCCTCTGGTGAGGTGGCAGCTGTACCGGCTATCGGAGACGAGCTGGCAACTGTTCCAGGTCGAGCACCACTTCGTGCACGACGGCTGGTCGGCGACGCTGTTCCTGGCCGAGATCCGCGACGCCTACGACGCCGAGCTGCGTTCGCAATCGAATCCGCGACCGGCGCTGAGTGTGCAGTACCGCGACTACGCCCGCTGGTGCGACCGTTGGCGCGACAGTGATCACTACCGCCGACAGCGGCAGTACTGGACCACCGCGCTGGCCGGATGCCCGAGCACCGGTGTTACCTTCGAACCGGACCGGCCCCGCCCGCCGCTGCAGACCTTCAATGGCGGCTGTGTCCGGGCCAGCATCGCACCAGAGGTCATCGCCACAGTGGACGCGGTGTGCGCACAGCATGGCGTGACACGATTCGCGGTATTCCTGAGCGCGTTCGCGCTGCTGGTGTGGCGTCACACCGGCGAGTCGGACATGGTGATCGGGTCGGCGCTGTCCAATCGCAGGCAGGTCGGAACCGCCGACCTGCTCGGCATGTTCGTCAATGCCCTGCCGCTTCGGTTGAGTGTCGAGGAGTCCGCCACCCCCGGCGATATCGTGCACGGCGTCATGGGAGTGCTGCTCGGCGCGCAGGACAACCAGGAGTACCCGCTCGTGGACCTGATCGAGCAACTGGACCTGCCACGCGACCCTGCCCGCAACGCGCTGTTCCAGCTGATGTTCGCCTTCCACGACAGCCCTCGGCCGCGCCTAGAACTCGAGAACCTGCGCTGTGAGCTGTGGATCGACCACAACGGTTCGGCGAAGAACGACATCAACGTCGTCTGCGTGCCCGAACCATCATCGGATGTGTTGTCCGGCAACAGGATAAACATCCTCTGGGAGTACAACAGCGACCTGTTCGACCACGCAACCGTGCTGGACCACGCCGAGCAGTTCGCGCACATCCTGGGCGCGCTCGTCGATCATTGGGACACCGCGCTCACCGAGTTCGACTTGCTCGGACCACAGCTGACCGAACGCATCATCACCGCCGGGACCGGCCCCCGTTCGGTGCCTGCGTTCGCCACGATCGTCGAAGGCATCGACCACAGCATCAAGCGCGCCCCAGACGCGGTCGCGGTGATCCACGGATCGGACACCACCACCTACCGTGCCCTCGACGAGATCGTGGCGCGCATCGAGGGCCTACTCGCCCAGGCGGGGGTCGGCGCCGGAGCGAGTGTCGCGGTGGCATGCGGCAAATCCGCGGAACTCATTGCCTCCTGGGTTGCTGTGCTGCGGCGCGGGGCCGCCTACCTCACCCTGGATGCGTCGCAGCCTCCGGCGTGGTTGGCGAACCTGCTGCGCGACAGCGAATCTGCGGCGGTGTTGTGCTCGGCGGATCAGGCCGACCTGTTCTGCGACTGCGAGGTGCCGGTCTTGTACGTGGACAAGGCAGCGTTGTATTCCCAGGCTGCGGCTCGGCCTCCGATCCGACCCGGCGCCCCCGCCTATCTCACCTACACCTCGGGGTCGACCGGCACGCCGAAGGCCGTCGTCACCACCCATGCCAACGCGGTCGCCGCAATGCACGCCCGCACAGTCGAATTCGGGTCAACACCACCACGAACCCTGGTCACGCTGCCGGTGATCTTCGACGTCGCGGGATCGATGATCGCATGGACGCTGTCGCTCGGCGGGACCGTCGTCTTACCGGTCGACACGACCGCCGAGCAGGACCCGGATGCGGTGCGAGCGCTGATCGACACGCACTCGATCACGCACCTGAACTTCGTCGCCTCGTTCTATCCGCTGCTGCTCGAGACAATCGACCGACCCTGGCAATCATCGCTGCGCGTGGTCGCGATCGGTGGCGAACCATGTACCAGCGAACTCGTGCGCCGCCACGCCCAGCTACTGCCGCAGGTGGCGCTGCACAACGAATACGGCCCCACCGAAGCGACGGTGTGGTGCTCGGTCGCACGCGTACATCCCCGCGAACACCCCGATGATCCCGCTCGCATCAGCGTGGGCCGCCCCATCGCCAACAGTTCGATGTACGTCCTGAACACCCGCGGCCAACTCGCACCCACGGGCGCACGCGGCGAACTGGTCATCGCCGGCGCAGGCATTTCCCTCGGCTATCTCGGGCGTCCCGACCTGACAAGTCAACGATTCGGGCCGATCGCGACTGGGCCGCTTGCCGGTACCCGGATATATCGAAGCGGCGACGCGGCACGCCTGCGCGCCGACGGCGAGTTCGAGATCCTCGGCAGGCTCGACGACCAAGTCAAGGTGCGCGGCTTCCGCATCGAGACCGGCGAGGTATCGCGTTGTCTGGCAACACATCCCGCCGTCCGATCAGCGTTCGTCGCGGTCGAGGATGTGGCAGGCACCCCACAGTTGGCGGCATTCGTAGCCGCACCGGGCCACGATCACACCCTCAGCGCCGCGCTACGGCGGTGGCTCGGCGACCGATTGCCCTCCTACATGGTTCCCTCGGCGTACGCGATCGTCGAGGATCTGCCGCGCACGCCCACCGGCAAGCTCGATCGCCTCCACATGCCAGCTCCGGCTGGCCCACTCGCCGTGACCGGGTCAACGGAACAGACCAGCCCCGCACAGAATGTCCTGCTCGAGCTGTGGCGCGGTGTCCTGGGACGGCGTGACATCACCGTCGACGACGACTTCTTCGCCGTGGGCGGCGACTCGCTGCTGGCGATCAGGACGGTGTCCCTGGCGCGCTCCCAGGGACTGGAACTGTCAGTGCCGACGATCCTGCGGGCCCGCACCATCCGTGCGATGACCCAACAGTTCCACGAACCCACCTCGATGACCCGGCAGCGTCGCCCCGGCGGCACCCGGCTCGCTCTCTCGGCGATCCAATGCTGGTTCTTCGCACGACAATTCCACGACCCGGATCACTTCCATCAGATCCGAATCTTCCAGGTCAGCCCACACGCACACGAGCACGACCTCATGGCGGCGATCGCATGGAGCGTGGCACGACACGACGCATTCCGCACCGTGTTCTCCCAGACCGGTGGCCACTGGCAAGCCCACCTGCTCGACAACGCTCGTGAACCGGCCGTATCGCTCATCACCCTGCTCGAGAGCGCCCCGGAAACATCGATGCGTGCCCACCTGGACTCGGTGTGCTCGCAACTATCGATCCGTGAACAGCGACTCTGGCATATCGCACTGTGCACCGATCCGGGATCGGGACGACGATGGCTGTGCCTCGTGATGCACCACCTCATCATCGACACCGTCTCGTGGGATGTCCTGACCCGCGATATCGAGACCGGCCATCGCAAGCTGTCGGCCGGTGAACAGCTCGACACCCACAACGCGGCTCCCGCAGCCGGGATGCCGAGCCGAATCCCGTTGCAGCCCAACGCCGCCGAATTCGTCCATTGGGAAGCGCTGCTCAATGCCAGCACCGGCGGCATCGCCACCACCACCGAGCGCGCGCCATTCGCGGCTCTGCACCACACCGAACGCACCTTGTCGCCGCTGGCGCGACGTTTCCTGGTCCGCGAGTTGCCGCTGCTCCGCAAACCCGGTGAGCGGCCGGTGCTGCTGGCCGCGTTCGCCCGCGGGATGATGCTCGCCTTCGGCCAACCGCTCTACGTTTTGCTCGAAGGGCACGGGCGCGACCACCTGCCCGAGGCGGACCAGATCATCGGCTGGCTGACCGCGCTGTACCCGGCGCTTCTGCCCGTCGGAGACCAGCCAGACCTGCTGACCGCCGCCGCCGACGTCGAGCGACGTCTGGGCGAAATCCCGGCCAACGGCATCAATTACGGTATCGCCCGCTATCTCGAGCCAACCTCGCCGCTCGGCGTGTTGGTAGCCAAGATCCAGGCGCCCTCGATCACCTTCAACTACCTGGGGCAACAATCCTCACCGTTGGCCACCGACGTGCTCGCGCCCGTGCCCGTCGAGACCGGCAGCGGGATCGGGCCTACCAATGTCTTGCCGACACCGTTCGGTATCACCGTGGTCGACACTGGTGACGTCATGCACGTGCGGTGTGCCCACGACCCCGCCCGAGTCGATTCCCCCTCGGCCGCAGTTGTATTGGACGCGATGATCGCGGCGATCGAGCAGGCCGCGAGGACGGTCCACCTCGGTGGTGACCAGGATCGGCCGAATCACTTCCTGGTGCCTCCGGTCGGCGGCACCATCAGCTGGGCCCATGCTTTGGCCTGCCAACCTGACTCCCCATGGCGGTGGGTCGGGCTTCCCCAGTCCGATCCCGGCCCCGACACCACGGTGGCTGTCCTGGCCGAGGAGTATTGCGCGCGGATCCGGCGAATCCAACCAGTAGGGCCGTACACGATCACTGGATGGTCCTTCGGCGCGGCAGTAGCGTTCGAGATGACACGACAGCTCGAGGACACCGGTGAGCGCATCGAGTTGACGATGATCGATCCGCCGATGATCGAAGACCAGTCCACCGCTGCGGCGGCGCTGGCCAGTCAACTGGCCCGATTGATGCCCTGGGCCACCGTGTCGGTGGCCGAGTCGGCAATCACTGCGACGGCGCATCTGGTTGCGGCCGAACGGGTATCCGCGCTGGTGCGGTGTCTGGCGAGCATGGACCTCGGGGCGGAGGAATTGGCGCTGCTCGAGCGGCAGGTCACGATGTTGCTAACCAACCATCGGGCGCTGGCGCAATGGCACCCGGTCGGCGAGGTGGCGGCCATCGATCTGGTCGTGTCAAAGGCCACGCATGTCGCGGGGCTGGTGGAATTTGAGCTCTGGTGCCGCCACACCCGCAGCAGCGTGCGGATGGAGGTGGTCGAGGGAGATCACCTCTCGATGATGTCCGGCCAGGGCCTCGACGCGCTGCGCGCAATCCTCTATCGCCGGGTCGGGTGAGCATGTACAGCGGATGCGGCATCGCGGGCGCACTCGAGTCGAACTTCGGATCCACTCACGGCAGGCTGGATCCATGCCGGTCTGCTGACCAGCATTCATCCTGCCCTCGAACGGGTCCTCGGCCCACGCATCGCCCATCCGGCAGTACTGGAGATCCTCTCGCGCTGCGGTGGTCCCGGAGGAATCAGAGCTGCGGGCAGAGGCAGCTCACCACGATCGCGACCAAACATGCCCCGCGAATGGGCGCGCGACTGGTGGAGGAAATCCTGGCCGCGCTGCCCGCGCAAACAGTCGCCGTTCCCGGTTCGAACGCTGCGGAGATCGTGCTGCCGAAGCTCGCCGATTCTCTGAAAGCAGTTCTGCTACAACGCAAGAGCATCGCTGAAAATATCGAGAGGATGCTCGATGATCACCCTCTTGCCAAGGTCCTGACTTCGATGCCCGGCGTCGGAGTCAGGACCGGAGTCCGTATCCTGCTCGAGGTCGGCGACGGCTCGGCCTTCGCCTCGGCCGCCCTCTCGCCTCCTACGCCGGCATCGCCCCGATCACCCACCCGATCCGGCAGCTCCATCCGCGGCGAGCACCCCGCTCGATCAGGCAACCACAAACTCAAACGAGCCCTGTTCCTGTCCGCGTTCGCCGCGCTACACGACCCGGCCAGCCGCGCCTACTACACGCGCAAACGCGACGAAGGAAAGAAGCACAACGCCGCCCTCATCTGCCTGGCCCGTCGCCGCTGCGACGTCCTCTACGCCATGTTCGAGAACAAGACGCCTTACAGGCCGCAATGCGATGCCGCCGCATAGTCATCGAACCGGGCCCGTGGTGAACCAATCGAGCGTTTGACCATGGGCCGCGGCATATCCCAGCGGAATCCCGTCCAACGCGACGACGAACCGCCCGGGGGTGTCCTGCGGCGGCACCGGGAGCCGGTCAGCCACAGATTCGACGACGAGGCTGCCCTCGTTGGACAGCCAATGGCAAGGCAAGCCCCGAACTGTGTGCTCGAACCGAATGCGCTCATCGACACTCGAATAGGCCAGAACAGCGCTATGAAAGACCACCACCGTCGCCCCCTTCGGCGCGGCATGAACCAGTTCGGCCACCTTCTCGTTCAGATCACCGGATACAACATCCGCTGGCCGAGACCGGGCAATCGCCACCGCTTCGCGCAACCGCCGCAGCCGATCCGGCTGTCCAGGCCACACCAGGCACTCGAGCCACCGCATTTCGTCAGCGTCGTTGACATCCAACGGGTTCAGATCGACCCCCGCCCGCGACACCACCTGGGGCAACCGATCCGGAATCGGCGCTGCTCCCGAGGTTGCACACCGCAGCACCACACCAGACTCGCCGCAGTCAGGATGCAGCTCGTTTCGATCGTCGTACTGATAGCTGAACAAGTCCGGATAAAGACACAGACCCGCCGACGCACCCACTTCGATCAGTGCCAAAGGACCAGGAAGTTGCGCGAACACCGGAACAAGCACCGCGGCCCTGCCGACCTCGTTGGTTTGCGTGCTTCGCGCTAGCACCACCTCGGCAACAGCATCCCAATGCAGCAGCATCCAGTCCCTGAACTCGGGAAACGATGTCTCGGCGACCCCCAGATAGCGAGACGCCGCGAGAACGAGATTCGGCTGCCTCTTCTCCTGCGGCAGCTGATCGATCAACGACAGCAGCCCCCGATCCGACGCGATCCCCAACGCCCACAGCTCATAACACGACGAACTGCCCCGAGCCTCGAACTCCCCGAAACGCCGATACCGGCCAGCTGTCCCCGAATCCACACAACCGTTCTACCCGAACACCACCCTCACCAGCACCCGGACCGAATTTTCCGGATCATCTACAACACGATCAGACCGCACCAGGCGCTCGACGGCCGAGTGCCCAGCGCGGCCTTCATCGGCTGCGACCAGCGGAGAAACGCTCGATAAGCGGCAACATCGTGCGTTCGGCGGGCCGAGATGATCTCGGCTCGTTGATCTTCCGGGAGTGCCACACGACCCGCGTCGAACCGCGCTCCATGCGGCATGACCGGACGTTCTGTAGAGCTCACGATCCCCAGTGGATCGCCCAAACTCCGTCATCGCCCGGGTGGATGCCCTCGAAATACACATGATGCACGTCGATGCCGCCGTACCACCCCGTCTGATGGCGAGTGCGACGTTCGGTTTCGGAAACGGCGGCCACGAGGTCACGCACCGTGAACCACTTGCCGTTCGGTGCTGGATGAGCGACAGCATCTCCGAACCCCCGCAAGTTCAGTACGGAAAGCTCCAGAACCACTCGGTCGAGCTCTTCCCCAGTCAATTCACGAAACTTCCCGCCCTCGAAAACCTCAGGTGCAAACGAGAGCTCGCTGATCTTCGCCGTCGCAGTCGCCCGCTGATTCGCGAGGTTCGCCGCGATATCCTTAGTTGGCTCCGTCAGCTCGATCGCCAACGTCCCGGACAACTCATTGAAGAACTTCAGTGACATGTGAGCAATCCTGGCATGGGGCACCGACCCTCGCACACCCAAAACCACACTGTAATCGGCATTACCGAGCACTCTCAGGTGATCTTGACACCTGCAGCATCAACCCCATGACCAGCGAGATCCTGCCAAGATCTTGACTCGAGACAGTTCTTCGGCACCTTGAAATATGAGCACCTTTTCCGCGGCGTGCTCGCCGATGGTGATGCTCTGGATATGGAGGTCCACCGCTTCCGGATCATCTACAACACGATCAGGCCGCACCAAGCGATCGACGACCGAACACCTAGTTCGGCGTTCGTTGGACCGTCGTCCAGTAGCGACGGCAACTCCGGCGGACACCGGTTCCACGCGCCGGGCTGTTGCGGGACTCGATGGAAGTCCAACGTCCGGAAATGCCGCTTATCGCTCGATTTTCCCTCCGCGCCTTCGCGACGCTCATGCGCCAGCTACGTGGGCGTGAACTGGAGCAGTGGATGAAAGCCGTTGACGCCGAGGACCTCCCGGCCCTGCACTCATTCGTCCGTGGCCTGCGCCGCGACCTCGATGCGGTCACCGCCGGCTTCACGCTGCCCTGGAACAGCGGACCAGTGGAAGGAAACGTCAGCCGCATCAAGATGATCAAAACGGCAGATGTTCGGCCGCGCGAAACTGGACCTTCTCCGGAAACGAATTCTGTTGAGCGACTGAGTAATCCGTGAAGGAATAGCTACCGGCACAATAGTTATTCCGCGATCAGGTTTGCTATCGGGCTCTTGACTTCCGGCGCAGATACTCGCCCAACGAGAGGTCCGGCTGCTTTCGGAACTCTTTGGGCCTGCGACCCCTCAGCCGCAGCTCGGCAACGTCTGACGTTTCGGTGTCGACCAGCCCGGTTGCTGCAAGCAGATCCTGGTGGGCCCGATGCCGATTGGCGCGGTGTACGCGTGCCCGCTTACGTGGCAGGTTCTTCCGCGACGCCTTATCGTTCTCGCCGTAGGTGTTGCGGCGGTCATTGGCGTAGCTCAGCTGCTTCTTCTCTTGCGGACTTCTCCTCATCACGCACCTACCGTATCGGGACTGTCGAACCATTTCCTGATGGCGATGGGCATACTGCGGCGACCGAGCAGACACACAAGCGCACCCAGTTGCTCGCTCCAGAACTGTTCACGAAAAATGGGACAGATCCCGAATGTTGAGCGGTCAGTGCTGAGCGAATTCTGAATAGCCGTGCGGTAGTGAGTTGTTGGATACTCGGTTGTCCTTGGCGAGGAGTACGCGGCGTTGTCTGGTGCGGTAGGAGTCGCCGGTGAGGGTGAGGACTTCGGCGTAGTGGACCAGGCGGTCGATCATGGCGGCGGCGACAACGTCGTCGGAGAAGGTTTCGCCCATCGCCCGAAGGGCAGGTTCGAGGTGACCATGATCGAGCCTGCTTCATAGCGGGAGGCCACGAGTTGGAAGAACAGGTTGGCTGCGTCCTGGTCGAAGGGGATGGTATCCGACCTCGTCCACCTATGCCGACGTCGGCATAGCTCGACGAACTGGGCTACCTGCCCTTGCCCGCAGAGGCGGCGTCGGCACTGTTTCAGGTTGTGTCGGCAAAATGGCTGACACCGCCGTTTGGTTCCACCGCTATCGACTGGCGCGACGCCGTCGTCGGCTCTGTGGCAACGGCAGCACTGCCATCGGTACTCGAAGCCTCCACTGCGCAAAACCTTTCGGCGACAGCGACACTGGAGAAACTCCTTCGGATCGAGGTCGACGACACCGAAGCCCGCCGCCTGGCGGGCCGGTTGCGGTTCGCCAGCCTGCCCACCCCGGCGTCACTGGCCAACTTCGACGTCGCGGCTAGGGCACCAGCAGATACCACTCCGCGAACGGGCCCTGGATTGGCCAAGTGTCGGCCATGATCTTGGCCGGACCCATCCCCACCCACAGGTCCACGGTCACGGTGTCGCCCGGCGCCGCATCGGTATGCACATACACATCTTGCGCCCGCGCACCCGCTGAGCCCACCCATCCCAGCATCACATGATTGCCGCACGGCCCGCGCTGATAACCCAGTGGTGTCACGTGGGCCAGCACGTGGCCAGGCAGATGCGGTGCGGCCTCCACCGCCACGCCGATCGTCCCAGCACAGAAATTCGCATCCCCGAAGGTGTAGAGCGTGGTGCCGAACGGCGCCCATTGCGGTAGCGGATCCGCCTGTGCCGGCGTCGCCTGTATTCCACACATCAACGCACCGATCCCTGCCGACACCACGACCCCTGCCGCTGCTCGCCGCACTGTCATCAGTCGATGTCCTTCCCGCGTAACAACACTCGCAGCCGTACCCCGCTCCAGCAATATAGCCAGGACGGATCCGCATGACGTCGCGGCGCAGGCCGAAAGTCGTTCCGTCAGTTAGCGTATCGAACCAGCTCGACCGTGTGGGAGGTTCAAGCTTTCTCGTAGCCGTCGGGAGCATGGCATTATCTCGCCGAGATCCCTTGGGTGATATCAGTTCTGCCCGATTCAGGCGGCGCCGGTGCAGTTTTGCCATCGCTTGCGCGTCGACCCTTGCAGTTAGCCCGGTTGTCTGTGAAGTCCCAGGAGATAGTTGACGTTTCGTCCTCGGGACATCGTTGACAGATCAGAGGAGAGCATCGATGGTTGCTGGCGGTGCCGGATGCCATTAGCGGATGGGGCAGCGGCAGGATCACCAGATGCGCGCCAGCCGCGGGATGTCACTGGCCGGGAATACTGTTGCTGTATGGGGATTTCGCCTCGGGTGCAGCTTCGCGACTGGGATGCCTGTGATTCATCGACGCACAACACCGTGCTCGGTTGGTGTGATCACCCGGAGGTGCCGGCGCATGCGTCACGGGGAATGGTGGCCGCGATGGTGTTCGGGTTCCCTGATGCGGTGACCAGCCCTCGCCGTCTCGCGGCCCATACTTGGGTGGCCCACTATGGCGACGAGCCGGTGGCGTTCGTCGGTGGTGACCTCGTCGCCGAATGGGTTACGCCCGAACAGTTCTACTCAGCCCAGCCCTCAGTGGAGATGCCGGGACCGCTGTTGACCTTATCGACGCTGGTGGCCTGCTGCGACTCGCCCGGTTTGTCTGGCCGCATCACCTCGTGCAGCTGTGACCAGACGGCCGGGTCGAGGTCGGCGAGATTGTCGGGCATGTCGCGGATCTCGGTGCGGTTGCGGTGAATCGCGGGCACCAGCATGTGGCGGAGACGGTCGTCGCCGAGCTGGACGATCAGTTCGGCGAAGTTGGTCTTGATCGGTGCGCCGTGAAGCCGTATGGGCGCGTGGAATGCATTGTCGGGCTGTGTTTGTCGCCGGTCAATGCTCGGGTGTCCGGGGTATCGCGGACTTGGACGCGACATTTTGGATGAGGCGCAGCAGGGCACGAGCAGCGGCCGGCGTGAGGTCAGGTGGATCCTTCGGGACGACGACTCCGAGTTCGGTTGGTCTTGCACTGTCATGCGATCGGCGTGTGGGCGTCGACTGGGCCGTCTCGACCGCGGAGCCGACCCGGCGAACGTTCCGCATAAGGCCCTCTTCTGATCGGCGTGGCGAGCGGGGCCCTGATACGCATCTGACGCGGCAGCTCGAGGAGTCGTGGCCGGAGTATTCCAGTGGTGCGTCGTTTCCAGGCGCACTGCGCTACCTCCGCTTGTTCCATGCAATGGCCGCCCCGCGTCCCGGCGCGGATCCGTCAGGCCCTATCAATGTGGTTTGAGCCCACCGCGATGATGGAACAGTGCTGGAGATATTTGATGAGGCTTTCGCGACGAGTCCGTGGTCCGTTCTTGGTGACTTGCGCAGCGAGGCTGGGGG
>NZ_JBFANN010000009.1:0-186545 GCF_040674855.1 Nocardia sp. NPDC049707 | reverse complement strand
GTAGGTGACTGGTACTAATAGGCCGAGGACTTACCAACAAAGAAGCTACGCGTCCACTGTGCGGTATCTGAAACAACACACACAACCCCTCCCTCCTTTTTTGAGGGGGATCGTGGGGTGTGGATAGTTTCATAGAGTTACGGCGGCTATAGCGGTGGGGAAACGCCCGGTCCCATTCCGAACCCGGAAGCTAAGGCCACCAGCGCCGATGGTACTGCACTCGACAGGGTGTGGGAGAGTAGGACACCGCCGGAACATCCTTCACGATAGGGGACCCACAATTTGGGTCCCCTATCGTCGTTTACACACCTATATCTATGCGGAAGGCCCCCAACAACAGTTGGGGGCCTTTCTGCATTCCAGCTCGTCCATGTTGTGGACTGTGTGCAACCGACGGCGACCGAGAGGATCGTTGTCTCGGTGATCATCACTGATCGTGATATCGAGGTTGATCACGCCAGCAATCACGTTCTCCTGATTACTCAGGGCTCGCACGACGGTGATTACACCGTCTCGCACTCGTGCGCTGCGCCCAGTCTGGTTGCGGGCAACTAGTTGAAGATCGCTGGCTATGAATATGATCCGGATCGGGGATGATGCGCGATTCGATCGGAAGCCACCGCGGGCAGTGGATGTGGTGGTGTGCGTCACCGCGGCGCCCGATGGCTATGTCGCTCAGATAAACTGTGTCGAAGTCTTCTACTGCAACTTCGCCGATGAATCAGAGCGCGCTATTTGCTGCTTTGTACCGCCGAAGTGAAACCGAGAGATCGGCTACCCGTTGGGGGTGCACATGGTTTCGGAGCAACCTCACAGGGAACAGTGACACTATGTGGCGCTCCGGCGTTCATGATGGAGAATGACAGAAAGTAGTAGTCAGCGTCGGCCAGCTCGAGAGGACCGGTCGATGCGCATGGAGGTGTTGATGGTCGCAGCGACGACAACCGCCGACCGCGCGCCGGTCGATCCCAGCAGACCACTTCGCTCACGCTGGTGGCAGCTGAGGCTCCCGGCGACGTTCGGATATCTGGCGGCTCTTGTCGCTGTAACCGTGGTCTTCTCGGCGCTGAATGAGTCGGCGCAGGCGCGGGTGGTGCTGCATGCGAGCACGAATCTGCACAATCTGTTGAATGGCCGGGTGGGCACCGTGTTCTCGAGCGCACTGGTGATCGGCGATGTCAGTACCGCCTGGGTACTGATTCCGTTGCTCGGTTGCCTGCTGGCACTTGCCGAGCTGCGCTTCGGTGCTGTGCATATGGTGCGCGTATTCCTGGCCGGACATATCGGTGCCACGCTCCTTGTCGCGGCCGGCCTGTGGATCGCGATCGAGGCCGACTGGTTGCCCGCGAGCATCCGCTGGGCGCAGGACGTCGGCGTCAGCTACGGCGCCATGGCGCTGGTCGGGGCGATCGTGGTCGCCATTCCGCATCGCTGGCGAATCGCTTGGTCCACTGTATGGTTCATCATCGCGGCCGAGGGCGTGTTGATCGAACAGACCTTCACCAATGTCGGTCACCTGCTCGCCTTCGGCATCGGCACCGCGGTTGGCTTCGGCATGCTGCGCGCGAAAGCGGCGTCTACCCGCCACCTCACTCGGGTCGAATCCGGTCTGCTCGCCGTGAGCGCCTTCCTCGCGGCAATTGTGCTCATGGGCTGACAGCCGACGCGACAGGGGTGCCGCCGGGCAGGACCGGGCGCTCACCTACAGTGCTTGGGTGCGCCTAGTGATTGCTCGCTGTCAGGTCGACTACGTGGGGCGACTCACCGCCCATCTTGCGATGGCCCGCCGACTACTGCTCATCAAAGCGGACGGTTCGGTCCTCGTGCACTCCGATGGCGGCTCGTACAAGCCGCTGAACTGGATGAGTCCGCCGTGCTGGTTGGCGGAGCGCGACGGTGATGCAGTGCCTGAGGGCGCGAAGGCCTTCTGGGTGGTTACCAATAAGGCGGGTGAGGAACTGCGCATCACCATCGAGGACATCGAGCACGACTCCTCGCATGAGCTGGGCGTGGACCCCGGTCTGGTGAAAGACGGTGTGGAGGCACATCTTCAGGAGCTTCTCGCCGAACACGTGCAGACCCTTGGCCCCGGCTACACACTGATCCGCCGCGAGTACATGACCGCCATCGGCCCGGTGGATCTGCTTTGCCGCGATGCCGATGGTGCCACTGTGGCCGTCGAGATCAAGCGCCGCGGCGAGATCGACGGCGTAGAACAGCTCACCCGCTACCTGGAACTCTTGAACCGCGACCCACTCCTCGCCCCAGTCGGCGGTGTCTTCGCCGCCCAACAGATCAAACCCCAAGCCCGCACCCTCGCCGAGGACCGCGGCATCCGCTGCCTAACCCTCGATTACGACGCCCTACGCGGCACCGAGACCAACGAATTCCGCCTCTTCTAGCTTTCCCCCTACCTGCCGACGGCACCCGAACTCGCCCACAGCGCACGAGCTCATCGGCCACACATAACACGGTAAGCGGGTCTCGAGCGCCGGAGACCAAGGAACTTCGCATCAGACGAGACCGATCACGAGCGCGCGTATGCCGTCGAGCGTTCGGGCGACGCGGACGGTGTGCTGGTCGTAGACGAGACCGGATTTCTGAAGAAGATGGGTGAAATCTGCTGGGGTGCAACGGGGACAGCGGGCCGGATCGAGAATTGCCAGCTGGGTGTGTTCTGCGCCTACACCACCGGCAAGGTTCGCACGCTGATCGACCGGGAACTGTATCCGCCTAAGTCGTGGACCACCGATCGAGACCGCTGCTGGCAGGCCGGGGTGCCGGACGAGGTCGACTTCGCTACCAAACAGGTTCTGGCACAAAGCATGCTGGCTCATGGAGCGATAACGTGCGTATGGGTTGGCGCGGCGCGCACGTTTTGCGCACCGCGCGTGGATTTGTTGAGCAATAATGTGCGTGGCGTGCGTGGGGGTGACGGACTGCACCCGTGGTGGGCGTTGGGCTACGACTGGGCTTGTGGCACGCCCAGACGGAAGTGGCGGACGGAATGCCAAGTGGGACCGCTCGGGGGTGCCCCGCTGACTCCATACTGGGTTGCCTGCTGCGCACGACTCTTCACCGCGTATGGGTTGGCGTGGCACGCATGGATATGTCGGGTAATGACGTGTGTGGTGTGTGAAGTTGTGCGTGGGAGGGATGGACTGCGCTCGTAAGGGTGTCGGGGGACGACCTAGGCTTGTGGCATGCCCCGACGGAAGCCGCGTACGGAACGCCAGGGGGGTCGCTCGTGGGAGGGCGGCCCGGCGATCGGCGATGTCTTTGGTCGGCGAGAGGCTGGGCCGGACGGCGACGACGTGTATGTCGTTCGGACCATTCCGGGGAGCCGGGCTGTCAAAACCTATCGATGCCCGGGCTGCGATCACGAAATCCCGCCCGGGGTGGCCCATATCGTTGCCTGGGCGGTCGACGGCGGCGAAGACGACCGCAGGCATTGGCACCGTGGGTGCTGGAATGGGCGCAACACCCGACGAATTACTCGCCGCTGGTCCTGAATCCCTGTGCATCCCAGAGCCTTCTTACTGCACTTCCTCATATCGCAGTGCACATCCCGCGTACATGTAGTACGGCTGCGACTGACGGTGCGTCTGGAGACAGAAGGTGCAGAGGTGGTGCGTCCGCGGGTAGAAGTACGCCCGCGAGTAGGAATTCGGATTTGCCCATGACGGTCGGTCTTCTCGTGGTCGGACTGCGGGTTCAGTGATCGAGCTCGCCGAACCGATGGATAGCGACAACATCGCCAAGGTCTCGGGTCGGTGGTCGATAACCATGCTGAGAACGATCTAGCCCAGGTGTGCGATCGCCTGCCCGAGGCTGGTCGGGTTCCCATTGCGGGACACCATCCGCGTCAGCTCGTGGCCGGACACCTCACCGCGGTGCACCGATACCGCTCGCCGGTCGACGTCTTCGATCGGCTCGTGAACGGCGACCGTCCGCTGCGGCTCTGTTGTCGGCATAGATGCGCATGCTGCTGCCGATCGATTGCGTGGCCCGGTAGAAGCCCTCATCCCTTGCAGCCACGCGGACGCGACGCGACGCGGGGACTCGCGTAACGCCGTCTGTCCTGGGGTAGTCCGCCTTGCTTCCGGCGACTACGCCGGCGCGGCCGAACTGTTCCTCACCGAGCAGCCTGCGCCTTGATGGCGCTCCTATCCGAACTGAGACGCAGATCGCACGGCACCCGATCGATGTTTTCGGTGCTGGGAAGCATCCGGGGTCATGGCGGGCGGGGATGTGACGACCTTTGAGTCGGCAGCTGTCACCCGAGGGGGATGACTTCGGCGTATACCCGGTTGCGGGGTCTCTGGATTCCCGTGGGGCTCAGTATCGCCGGGCAGGGCGGTGCAGTGGGTTCGAAGTCTGAACAGCGAACTCGGTTGCGGGGCAGTCGAGAAGATACTGCGGGCGGTGGATTTTCGTGGGGCTGCGAGCCTCTGGAAAGGGCCAGGGCGAATGATTCAGGGGCGCTGCATGCCCCGGGTTGGGGAAGCCTGTGCTGCGCGCAGAAACGATGTCTGATCAGGACATCAAGAAGGCCGCCCCAGGTGTGGGGCGGCCTTTGGTGTGCATTCGGTTGGGGTGTTGCGTTTGTCGCCGCTCAGCCCGCCGTCGTCAGTTGGCGATTTCGGCGTTCTCGCGCTCGTCGGTGTCGATGTCGTCTTCGTCGGACGAGACCTCAGGGATGGCCTTGGTGCGCGAACCGGTGACCGACTTGGTGCCGCCGCCGATGGACTTGCGCTGATCCGGAACTCCGTCCAGCAGTTCGCTTTCCCGGTTGACCGCCGCGAGCATGGCGGGCACCGAGTCGAGCTGGCCGCGGATGCCGAGCAGCTGGGCGAGCACCCGGCCGCGCAGCACGCGCATCTCCTCGGCGAGTTCCTTGGCGTGCGCGATCTTGCGCTCGGAGGTCTGGGTGGCGGAGGTGATGAGGCGGTTGGACTCGTCGGTCGCGTCCTTGATCCGCTGAGCGGCCTCGGCGCGGCTGGTGGCCTCGAGCTCCTCCATGGCGCGGGTGAGCTTGGTGCGACGTTCCGCCATGGTGGCCTCGAAGTCCTGCTGGGTCGCCTTGCGCTTGGCATCGGCTTCCTTGCCGAGGCGGTCGGCCTCGGCCTGAGCGGCCTCGATGATCTTGGCGGACTCGGTACGCGCATTCGCGAGGGTCTGCTCGAATTCGATCTCGAGCGCCTCGCGCTTCTCCTTGGTCTCGGCGAGCAGCGATTCGTACTTGCCACGCATTTCGGTGGCCTGCTGCTCGGCGATCGACACCATTTCCGCCGCCTCGGCCTGCGCGAGCGCGCGGACCTCGGATGCCTCGTCGGAAGCCAGCCGCAGCATCCGGGAGATGCGGTCGGACATGCCTTCCGCGGTGGTCGGCGGAACCGAAAGGCGATCGACTTCCTTGCGGAGTTCGTCGATCTCGTCCCGCGCGTCCTCCAGTTGGCTGGCGAGGTTACGGGCTTGCGCCGCAGCGGCATCCCGATCGGTGGCGGTGACTCTCAGTTCGGCATCGAAACGGTCGAAGTAGTTGCGTACCTCGTCTTGCGCATAACCCTTGCGCACAACGGTGAAGGGCAGTGCAACGAAGCGATTGCGATCGGACTCAGGTGACGACATGGCACACAAACTACAGCCTATGCGCACCGCGTGGTGACTCGACCGCGAATGTGATCACGACGAGTTTTTCAGGCCCGATCTCGATACTAGTGCGTAACATTCGCGTTCGGCTCGACCAACTCGATCAGCACACCTCCAGCATCCTTCGGGTGAATGAAATTGATGCGGGAATCTGCGGTTCCGTGACGCGGGGCGTCGTACAGCAAACGCAGACCTCGATCACGAAGATACACGGAGACAGCCTCGATGTCGGTGACGCGATAGGCGAGTTGCTGCAAGCCCGGCCCGCTGCGATCGATGAACTTGGCAATGGTGGACTCCGCGTCGAGAGGCGCCAGCAACTGCAGGGCAGTCGCGCCGTCGGGCGCGCCGGGCAACGACAGCATCGCCTCGTGCACACCTTGAGCCGCATTGACCTCGCGGTGGGTCTCGATCATGCCGAGATTGTCGGCATACCAAGCAATTGCGGCATCCAGGTCGGGTACGGCGATGCCCACGTGGTCGACGGCGATGACGTAGTCGCCGGGGATGAAATTCGACGGGTCGATAACGTTGCTCACCACTCGAACGTAGCGCCTGATCCGACACAGCTGGCCGGAAGGCCGTCATTGGTCCCTCGCGGTTGGCCGAGCGTAGGCGAGGGCGCCGCGTACCTGGTAAGGGGCGTTCGCGTTGGACAAGCTACCGTTGAGTACAGAGGTTGACGTCGCGAATGCTCGGTGCGCGACGCTGTTCCGATCAATGAATGCGAGGCTCGTCGTGACCACAACCGTGATCGTCTCCGGTGCACGTACCCCGGTCGGTCGGCTGCTCGGGGGTCTGAAGGACTTCACCGGTTCCGACCTGGGCGGTTTCGCCATCAAGGCGGCGCTGGAGAAGGGTGGCGTCGCGCCGGAGCAGGTCGACTACGTGATCATGGGCCAGGTGCTCACCGCCGGTGCGGGGCAGATCCCGGCTCGGCAGGCTGCCGTGGCCGCGGGCATCCCGATGGATGTGCCCGCCTTGACGGTGAACAAGGTGTGCCTGTCCGGTATCAACGCGATCGCGCTCGCGGATCAGCTGATCCGCGCGGGCGAGTACGAGATCGTCGTCGCGGGCGGTCAGGAATCCATGAGCCAAGCCCCGCATCTGCTCGAAAAGAGCAGGGAGGGTTACAAATACGGCGACGTGACGCTGCGCGACAGCATGGCCTACGACGGTCTGCACGATATCTTCACCGACCAGCCGATGGGGGCGCTGACCGAACAGCGCAACGACACCGAGCCGGTCGGCCGGGAGGATCAGGACGCGTTCGCGGCGGCCTCGCATCAGCGTGCGGCGGCGGCGTGGAAGAACGGCGTCTTCGATGACGAGGTGGTCCCGGTCTCGGTGCCGCAGCGTAAGGGCGATCCGATCGTGGTGAGCACCGACGAGGGTATTCGTGCGGACACCACCGTCGACTCGCTGGCCAAGCTGCGCCCGGCCTTCCGCAAGGACGGCACCATCACCGCGGGCACCGCCTCGCAGATCTCCGATGGCGCGGCCGCGGTGGTCGTGATGAGCAAGGAGAAGGCGCAGGCGCTCGGCCTGAGCTGGATCGCCGAGATCGGCGCCGCGGGCGTGGTGGCGGGACCGGATTCGACACTGCAGGATCAGCCCGCCAACGCGATTGCCAAGGCCTGTGCGCGCGAAGGCATTTCGCCCGCCGAGCTGGATCTGGTGGAGATCAACGAGGCGTTCGCGGCGGTCGGCATCGCCTCCACCCGCAAGTTGGGTATCGATCCGGAGAAGGTGAACGTCAACGGTGGCGCGATCGCCATCGGGCACCCGCTCGGCATGTCAGGTGCGCGCATCCTGCTGCATCTGGCGCTGGAGCTGAAGCGGCGCGGCGGCGGCATCGGCGCGGCCGCGCTCTGCGGTGGCGGCGGTCAGGGCGACGCTCTGATCATCAAGGTGTAGTTCTCGTCTCCGTCGGCCCGGCACATGCCGGGTCGGCGGACGTGCGGGGCCGAGGTGTGACCGGTTCAACTACACCCCGTCGTAGCGGTCCGGCACAATGGTGGCCATGGGCAATTTCTTCGACTTGAGCACCGTGGCCAAGCGATTCCGCTTCATCGCCGTGCTGGAGGCGATCTCCTGGGTCTTCCTGATCGTCGGCATGGTGTTCAAGCGCCTCCCCGAACCGGTCCTGTGGCCGGTCAAGGTATTCGGGATGACGCACGGCATCATCTTCATCCTGTTCGTCATCACCGCGATCCTCGCGGCCCGCGAGCTGGCCTGGAACACCAAGACCACCGTGCTCGCGCTGCTGTCCGCCATTCCCCCGTTTTTCACCGTGCTCTTCGAGGTGTGGGCGGTGCGCGCGGGCAAGCTCGGTGAGCTGAGCGATGTCGGTTCTGTCGACTCCGGAGCCCCGGCGTCGGTCACGCCGTGACAAACTGGAGACCGTGACTCGACCTGCTGCCCGCCGCCCTTCGCCAGCCGTCGCCGCCGCCATGTCCGGTGCGGTGGATCTGTCCAGCCTGAAACAGCCGCCGGCCGGTGCGTCGGGTGCCGGAGGCGGCGACTACGCCGTCTCCGAGGCGGATTTCGAAACGAAGGTATTGCGCCGGTCCATCCAGGTGCCGGTGGTCGTCGTGCTGTATTCGCAGCGCAGTCCGGGCAGCGTCGAGCTGGTTCGGACGCTGGAGCAGCTCGTACAAGAAAGTGCGGGCGCGTGGGATCTGGCCACGGTCGAGGCCGAGGCCAATATGCGGATCGCGCAGGCCTTCGGTGTGAAGGGCATTCCGACGGTGATCGCGGTGGCCGGTGGCCGACCGCTCGCGGATTTCGAGGGCGCTCAGCCGGAGCCGCAGGTGCGGCAGTGGTTGAGCGCGGTAGTCGAGGCGGTCGGCGGCCAGCTCGAGGGCGGTGAACAGCCGCAGGCCACGGAGGACCCGCGTTTCACCGCCGCGGAGGCCGCGCTGGAGCGTGGTGACATGGCCGGCGCCGAAGCGGCCTATGAGGCCATTATCGCCGCGGAGCCGGGCAATGAGGAGGCGAAGAGCGCGCTGCGTCAGCTGCGCTTCCTGTCCCGTGCCCAGGCCATTTCGGACTCCGCGATCGCCACCGCCGATGCCGATCCGGCCAATGTCGACGCGGCCCTGGATGCCGCCGATGTGGAAATGCTGAGCCAGCGACCGGAGGCCTCGTTCGACCGGTTGATCGCCGTGATCAAGAAGACCGCGGGCGATGATCGCACCAAGGCGCGCACTCGGCTGCTCGAACTCTTCGAATTGTTCGATCCGGCAGAGCCTTTCGTGGTTGCTGCCCGCCGCAAGCTCGCCGCCGCGCTGTACTGATCCGGCCGTCGGGGCAGGTCGATCGCCGGGAGCTACCCGCCTGCGACTATGACTCCGGCGCGAGCCAGATCGCGGTATTCGGCGCCAGCGCCACGGTGGCCGAAGCTGGTCGGCCGTGCCACGGGCCGTCGGTGGCCTTGACGCCGCCCAGGTTTCCGATACCGGAGCCACCGTATTCGACCGCGTCGGTATTGAGGATTTCGCGCCAGGTGCCCGCACTCGGCAGACCGACGCGGTATTCGCCGTGCACCGAGCCGGAGAAATTGAAGACGCAAGCGATCACCGAACCGTCGGAGCCGTAACGCAGGAAGGCGATCACATTGTTTTCGCGATCGTCGGCCTGGACCCAGGAGTAGCCGCCCGGACTGGTGTCCTGGCTCCACAGCGCGGGATGGGCGCGATAGACCGCGTTCAGATCCCGGACGGCGGCCGTAATGCCCTGGTGCAGTGGGTTCTCCAGCTCGTGCCAGTCCAGGCCGCGGTCGTGCGACCATTCTCGGAACTGGCCGAAATCCTGGCCCATGAACAGCAGTTGCTTACCGGGATGCGACCACATGTAGGCCAGCAGTGCGCGCACGCCCGCCGCCCTGGCGAACTCGTCGCCGGGCATTCTGGTCCAGAGGGTGCCCTTGCCGTGCACGACCTCGTCATGGCTGATGGGCAGCACGTAGTTCTCGCTCCACGCGTATACCAGCGAGAAGGTGATCTCGTTGTGGTGCCAGGAGCGGTGGATCGGATCGCGCCCGAGATAGCCGAGGGTGTCGTGCATCCAGCCCATATTCCACTTCATGGTGAAGCCGAGACCGCCGACGTCGGCGCCGCGGGTGACACCGGGCCAGGTGGTGGATTCCTCGGCGATGGTGACGACGCCGGGATGGTGGCGGTGCACGGTTTCGTTGAGATCCTGGAGGAAATCGACGGCCTCCAGGTTCTCCCGGCCGCCGTGCACATTGGGTTCCCATTCACCTTCGACGCGTGAGTAATCCAGGTACAGCATGGAGGCGACCGCGTCGACGCGCAGTCCGTCGATATGGAATTCCTCGATCCAGTACCGCGCATTGGCGACCAGGAAGTTACGCACCTCATTGCGGCCGAAGTCGAAAATATAGGTGCCCCAGTCGAGTTGCTCGCCACGGCGCGGGTCGGCGTGCTCGTAGAGCGCGGTGCCGTCGAAGCGTGCCAGCGCCCACTCGTCGCGGGGGAAGTGCGCGGGCACCCAGTCGAGCAGTACGCCGATGCCTGCGGCGTGCATGCGGTCGACGAAAGCACGAAAATCGTCGGGTGCGCCGAAGCGGGCGGTGGGTGCGTAATACGACGTGACCTGGTAGCCCCAGGAGCCGCCGAACGGGTGCTCGGCGATCGGCAGCAGTTCGATATGGGTGAATCCGGCAGCGCGCACGTAATCGGCGAGCTGATCGGCCAATTCTCGGTAGCCGAGGCCGGGGCGCCAGGAACCCAGGTGCACTTCGTAGATGCTCATCGGGGCGCGAGTCGGGTCGGTGTGTTCGCGGGCGGCGAGCCAATCACCGTCGGACCACACGTAATTGCTTTCGGTGACCACCGATGCCGTCGCCGGCGGCAGCTCCGTCGCGAAGGCCAGCGGATCCGCATGATCCACGGTGCGGCCGTCCGCACCGTGCACCCGGAACTTGTACTTGGTGCCGACGCCGACCCCAGGTACGAAGACCTCCCAGACCCCGGAGGATCCGAGCGAACGCATCGGTGCGGTGTGTCCGCTCCACCCGTCGAAATCCCCGATCACGGTGACACCCCGGGCATTCGGTGCCCAGACGGCGAACGAGGTGCCGTCGACCGTGCCGTCGAGGGTGGTGTAGTTGCGCGGGTGCGCGCCGAGCACTTGCCACAGGTGTTCGTGGCGACCCTCGCCGATGAGATGCAGGTCCAGCTCACCGACGGTGGGCAGAAAGTGGTAGCCGTCCGCGCTGATGATCGTCTGCCCGCCTTGGTAATCGGTGACGATGCGGTAATCCATCAGGTCCGGATGCGGTACGACACCGGCGAAGATGCCGTGCCCCAACGACTTCAGCGGATGATCGACGCCGCCGACACGGGCGAACACCGTATCGGCATGCGGGCGCAGCACCCGGACGATCGTGCCATCGGGATGCGGGTGCGCGCCGAGCACCGTGTGCGGATCGGTATGGGTGCCCGCCGCGAGCAACATCAGATCGCGGCGTTTCATCGAAATGTATTCCGGAAGGCCAATTCCGCGCGCGCCTGCTGCGGTACCGCGGGCAGTGTGAGGATGTGGGCGACCGCGCGGGCCGGATCCAACCGCACGTAATTGGTCTGCGCCCAATGGTATTCCTCGCCGCTGACCTCGTCGAATACCACCGGATGGTCGTGCCATTCGCGGCCGATGGCGGGCAGGTCGAGCGAGATCATGCCCCATTCGGCCGCATAGGGATTCAGATTCACGATGACCAGCACCGCGTCACCGCTGACCGGATCGATCTTCGAATAGGCCAGCAGCGCGTCGTTGTCGACATGATGGAAGTGGATGCAGCGCAACTGCTGCAGTGCCGGATGCGCGCGGCGGATCTCGTTGAGCCGAGTGATCCACGGCTCCAATGATTCGCCGCGTGCGAGTGCCTCCGCAAACGGGCGCGGGCGTAGCTCGTACTTCTCCGAATCCAGGTATTCCTCGCTGCCCGGACGCACCGCTTGATGTTCGAAGAGTTCGAATCCGGAGTAGACGCCCCAGGTCGGGGCCATGGTCGCGGCCAGCACCGCGCGGATGGCGAACATGCCGGGCCCGCCGTGCTGCAGGCTCTCGTGCAGGATGTCGGGGGTGTTGACGAACAGGTTCGGTCTGGCCTCGTCGGCCTTGGCGGCGAGTTCATCGGCGAATTCGGTCAGCTCCCATTTGGCGACGCGCCAGGTGAAATACGTATAGGACTGGCTGAATCCGCGGCGGGCCAGACCGTAGAGCCGGGCCGGCCGGGTGAACGCCTCGGACAGGAAGATCACCTCGGGGTCGGTGCGCCGGACGGTCGCGATCAGCCATTCCCAGAAGTCGGCGGGTTTGGTGTGCGGGTTGTCGACGCGGAAGATCTTGACGCCCAAGCCGATCCAGTGCCGGATGACGCGCAGCACCTCCGCGTACAGCCCGTCCGGATCGTTGTCGAAGTTGACCGGGTAGATGTCCTGATACTTCTTCGGTGGATTCTCGGCATAGGCGATGGTGCCGTCCGGGAGCGTTGTGAACCACTCCGGGTGTTCAGTGACCCACGGATGATCCGGTGCGCACTGCAGCGCCAGGTCGAGTGCGACCTCGAGGCCGAACTCGGTTGCGGTGGCTACGAATTCGGCGAAGTCGGCAGTGGTGCCGAGCTCGGGATGGATCGCGTCGTGTCCGCCCTCCTTCGATCCGATCGCCCACGGGGAGCCGACATCACCGGGTTCGGCGGCGAGTGCGTTATTGCGACCCTTGCGGTTGACCGCACCGATCGGGTGGATCGGTGGCAGGTAGACCACATCAAAGCCCATGCCCGCGATGCGCGGCAATTCTTTTGCGGCGGTGGCGAAATTGCCGTGGATCGGGTTGCCCGCAGCATCACGGCCGCCGGTCGAGCGCGGGAAGAATTCGTACCACGAGCCGTACAGTGCCCGTCGACGTTCCACCAGCACCGAATGTTGCGGACCGCGAGTGACCATGTCCCGCAACGGCGTATCGCGCAAGATTGCGGCGACCTCCGCGCTGAAGGCGGGGGCGACCCGGGCGGGCAGCTGTTCGTCGGCGCGCAATGCCATCGCGGCGGCGCGCAAGCGTTCGAACTGCTTTTTGGGCACTGCCTGCGCGGCCCGTTCGAACAGCCGGGCGCCGAGTTCGAGGTCGTTGGCGAGGTCGGTGGCGCTCTGTCCGACGGCCAGCTTGGCCTCTACGACCGCCCGCCAGGTGACGATCGGATCGCTCCAGCCCTCGATGCGGTAGGTCCACGCACCGGGCACGTTGGGTACGAAGGTGGCGTTGAAGACATCCGGCTCGTAGTCCGGCGTCATGCGAATGCGGGTGATCCGCGACGAGCCGGGGCCGCGCACCGCGAGGGTGGCGGAGACGGCCTCGTGCCCCTCGCGCCAGACCACGGTGCGCACCGGAAAGACCTCGCCGACCACGGCCTTGGCCGAGCGTCCGCCGGGTATCGCAGGGGCGGTGTCATCGATGGCGATGCGGCCGGTCACGTCGACCAACCTACCGGGTGCGGGGCTATCGGACGGGATCAGCGTGCGTCGGCCGCCAGACCGAGACCCAGTGCGACCAAGATCGCGCCGAGCGCGCGCTCCACCCGCTGGCGGATTTCGGTTCGTCGCAGCCAGGTTCCGGCGCGGTCCGCCGCCAGCACGATGCCGATGCACCAGGCGGTATCGATGACCAGCTGGATACCCGCCAGGATCAGCACGGTCGGCAGCACCGGACCGCTCGACGGCAGGAACTGCGGCAGGATCGTCAGGCCGAAGACGGCCGCCTTCGGATTCGCCGCGATCGAGATCAGCGAGGCGCGGAAGGCCGAACCGGGGGTGCGCCCGGCGGGCAGCAGCTTGGTCGCCTGGGGATGGCAGCCGGCGGAGCCGGCGGGGCGGGTAAGCGCCGTGCTGCCCAATTCGTCGTCACGGCGGGCGCCGCGCCAGGCCTGCACGCCGAGCCAGATCAACACCAACGCCCCGAGGACGTGTACCACGGTATTCATGAACTGGTTCGCGACCAGCAGCACCGAAAGACCGGCGCCACCGGCGAGCGTCCAGCCGAACACCCCGATCTCGTTCCCGGCCACCGCCGCCAGCCCGGCCGCGCGGCCGTCGCGCACCGAGCGCTGGAGGAACAGCGCTGTCGCCGGTCCAGGTAGGGCGGCCAGAATGAAGCAGGCCAGCAGGAACTGGGGGAGCACATCGATCCAGTGCGGCATCAGCCGATGATCGCACCTGCGGGAGTTGGCCGCGAGCTGTTATTGCCGCGGACGTCATCGGGTGACCTGGGGCGCTTGGGCGACTTGGGTGGGTCGCATTCGGTAGGGTTCGGCAGGTGAAGGCACTTCGTCGTTTCACCGTCCGTGCCCATCTGCCCGAGCGTTTGGCGGCGCTGGGCGAACTTTCCACGAATCTGCGCTGGTCGTGGCATTGGGCAACCCAGGATCTATTCGAGGAGCTCGATCCCGAGCTGTGGCGCGAACTCGGCCACGATCCGGTGCGGATACTGGGTGAGGTGCCCGCGGCGCGGCTGGACGAGCTCGCGGCCGACGCGGACTATGTCGGGCGAGTGGATGCCGCGGCCGCGGATCTGCGCGACTATCTGACCCGGCCGGGTTGGTTCCAGCGGCAGACCGCCGAGCCGGTGCGCGGCATTGCCTACTTCTCGATGGAGTTCGGCGTCACCGAGGTCCTTCCGAACTATTCCGGCGGCCTCGGGATTCTCGCCGGTGATCATCTGAAATCCGCATCGGATCTCGGGCTGCCGCTGATCGGCGTCGGATTGCTGTACCGCTCCGGCTATTTCCGGCAGTCGCTGACCGCGGATGGTTGGCAGTCCGAGCACTATCCGGCGCTGGATCCGCAGGGGCTGCCGTTGCGGCTGCTGACCACCGAGGGCTCGCCGGTGTTGATCCATGTCGCCATGCCCGATCAGCGGGTGCTGCGGGCGCGGGTGTGGATCGCGCAGGTCGGGCGGGTGCCGTTGCTGCTGCTGGATTCCGATATCGCCGAGAACGATCCGGAACTCCGCGCGGTCACCGACCGGCTCTACGGCGGTGATCAGGACCATCGGATCAAACAGGAGATTCTGGCCGGTATCGGCGGAGTGCGGGCGGTGCGCGCCTATACCCGAGCCGCCGGACTGCCGGATCCCGATGTGTTCCATATGAACGAGGGCCACGCCGGATTCCTCGGCGTCGAGCGGATCCGTGAATTCGTTTCGACCGGACTGGATTTCGATACCGCACTCACCGCAGTGCGGGCCGCGACCGTATTCACCACGCATACGCCGGTGCCCGCGGGTATCGACCGGTTCCCGATGCCGTTGGTGCGCAGGTATTTCGGCGGCGGGCACGGTGAATCCGAATCCGCGATGCTGCCCGGGCTCGCCGCGGACCGGATCATTGCGCTGGGACGCGAAGCCGATCCGTCGGTATTCAATATGGCGCATATGGGGCTGCGACTCGCGCAGCGCGCCAATGGTGTTTCCACACTGCACGGCGAGGTGAGCCGCGCCATGTTCGCGCCACTGTGGCCGGGCTTCGACGCGTCCGAGGTGCCGATCGGTTCGGTCACCAATGGTGTGCACGCGCCCACCTGGGCCGCGCGCGAGTGGTTCGACAAGGCGCGCGAATACATCGGTCCCGAGCTGGTCGAGGAGGCGCGTGGCTGGGAGAAGCTGCGCGATTTCGACCTGGGTGAATTGTGGTCGACCCGGAATGCCTTGCGCGCCACCCTGGTTGCCGAAGTGCGCCGCCGGGTGCGCGCGTCCTGGTTGGAGCGCGGCGCGGCTTCGGCGGAATTGGGTTGGGTCGACAACGTTTTCGATCCCAATGTGCTGACCGTCGGGTTCGCGCGGCGGGTGCCGACCTACAAGCGGCTGACGCTGATGCTGCGCGATCCGCAGCGCTTGCGTGCGCTGCTGCTGAATCCCGAGCGGCCGATGCAACTGGTCGTCGCGGGCAAGAGCCACCCCGCCGACGATGGCGGCAAGGCGCTGATCCAGCAGGTCGTGCGCTTCGCCGATGATCCGGAAGTGCGCCACCGCATCGTCTTCCTGCCCGACTACGACATGTCCATGGCCCGCCATCTGTACTGGGGTTGCGATGTGTGGTTGAACAATCCGCTGCGTCCGCTCGAGGCCTGTGGCACCTCCGGAATGAAGTCCGCGCTCAACGGCGGGCTCAACCTCTCCATCCGCGACGGCTGGTGGGATGAGATGTACGACGGCGAAAACGGTTGGGCCATACCGACCGCCGACGGTGTCGCCAATGAACACCGCCGCGACGACCTCGAGGCCGCCGCCCTCTACGACCTGTTCGAACGCACCGTCGCACCGCGCTTCTACGATCGCGACGGCTCCGATATGCCGGTGCGCTGGGTCGAGATGGTGCGTCACACCCTGCAAACACTCGGCCCGAAGGTGCTGGCCTCTCGCATGGTTCGCGACTACGCCGTCGAGTACTACGCCCCTGCCGCCTCCGCCGGTCGACGCGCGAGTGCCGACGAATTCGCCGGTGCCCGAGTGGTGTCGGAGTACCGCCGCCGAGTCGAGGCCGCCTGGCCCTCGGTCAAGATCATCCAGGTCGACAGCGCGGGCCTGCCCGATACCCCGATCATCGGCGCCGAACTCTCCCTCGCCGCCCGCATCGACCTCGGCGACCTCACCCCCGCCGACGTCACCGTGCAGGCGGTACTCGGCCGAGTCTCGCCGACCGACGACCTCTCCGACACCACCGCGTTCCCGATGGCGCACACGGGATCGGAATCCGGTGTAGACGTTTTCACCGTCGAAACCCCGGTCCCCCTGTCCGGCGCCGTCGGCTACACGGTCCGCGTCCTACCCCACAACGAACTACTCGCGTCCGACGCCGAACTCGGCCTGGTCATAGCCCCGAGAGCTTGACGGGGTTTCAGTCGGAGTTCTCGGCGAGGCGGGGGCCAGGGCAATGGCCGGAAGGAAAGCCGAGGCCGGAGTATTCGACCTCGACGAGGCACCGGATGGGATAGGCGGGCCAGAAGTTGACCGCGGCCTTGGTGCCCGGTTGATGGGTCGGGTTCTCGCAGGCAGTGAATCGTCGGCTACCGTGCCCTGGCAGCCTGTACTTGTTTTCGACTGGAGAGCCCCATGGTCACCGACGTTCTGACGCGAGCCCGAGGACGTCTCGACGCGTACTTCGACATCAGTTCGAACGGCTCGACCATGAAGCGCGAGCTGATGGCCGGAACGATCACATTCCTCGCCATGTCCTATGTGCTCGCCGTGAATCCGTCGGTGCTGGGCGACGAGGGCGCGCTCGGTGCCAAGGGCATTCCCATGCAGGCGGTCTTCACCGCCACGGCCGTCGCCGCGGTCATCGGCACGCTGGTCATGGGGGTGTGGGCCAAATATCCGATCGCACTCGCACCGGGTATGGGCCTCAATGCCTTCTTCGCCTATTCGGTGGTGCTCGGGATGGGGATCCCGTGGCAGGTGGCGCTGTCGGGCACCTTTCTGTCCGGGGCGATCTTCTTCGTCCTCGCGATCACCAAGGTGCGCGAACGCATTCTCAATGCGATTCCGATGCAGATGAAGCTGGCCGTCGGCGCGGGCATCGGCATGTTCGTGGCGTTCCTCGGTCTGAAGAACGCGGGCATCGTGGTCAATAGCGACGCCACGCTCGTCACCCTCGGCGACTTCACCAACGGCACCACACTGCTGGCCCTGTTCGGGCTCGTGATGACTGTGGTGTTCCTGGTCATCGGCTGGCACGGCGCGGTGCTCTACGGCATCGTGCTCACGACTGTTGTCGGCGTCATCAGCGGCCTGGTCGATCTGCCCAAGGGCGTCGTCGCGATGCCGAGGGGGCTCGAGGACACCTTCGGTCAGGCGATCATCCATCTGCCCGATGCGTTCACCGGCCAGATGGCCGTCGTCGTGCTCACGATGCTGTTCGTCGACTTCTTCGACTGCTCCGGCACCCTGATCGGTGTCGCCAACCAGGCCGGACTACTCGACAAGGATGGCAAACTGCCGCGTGCGGCCAGCGCACTGGCCGCGGACTCGGTGGGCACCATGGCGGGCGCGGTCATCGGCACCTCGACCACCACCGCCTACGTCGAATCGACGGCAGGTGTCTCAGCGGGCGGACGGACCGGCATGACCGCCGTGACCACGGCGGGCTGGTTCCTGATCGCCATGTTCTGCTACCCGATCTTCGCGGTGGTCGCGGGCTCGGCCGCGATCACCGCACCCGCGCTGATCGTGGTCGGTGTGCTCATGGCCCGCGCGCTCGGCGAAATCGATTGGAATCGGCTGGAGTACTCGATTCCGGCCTTCATCACCGTCATCATGATGCCGCTGACCTACTCGATCGCGAACGGGCTGGCGATGGGCATGCTGTTCTATCCGATCGTGATGGTCGCGAAGGGGCGCGTCAAAGAGGTACATCCGGCGATGTGGGCGCTCATGGTGATGTTCCTCGGATACTTCTTCTTCCTCGCCGAATAAGCCTCGCCTATCGCGCGGTCGCGCTGCACTGTGGGATAATCGGACCGCAGTCCGATTCATTGCCGAGGCTAAACAGTCATTGTTCCCAACCGATGCACGGATGAGGACCAGCATGACCACCAACGGCGCACCCGAGCACACCAACGATCCGAATATCGCGACTCTCGACAACTTCGCCGCCGATACCGGCCTCCTGCTGCTGCGCGTCGTCTTCGGCGGTCTGCTTGCGGCGCACGGCACCCAGAAACTGTTCGGCTGGTTCAGCGGCAAGGGGTGGCGCGCCACCGCCGCCGCCTTCGATTCCATGGGCTACAACCCCGGCAAACTGTTCGGTACCCTCGCCGGACTGTCCGAACTCACCGGCGGCCTCCTGCTACTGCTCGGTCTGCTGACGCCACTGGCCTCGGCCATCGTGCTCGGCACCATGATCAATGCGGTCAATGCCACCTGGGGTGGCGGCCTGATGACCGGTAAGGGCTATGAAACGCCCTTGCTGTTCGCCACCGTCGGCGCGGTTGTCGCATTCACCGGCCCCGGCAAGTTCTCCCTCGATTACGGCCGTCCATGGCAGCGTCAGGGTGTGGTCTGGAGTGTGGCCGCAATCGTGCTGGCCGTGATCGCGGCCATCGTCACGTTGATCCTCAAGTGGACGCTCTGATCCGTCGGGATAGCTCGTTTGTTCGGTCATCGCGCTTGTTTGTCACAGTGGCGTTCGATGCGTCGTCATCATGCTGGACCGATCGTCGGTCCATTGTCGAGTAGGAGACAGCTGTGACCATTGCTATCAGCAACCCCGCCGAACTGCATGACCCGACCGGCTTCGGCTACAGCCATGTGGCGCAGGTTCGAGGCGAACTGGTGTTGATCGCCGGACAGTACGACTCGGATGCGCAGGGGCACACCACCAGCTCGGATTTCGCCGAGCAGGTGGACCGTGCCTTCACCAATCTCGCGATCGCCTTGCGCTCGGTTGGGCTCGATTTCGCCGACGTGGCGCAGCTGCGGACGTTTATCGTCGATCACGACTTGGACAAGCTCGCGGTGCTCGGCAAGAAGATCGCCGAGCTGTGGGGTGACCGGCCGCCGGTGCAGACGCTGAACGGCGTTGCCTCGCTGGCGCTTCCGGGTATGTTGTTCGAGGTGGACGCAGTCGCCGTGCGCGGCTGAGGAATGGATATTGTCGTGTCCCCGCGCCGCGTGCCGGGCATGACGCTGGGACCCTTGGCGACTCCGATGTGGGATGGGCTGTCACCGGAATCGCCGGGGGTCAATTTCCTTCCATGTGGAACTTGACCGGTGATAAGTGAGTGGAGTCACACCGTGGCTGCGGTCAGGCGGCGCAGCGCCTTCGCGACCACCTCCGGGTCGGAGGTCTCCCAATACGGCGGAAGCGAGGCACGTAGATAGCCGCCGTAACGGGCCGTAACCAGACGCGAGTCGAGAATCGCGACGACACCGCGGTCATCGACGCTGCGGAGCAGCCGGCCGGTTCCCTGCGCGAGCAGCAGTGCGGCGTGGTTGGCTGCCACCGTCATGAACCCGTTGCCGCCGCGGGACTCCACCGCGCGCTGTCGAGCCGTCAGCAGCGGATCGTCCGGGCGGGGGAACGGAATCCGGTCCAGGATAACCAGACTCAGTGACGGGCCGGGCACATCGACGCCCTGCCACAGCGACAGCGTGCCGAACAGGGAGGTCTCGGGGTCGTCGGCGAACTTGCGCACCAGCGCGCCGGTCGCGTCGTCTCCTTGACATAAAACGGGCGTATCCAGCCGCTCGCGCAGTGCCTCGGTGGCCGCGCGCGCGGCGCGCATCGAGGAGAACAGCCCGAGTGTGCGCCCGCCCGCGGCGCTGATCAACCGCTCGATTTCGTCGAGATAGGCCGGTGCCAGACCGTCGCGGCCGGGCGCGGGCAAATGCTTGGCGACGTACAGGATGCCGGATTTGGCGTGGTCGAACGGCGAGCCGACATCGAGCGAACTCCAGCGCACGGTATCCGCGTCCGCGGGCGCCTCGGCGCCGTTGGCGGTCGCGGTATCGCTGCGGTTGGCCGATTGTGCGGGCAGGCCCCAGGTGATCGCGAGTCCGTCGAAGGAGCCGCCGATCTGCAGGGTGGCCGAGGTCAGCACGACGGTGGCGGTGCCGAAAAGTCTGCTACGCAGTAGTCCGCCCACCGACAGCGGCGCCATCCGCAGCGTGCGCCGGGTGACGCCGCGGATCTCGTCGGCGGCGAGCCAGATGACATCCTGGCGCGTGGCCGGATCGCCTTCGTCGAAGGCGGTCAACGCGCGCACCGCGCTGTCGTGCACCTCATCGATGGCAGCCAGCGCCTGGGTGCGTGCGGCGGCGCTTTCCGGATCGCCCTGTGCGGTGGTGCCGCCCGGTGGCGCGAGCGCGGTGCGCGCATTCCAGGCGGCATCGCGGACCAGCGCGAGCACCGGTGCGATGCCAGCGGGCAGTGCGTCCCAGCGGGCGGCGGGCAGATCATCGAGCACCGTGTGCCAGGCCTCGGCGGCCTCCTCCAGCCGGTCGACTTCCTGCTGGTCGATGAGTTTGGCGCAGCGCCGGGCCGCGGTGCTGATCGCCGTTGGGGCCAGTTCGGCGGTGGCGATGCCGGTGACCCGGTCGACAAGCTCATGCGCCTCATCGATGACGACCACATCGTGTTCGGGCAGCACCTGGATGCCGCTGATCGCGTCGATGGCGAGCAGGGCGTGATTGGTCACCACCACATCGGCCTGCGCCGATTCCGTCCTGGCTCGTTCGGCGAAGCAGTCCTGGCCGAACGGGCAGCGCGACTTGCCGAGGCATTCCCGCGAGGACACGCTGACCTGGCGCCAGGCCCGATCGGTGACGCCGGGGGCGAGTTCGTCCCGATCGCCGGTTTCGGTATTCGAGGCCCATTCGTTGAGCCGCTGCACCTCCCGGCCCAACCGCGAGATGGCGAATGCGTCGAAGAGCTCCGCCTCGGCAGGCTCGTCCGGAATTGCGCTGTTGATCTTGTTCAGGCACAGATAGTTATTGCGCCCCTTGAGGATCGCGAATTTCGCCTCGCGCCCCAATGGCTTGCTCAGGGCCTCGGCCAATCGCGGCAGATCCCGGTCGACGAGCTGACGTTGCAGCGCGATCGTCGCGGTCGACACCACCACGGTCCGACCGGTGCGCACCGCGTGACGCAGACTCGGCACCAGATACGCCAGTGACTTTCCGGTCCCGGTGCCCGCCTGCACCGCGAGGTGCTCCTTGGTATCGATGGCGTGATCCACCGCCGCCGCCATCTTCACCTGCCCGACGCGCTCCTTCCCGCCGAGCGCGCGCACAGCGGTGGCCAAAAGCTCGGGAAGGGGCGGCAGTTCGGGCACGCGACGAGCCTACTTGTTCGCACCGACACACATCACCGCCCGATCGGATCATCGGCCTGCTTCACACACCTGCCATCCGCGAACCCGGCGTGTCCTGCGACAGTCGGGGTAGGCGGTCTGCGCTAGCGAACGACAGAACCCTCGATGTCTACTCCGGCCCCGCGCATGCGATCGAGCGCGGCGGTGGTCGTATCGGGTGCGACGCCCGCGGTGAAGTCCAGCAGCACCCTGGTGCCGAAACCTTCGATGCGGGCGTCCAGTGCGGTCGCGCGTACGCAGTGGTCGGTGGCGATTCCGACGATGTCGAGTTCATTGATGGCACGCTCGCGCAGCCAATCCGCGAGGCTGGTGCCGTCCTCGGTGGCGCCTTCGAAACCCGAATAGGCGGCCGAGTATTGGCCCTTGGAGAAGATCTCCTGGATCTGCTCGGTATTCAGGGCGGGGTGGAAATCCGCACCGGAGGTGCCGACCCGGCAGTGCGGCGGCCAGGTGTCCACATAATCCGGATGCTCGGAGAAATGGCCACCGGGGTCGATGTGGTAGTCGCGGGTGGCGACGACCGCACTGTAATGCGCGGAGTTCAGGTAGCCGGTGATGCGCCGGGCGACCGTGGCCCCGCCCGTGACGGCCAGTGATCCGCCCTCGCAGAAATCGTTCTGCACGTCGACAATGATCAACGCTCGGTTCATGTCGACCTCACTTTCCCAGGATCTCCAGCGCCGAGGGTGTGAACACTCGGGCTCTTGCCTGTGGATTACATTGTGCGCCTGATCGATCGGTCGGGCTACGACACTCGGAGGTCCATGTGAGCCGCACTGTCGGAATTCCGATCGCACTCTTCATCGGCTACACGGCCTACCTCGCCACCGCTTTCTGCTCGGCAACCGACCCGACGAGGTGGGTGACTGGGTGCGGCTGCTGATCAAGGGGTTCCTGATCGTGCTGGTCGCAGTCTCCTGTGTGGATTGGCTGGCCACGCGCGAAGCCGTCCGCGCCCGGGTCAATTCACAAATGTCGTCGGAATCGCAGGCTCCCCGGCCGACAGTTTCAGGCCCTCCCACGGCAGGCTGACCAACCCTCGGGCCACCAACGTGCGACTGTCCGCGAGCGTTGGCAGCCCGGCGATCGGTTCGCCACCGCGCACCAGCGGGGCCAGCAGCTCACGAACCTCGAATCCGTTTGCGGCGGGCTGGCTTCCGGCGGCCGGGTAGACGATCTCCTCGACCACGGTGCCGGTCCGCCGAGACAGCCGAATCGCCTTCTTGGTGCCGCCGCGCGATTCCTTGTGGCTGCTGCGCTTGGCGACCGGCAGCCCGTCCACCTCGACCAGCTTGTAGACCATTCCGGCGGTGGGCGCCCCGGACCCGGTGACCAGCGACGTCCCGACCCCGTAGGCGTCCACCGGTTCGGCCCGCAGTGCGGCGATCGCGTACTCGTCCAGATCGCCGGAGACCACGATGCGCGTCTTGGCCGCGCCGAGTCCGTCGAGTTGCTCGCGTACCTGTCTGGCCAGTACGCCGAGATCACCGGAATCGATACGGACACCGCCCAATTCGGGTCCGGCGACCTCGATGGCGGTCGCCACCCCCTTGGTGATGTCGAAGGTGTCCACCAGCAGGGTGGTGCCGATGCCGAGCGCCGTGATCTGCCCGCGGAATGCGGCCGCCTCGTGCGCGCCGTCCGCGGTGCTGTGCAGCAGGGTGAACGCATGTGCGCTGGTGCCCGCGCCGGGCACGCCGAAGCGGCGCACGGCCTCCAGATTGGAGGTGGCGTCGAAGCCGGCCAGATAGGCGGCGCGCGAGCAAGCCGGCGCGGCGAGTTCGTGGGCGCGGCGCGAGCCCATCTCGATCATCCGGCGGCCACCGGCCGCACTCACCATGCGGGCTGCGGCCGAGGCGATCGCGCTGTCGTGATTGAGGATCGACAGCGCAAGGGTCTCCAACAGGACGCATTCGGCGAAGCTGCCGCGCACCGAAAGGATCGGGGAGCCGGGGAAATAGAGTTCGCCCTCCGGATAGCCGTCGATATCGCCGGTGAAGCGGAACTCGCGCAGCCAATCGATGGTCTTCGAGTCCAGGAAACCGGCCGCGATGTCGAGCTCCGCCTCCTCGAAACGGAAATGCGCCAACGCTTCGATCAGTCGGCCGGTGCCCGCGACAACGCCGTAGCGGCGACCATTCGGCAAGCGCCGTGCAAATACCTCGAAGGTGCAGCGGCGGTGCGCCGAGCCGTCGCCGAGGGCGGCCGCGAGCATGGTCAGTTCGTACTGATCGGTCAGTAGTGCGGTGCTGCGCATGTCCACGCAAGCCACTGTAGATAGCGGTAGCGGGCATGATAGGCCGGTGGCGTCGGGATGTACGGCAATTCCTGGTGCGCGGGTGTTGTGTATCCGGAGTCGAGTCGTACCCTGAGTGTTATGGGCTTGTGCGAAGCGAACACGACACTGTCGGCGGCACAGGCGACTCCGGAGGCGGTCGAATACACCGAGATCCTGGAGGCCGAGGACCGTCCGTGGGTGACGGTCGTCTGGGACGATCCGGTCAACCTCATGCACTACGTCGCGTACATCTTCCAGAAGCTGTTCGGCTACAGCAAAGCGAAGGCGACCGAATTGATGCTCAAAGTGCACAACGAGGGCAAGGCAGTCGTGTCGTCGGGTTCGCGGGACAAGATGGAACAGGACGTGCGACGGCTGCACGCCGCGGGACTCTGGGCGACCATGCAACGGGACGACTGACCGGTACGACTACCCTGACAGCAGTGCGTAAGTGGAGCCGGAAAAACTCGCTGAGCGGCCTCAAATTGCGATCCGAGATGGACGCGCGTGAGGCGAACGTGCTGCGGTCCCTGGTCGGCGCCGTTTCCGGCCTGCTGACCGAGCGGGCTCAGTCCGCACCCGACGATGAGCTCGCCGAGCTCACCGGGCTGCGGACCGGTAATACCACCCCGCCCGACGATCCCCGGCTGCACCGGCTGCTACCGGACTTCCACCGGAGCGAACCGGGTTCGCCCGACGCCGATCGCGCCGATCTCAATAGCGCGCTGCGCGGCCTGCACGAGCCGGAGATCATCGACGCCAAGCTCGCGGCCGGCTCGGTGGTGCTGAATACGGTGCCGACCGATGGCGGGAAGATTGTGCTGACGCCGGAGCAGGCCGACGCCTGGTTGACTGCGCTGACCGATGTGCGGTTGGCATTGGGCACGGTGCTCGGAGTCGATGCCGAGACACCGGATCACCTCGAACCCGATGATCCGCGTGGGCCGCATCTGGACGTGTACCACTGGCTGACGTGGATGCAGGATTCGTTGCTGCAGGCGCTCGCGCCCTGACGGTCGTCCCTGTGGGGTCGGCATGCTTGCATGGAGATCGTCGACGAGCACTCAGGAGCACATACGGTGAATGCGCAAGCGGGACCACGGAATTCGCTCACCGATGTGCCCGGCCTGCTGGTCGGGCACCATCACGTGCTCGATCCGGACGCGACGCTGGGTTCCGGCGCGGCGGCCGGCTGCACCGTCGTGCGCGTGCCCGGCGGGGCGATCGCCGCCGTCGATGTGCGCGGCGGCGGACCGGGGACCAGGGAAACCGATCTGCTCGACCCGGGTAACACTGTGCGTCAGGTGAATTCGATCCTGCTCACCGGCGGCAGCGCTTACGGACTCGCGGCCGCCGACGGCGTAATGCGTTGGCTGGAGGAGCATCACGAGGGCATCCCGATGGATCCGACCGACCCGAGTCGGGTGGTGCCCATCGTCCCTGCCGCGGTGATCTTCGATCTTCCGGTGGGGGACTGGAGAATTCGGCCGACCGCCGATTTCGGCTTCCTGGCCGCCGATGCGGCGGCGGAGGAGTTCGAGCGTGGGTGCGTCGGTGCGGGTGTCGGCGCGCGGGCCGGTTCGATCAAGGGCGGTGTGGGGACCGCGAGCGTTGTGCTCGGCGCGGGTCCCGCCGCGGGCGTCACGGTGGCGGCGCTGGTCGTCGCCAACCCCGTCGGCTCGGTTTTCGACCCGCGCACCGGCCTGCCCTGGGGCGTCGGTACGGAAGGCCCCGACGCATTCGGCCTGCGATCGGCAACGCCCGAGCAACTGGCCGTTGCCAACGCCCTCCCGGTCAAGGGCACCGTCCTCAACACGACCATCGGCGTGGTCGCCACCGACGCACCCTTGGACCCGACCGGCTGTCAGCGCATGGCAACCACCGCCCACGACGGGCTCGCCCGCGCCATCCGCCCCGCCCACTCACCCCTCGACGGCGACACCCTCTTCGCCCTCTCGACCGGCACCGCCGAAACCACCGCCGCTGTGTTGCCGCCCGCCTTCCCGACCGACCTCCTGGTCCTGGATGAGGTCTGCACCGCCGCCGCGGTCTGCGTCGAGCGCGCCATCGTCGACGCGATCCTCACCGCCCATTCCGTAGCAACCATCCCCGCCTACTCCGACCTCTTTCCGCGCTCCTAGCGGGTCGCGCAGAGCGTCGAATGCCCTCGCATATCGACTTGCCGCCCGACATGCCGTGTGGCATCCGCGAAAGTGTGCGCGGGAGCACCGGGGAGGGACCGAGGGAGGGGTGGGTGGGAATAGCCGAATATTCTGGGTGGTTGTCGGGTGCGAATATGCTGGATGCGGAAGGGTTCGATGTTGTGCTGGTGATCAGGACCGACCTGGTGGAGGCAATGGTGGCGCATGCGCGCGCCGATCACCCTGACGAGGCCTGTGGCGTCATCGCCGGTCCGGAGGGGGCGGATCGGCCGGAGCGGTTCATCGCCATGGTCAATGCCGAGCGCTCGCCGACCTTCTACCGGTTCGATTCCGGTGAACAGCTGAAGGTGTGGCGCGCGATGGACGATGCCGACGAGACCCCGGTGGTGATCTACCACTCACACACCGCCACCGAGGCCTACCCGAGCCGCACCGATATCGCCTATGCGTCCGAGCCGTTCGCGCATTACGTGTTGATCTCCACCCGCGATCCGGAGCAGCACGAGCTGCGCAGCTACCGGATCGTGGACGGTGTGGTCACCGAGGAGCCGGTCGAGATCGTCGATGCGTACGAGACCGTCTAGGCCATATTCCAAAACTGTTCAGGCTATGTTCGTCGAATTCGAGGAGTTCCCATGCCGGTAACCGTGTCCATCCCGACCATCATGCGTGGCCTTACCGGAGGCGAGAAGCGCGTCGACGCTCAGGGCTCGACGCTGTCCGCGCTGATCGACAACCTCGAGGCCAACCATCCGGGCCTCGCGGAGCGGCTGCTCAAGGACGGCAAGCTGAACCGCTACGTCAACATCTACGTCGACGACGAAGATGTGCGTTTCGCGGGCGGTCTCGCGGCGGAGGTGCCCGAGGGCGCCAGCGTCACCATCCTGCCCGCCGTCGCCGGAGGCTGATCGACCCCGTGGCACGCTATGAATCGCTGATCGCGACTCTCGGCAACACCCCGCTGGTCGGGCTGCGTAACCTGTCCCCGCAGTGGGACGGTGACCACCCGGTGCGGCTGTGGGCCAAGCTGGAGGACCGCAACCCGACCGGTTCCATCAAAGACCGGCCGGCCCTGCGGATGATCGAACAGGCCGAGGCCGATGGCCTGCTGACACCCGGCTGCACGATCCTGGAGCCGACCAGCGGAAACACCGGAATTTCGCTGGCCATGGCGGCCAAACTCAAGGGCTACCGACTGGTCTGCGTGATGCCGGAGAACACCTCGGTCGAGCGCCGTCAGCTGCTGACCATGTTCGGTGCCGAGATCATTGATTCCCCGGCGGCGGGCGGTTCGAATCAGGCGGTCGCACTGGCCAAGCAGATCGCCGCGGAGCATCCGGACTGGGTGATGCTGTACCAGTACGGCAATCCGGCCAATGCCTTGGCGCACTACGAGACGACCGGCCCGGAAATCCTTGCCGACCTGCCCGAGATCACGCATTTCGTCGCCGGTCTCGGCACCACCGGAACGCTCATGGGAACCGGCCGCTTCCTGCGCGAGAAGGTGCCCGGCATCGAAATCGTCGCGGCCGAACCGCGTTACGGCGAACTCGTGTACGGACTGCGCAATATCGATGAGGGCTTCATTCCCGAGCTATACGACGAGTCGGTACTGACCACTCGTTTCTCGGTCGGTCCCTTCGACGCGGTGAAGCGCACGCGCGAACTGGTGTTGGAAGAGGGCATCTTCGCGGGCATTTCGACCGGCGCGATTCTGCATGCGGCACTTGGTGTCGCGCGCAAATGCGTGCGGGCGGGCACGCGGGCGGATATCGCATTCGTGGTTGCCGATGGTGGGTGGAAGTACCTGTCCACCGGCGCGTACGACGGGACGCTCGAAGAGGCCGAGAAACGCCTCGACGGCCAACTCTGGGCCTGAGTTCCGACCGGATTCATCGCCCCGCCCGGTCGCGATACGGCCCGGTACTCTCGAAAGAGCGGGCCCTCGCGCGCCGAGGGGCCCGCTCGACGAGGAGGTTGCGATGACCGGCGGTTCGGGAATCGGTTCGTCGTTCGATCCCGAGCGGATCGCCGCACTGCGCGGCCAACTGGGGCAGCCGATCGGTTCGACACCGAGCGTGCCGACGTCCGGTACGCCCGCCGAACCGCACAATTTCGCACCGATCAAACAGCTCTGGCTGCGCGCGGGCATCATCATCACCGCATTCGTCGCCCTGCTCTACGGCATCGAAGGCGTCGACAACCTCGACCACAACCAACTCGATAACAACGGCATCGAACCGCGCGAGGCGCACGGCCTGTGGGGCATTCTCTGGGCCCCGGTCCTGCACCACGGCTGGGATCACCTGTTCGCGAATACGCTTCCGGTTCTCGTCCTCGGCTTCATCACGCTGCTCGCGGGCATCGGGCGCGGGCTCGCCGCCACCGCGATCATCTGGATCGTCGCCGGAGTTGGCGTCTGGCTCAACGGCGCCACCGGATCGGTACATCTGGGCGCCTCGTCGCTGATCTTCGGCTGGCTGACCTTCCTGATCTCGCGCGGCTGGTTCGCGCGCAATCTCGTGCAGATCCTCGTCGGCCTGGTTGTGCTGGCGATTTACGGGTCGGTGCTGTGGGGTGTGCTGCCCGGACAGCCCGGAATCTCTTGGCAGGGGCATCTTTTCGGGGCAGTGGGTGGAGTGCTGGCCGGTTGGGTAGTCTCCGGGGATGAACGTCGACACCGTCGCGGGGATCGATCCGGAGTCAATGCGTAGCCGCGGTAGTCGCGTGGCGCGCAGCGGAATGTGGGGGATCGGTTCTTGAGTCAGAATTCGTCGTGGCAGCATGGGGGAATGCGCCTTACCGTCCTCGGGTGCTCGGGCAGTGTGTCCGGCCCGGACTCCCCAGCGTCGGGGTACTTATTGACCGGGCCGGATATGTCGCCGGTGGTCATCGATTTCGGACCCGGCGTGCTCGGCGCATTGCAGCGCTACGCCGATCCCGGTGAGGTCGATATCTTCCTCTCGCATCTGCATGCCGATCACTGCCTGGATCTGCCCGGACTGCTGGTCTGGCGGCGCTACCACCCGACACCCCCGGTGGGAAGGGCGATCGTGCGCGGTCCGTCCGATAGTGCGGTGCGCATCGGCAATGCCTCCGCCGAAGTCGGCGGTGCCTGCGACGACTGGTCCGACGTCATCGATCACCAGCCGTGGGTCGAGGGCGAAGCGGTCGAATTCGGTCCGGGCCATACGGTGCTCGCGCGTCGGATGTATCACCCGCCGGAGTCGTACGGGCTGCGTATCGCGACGTCGGACGGGCGGACCTTCGTCTACACCGGCGATACCGCGATGTGCGATGCGGTACTCGAACTCGCGCAGGGCGCCGACATCCTGATGTCGGAGGCGTCGTGGACGCACGATCCGGCCAACCGGCCGCCCGGCATTCACCTCTCCGGCACCGAGGCGGGCCTTATCGCCGCGCGTGCGGGCGTGAAAGAGCTGCTGCTCACCCACATTCCGCCGTGGACATCGCGCGAGGACGTGATCGCCGAGGCGAAGGCGCAGTTCTCCGGACCGGTGCACGCCGTCGCACCGGGCGAGACCTTCGATATCTGACCGGTTGCCGCGCGCGGTAACCATGTGACTAGGCTTGGCCCGTGTCGAGACGAGCCGATGGCAGGGCGGACGATGAACTCCGCGAGGTACGGATCACCCGTGGCTTCACCACGCATCCAGCCGGTTCGGTGCTGGTGGAGTTCGGGCAGACCCGGGTGATGTGCACCGCGAGCGTCACCGAGGGCGTGCCCCCGTGGCGTCGCGATTCCGGACTCGGCTGGCTCACCGCCGAATACGCGATGCTGCCCGCCGCCACACATACCCGCAGCGGACGGGAATCGGTGAAGGGCAAGGTCGGGGGGCGCACCCAGGAGATCAGCCGGTTGGTCGGGCGGTCGCTGCGCGCGTGCATCGATCTGGCGGCCATCGGCGAGAACACCATTGCCATCGACTGCGATGTGCTGCAGGCCGACGGCGGCACTCGGACCGCGGCCATCACCGGCGCGTATGTCGCGCTCTCGGATGCGGTCACTTACCTCGGCGCGGCGGGCGGATTGGCCGACCCGCAGCCGATCTCGTGTGCGATTGCCGCGGTGAGCGTCGGCGTCGTCGACGGTCGGGTGCGGTTGGACCTGCCGTATGAAGAGGATTCGCGCGCCGAGGTCGATATGAATGTGGTCGCCACCGATACCGGCACCCTGGTGGAGATCCAGGGCACCGGTGAGGGCGCCACCTTCCCGCGCTCCACCCTGGACAAGCTGCTCGACTCCGCGCTCGCCGGATGCGAGCAGCTGTTCGCCATCCAGAAGCGGGCGCTCGCGCTGCCGTATCCGGGTGTGCTGCCGCAGCCTGCCGAGTCGAAGAAGAAGTGATGGCGCGCCGGGTCCTGGTCGCCAGCCGCAATGCCAAGAAGTTGAATGAACTGCGTCGGATTCTCGCCGAGGCGGGTATCGCGGGCATCGAGGTCGTCGGACTCGGTGATGTGCCCGCCTACGACGAGGCGCCCGAGACCGGCGCGACCTTCGAGGAGAATGCGCTGGCAAAGGCGCGCGATGGTGCGGCCGCCACCGGATTGCCCTGTGTCGCAGACGATTCCGGGATCGCGGTGGACGCATTGAACGGGATGCCCGGTGTGCTGTCGGCGCGCTGGTCCGGGGTGCACGGCGACGATGCGGCCAATAACGCGCTGCTGCTCGCCCAACTCGGTGACGTACCGGATGAGCGCCGTGGCGCACAGTTCGTCTCCGCCTGTGCGCTGGTGGTGCCGGATGGCACCGAGATCGTTGTACGCGGTGAATGGCCCGGCACGGTCGGACCGAAACCCGTGGGCGACGGCGGATTCGGCTACGACCCGCTGTTCATTCCGGCGGGCGGCGATATCACGGCTGCCCAGCTGACCCCCGCCGAAAAGGATGCCGTCTCGCACCGGGGTCGCGCGCTCACCCGGCTCCTGCCCGTACTCGCGGCTCTCGCGGATTCCTGAATCTGCCGCCCCTGTGGATCCAGGGACTGGTGTGGTCGATCGCTGAGTTCTGGATCAGCCGCACTGTTGTGGGGCGTGGAGCTGGTGTGGTTGTTCGCTGAGTCCTGGATCAGCAGCACTGCTGCGGCCCCATAACTGGTGCGGCGTTCGCGGGTCAGAGGTTGAAGTCCCGCTTGACCTTGTTCGCGTTGGCGTGTTCGACGAAGAAGGACAGCAGCGGGATGGTGCCCGCGATCAGGGTGCCGACGGTGCGCGGGATCGGCCAGCGGACTTTGACCGCGAGATCGGCGGTGACCAGCAGGTAGACGAAGTAGACCCAGCCGTGCACGACCGCGATCCAGTTCGGGGTGTGCACGTCGAAGCCGTACTTGGCGATCATCTCGCCGGTGAGCAGCAGCAGCCACAGACCCGTCGTCCAAGCGAGCACGCGGTAGCGCAGCAGTGCGGGCTTGATCTTCACGACGTTCGCAGTCGTGGCCGTCGGCTCCGGTGCGCGCGTCGCGGCGGTTTCGGTTGAGTTCTCGCTGGTGGTCAACCGGCGCTCCTCTGTGTGTCGTGGGCCAGGCCCGCATCCCGGATGTGTTGGTCGATATCTTTGGCGTGCAGCTCGGACAGATATTTGTTGTATTCCGCGAGCACCGGATCGTCGTCGCGGGCCGCCTTGGGCCGCTCGGGCAGCAGTCCGGCCGGAATCTCGCGCGGCGCATCGGCTTTCGTGGGTCGGCGGCGGGCCTTCGCGGCGGCCGGTTCGGCTTTCTCCGCCGTGTTCGCATCCGCCTCGGATTCGGACTCCAGCCGTACGAACCGGAAGTAGGCGAACACCGCGAACCCGGCGAACAGCGGCCACTGCAATGCGTAGCCGAGATTCTGGCCGGTGCCGCTCGCGGATTCGTACCGCTCCCACTGCCACCAGCCCAATGCCAGGCAGGCGAGGGCGGCCACGATCACCAGCATGATAAGGGCCGGGCGATTGTGTGCCGAGCGGCGAGGGGGAGCGGACACGCATACCACGGTACCCGTCTACTACACGGTACGTAGGAGCAGGTCGAGTCCTCAGAACTTGTAGGTGATTCCGGTCATGCGCTCGGATTCCTCCCACAGGCGGCGCTGGAGTTCCGGATTGTTCGACAGCGTGCTCGACGGTGCGGGCTCGACCGGGCCCTGACTCTGGAACCATCGGTTCGGACCCCAGTAGGTGGTGGGGTCGGCATCGGGCATGGTGGCCGCGAACAGGGTGGACTGGGCGGCCCTGGCCGGGGGATGACCGATGATGCGAATGAAGGGCTTGCTGAACCGGTCGATCGGGGTTTCGGTCTTGGCGAACAGATCCGTCGCCGAGACGCCCGGGTGCACCGCGTAGGAGCGCTTATCGGAGCCCGCCGCGGTCAGCCGCCGCTGCAGTTCGCGGGCGAACATGAGGTTGGCGAGCTTGGACTGGGCGTAGGCGAGGTTGCGCCGGTAGCGGCGGTGCTCGTAATTGAGATCATCGATCCACAGCTTCGGGGTCTGTCTGTGCGCGATGCTCGCCAGGCTCACCACCCGGTCGCGGAGGCGATCCAGCAGCAGTCCGGTCAGCGCGAAATGTCCGAGGTGGTTGACGCCGAACTGGGTCTCGAATCCGTCTTTGGTGCGGGAGAACGGAATGTTCATCAGACCGGCATTATTGATGAGCACATCGAATTCGCCGGTCTTGTCGGCGAATTCGCGCACCGATGCCAGATCGGCCAGATCGAGCCGCTCGACCCGGACGTCGCCGCCGATCCGGTCGGCGATCGGCTGCGCCTTCTCGACATTGCGCACGGCCATGATCACCGTGCCGCCCTTACTCGCCAGCACCGTGGTGGTCTCGACGCCGAGGCCGCCATTGGCCCCGGTGACGATGAAGGTGCGCCCACTCTGGTCGGGTATCTCTCGCGGGTTCCACGCCATGAGGCCGACCCTACTCCGGAGTAAGGTTTGAAGGAAGTGTCCGGTCCACCCCACAGTTGGCTGGTGTGCACCGAGTTGCTGTGCGACGAAGCGTTGTGCCTCAGTCTGGACTTTTGATCACCAAAACGTCGAAGAGGAAATGCGGTACTGCGTTCGCGGCGATTGCTGTCGTATCGCTGGAGTTGGGTGCGTTGGGGTGGAGATACTGAGGGGATGAGCGATGCAGTGGTTGTCGCCGAGAGTGGTCCAGAGTCGTTGAGTCGGGCGAGGATCAATGTCGTATTTGCCACGATTGTGCTGGGGATGTTATTAGCGGCGCTGGATCAGACAATTGTGTCGACCGCGCCGCCGACGATCGTTGCCGATCTGGGTGAGGCCGGGCATATGGCCTGGGTGGTCACTGCCTATTTGCTGGCTGAGGCGGTGGCGACCGCGCTCGCGGGTAAGCTCGGCGATCGCTCCGATCTACGACCGGGTGATCGGCCGCGGCTATCTCACCGAAGATAGTGCGGGACTGCGACTTACCGAAGCCGGACAGGCCGAGGTCGACCGGATCCAGGCGTCGTGGCGGCGCTGGCTCGGCATCGAACTCGACGATTGGGACTGCTCCGATCCGGCCGACCGCGCGCTGTTCGATCGGGCGCTGCAGAACATCGCCGCCAAGTTGCTCGACGAAGAGACCGGAGAACGGGACCCCATCCGCGCCTAGTACTTGTGCCCGAATACTCGTCGACGTATATTTGTAGACGAGTAAGGAAGTGTCTATGGCCAAGAAGCGCAAAGTGAACAATCTGCTGGCGCTGGCGGTGCTCGCGACAGTGGTCGAACGGCCGATGCACCGCTACGAAATCGCCTCGCGGATGCTCGAGCGCGGCAAGGACCGCGACATGGACATCAAATGGGGCTCGCTGTACACCGTCGTGCAGAACATGGAGAAGGCGGGCTTCCTCGAGGTCGTCGGCAGTGAGCGCGACGGTGCTCGGCCGGAACGCACCATCTATGCGATTACCGATGCCGGTCGCGCCGAAATGGCCGACTGGACAACGGAATTGATTGCCGAGCCGGCGCCGGAACGCCACCGGTTCACGGCCGGACTCTCATTCGTGGCGGCATTGCCGCCGGATGAAGTCGTCGAGTTGCTCGGCCGGCGTATCGATGCGCTGGGGCGCATCATCGAGGCTCGGCGCCGAGAACTCGATCAACTCGCGGCCACCGATCTGCCCAGGCTGTTCGTCGTCGAAGCCGAATACGGTGTGGCGATGCTGGAGGCCGAGATGGCGTGGGCCGCGTCGCTGCGTGACGAGATCGCCACGGGGACCTTCCCTGGCGTCGATCTCTGGCGGCATGTGCATGCCGTCGGCATGTCGCCCGCCGAGGTCGCGGAACTGGTGGAAAGGGGGATGACGGAATAGTCCCGCTCACGACCCGGTAGGCACCGGGCGGAGTGAATAGTCGAAACCAGGCCCGGCGGGGTGCGGCAACACCGCCGCCGAGCCCGATGTAACCGTCTCGAACCGTGTCCGCATGCGCGCACCCGGCTACAAGGCTGGCAACCACAGGATAACTGGGTGTGCGATGGGACGGTCGGTTCGGGCTTCGAAGAACCCGTATCGCACATAACTGGAGTACACCCATGTCCACAACAGAAACGGCCATCGTTATCGGCGGTGGTATCGCCGGACCGGTCACCGCCACCGCATTGCGCAAGGCAGGCATCGCCGCTCGCGTCTATGAGGCCTATCCCGGTCCGACCTTCGGCATCGGCAGCGGGCTGGCATTGGCGCCGAATGGTGTTGCCGCCCTTGACATTGTCGGCGCCGGCGACCTCGTTCGCGAGATAGCGAGTCCGATATCGCATACGCAGATGACGGTCGGCGGCAAAGTGTTGCAGATGCCGAAAGTGCAAGACCTGCCGTCGTTGCAGATGGTCGACCGCAACGAATTGCACCGGACCCTGCACGATCACGCGGTCGCCGCCGGCATACCCTTCGAGTACAACAAGCGACTCGTGCGCGTCGCGGAGGACGCGGACGGCATCACCGCGTATTTCGCCGATGGCACCAGCGCGACCGCCGATGTGCTGATCGGCGCGGACGGTATTCGATCCACGGTGCGCGGGCTGATCGACCCGAATAATCCGGGACCGGACTACACCGGGATGATCGGACTCGGCGCCATGGTCGACAATGATTTCGGAATTCCACCGGAGACAATGGTTTTCGCCTTCGGAAAGAAGGCGTACTACCTCTACGGCACAACCGATGACAACAAGATCATGTGGGGTGCCAACCTGCCGCACAAGGAGTATCTGTCGCTGACCGAGGCGCGTGCGATTCCGGCCGAGCATTGGTTGGCGATTCTGCGGGAGACCTACGCCGAGGACACCCCGGGCGGCGAATTCGCCCGCAGGACCACCCTCGAAAGTCTGGAAACGACTGGGGCACTGCACATTATGCCGCCGGTGCCGACCTGGTATCGGGGGCGCATGGTGCTGGTCGGGGATTCGGTGCACGCGCCGTCCAATAGTTCGGGTCAGGGGGCGTCGCTGGCCATCGAGAGCGCGGTGCAGTTGGCGCGCTGTCTGCGGGACCTGCCGGATCATGCCTCGGCCTTCGCTGCTTATGAAAGACTGCGACGGTCGCGGGTGGAGGGTGTCACGGCTCGGGCGCGCAAGATCAACCACAGCAAGACGCCGGGGCCGGTGGCGCGCCGGATGATGTCCATGCTGATGCCACTGCTGATCAAGGGAATGAACCCGGAGAAGACCATGGGTGTCGAGCAGCGGTATCGGATCGATTGGGATGCGCCGGTGCAGCAGGAGTTGGTGACCGCGAAGGCGTAGCGCTGGTGCTGCCTGCCTCTTCCCGGGGCAGGCAGCACTATGTCGAACCCGATGGCCGGTTCGGTCGTCACGTAGGAGATGGGAACCGAACTGGGCGTTAGCTAGTGCATACCGATCCTGCGTTGCAGCTAGCCGGGCCATAGCAGATGGTGCTGGTGTGGATCGGTGCCGCGCTGCGGTCGCGCGGCACCGATCTCGGGGTGCTGCTCGCCGGTCTTGTCGGTTTGGCCTATTGCCCCGATCAGAAATCCGGGCTGTGCAAAGGCTTTGAGGGTCGCATGCTCCAGCAGCACTTGCCAGTGCTGAGTTTGTAGGTCAGCCGCCTGGCTCGGGTCAGGCGGAGGTCTGCTGCTTCGGCATCGCGTCGAGTGCCGGATTCGCTGAACGCCGCACAGTGCTAGTTGGCCTGCTCCCGGCGCTGATCGGATCGGCGGCGCAGGATTTCGGCGGTTCGGGCGTCGGCCGGGAGGAAGGCTTCGAGGTGGAGTTCGGACAGCGTTATGTCTATGGCGGTGGCGAAGCTGGTGATGGTGGTGATCAGGCGGAGTTCGCCGTCGGGGCTGCGCAGGCGGAGGGGGACGGCGAAGCCGAGGTGGTCGGGGCCGGGGGTGGTGTCGGGGAGATAGCTTTCGAGTTCGGTTATGAAGTCGTCGAGGCGGGGGTCCGGACTGTGCAGTGCCTTGCCGCGCAGGCTTTCGGTGACGTGGCGGCCCCATTCGGGCAGATTCAGCACGCGTCGCGCTAGGCCGTCGGGGTGTAGGGCGAGGCGAAGCACATTGATCGGCGGGGTGATCAGTTCCGCCGCGGCCCCCTCGGTGAGGAGATCGAGGGCGGCATTGGCGGCGACCAGTTGGCCGTATGGGCGGGTGACGACCGCGGGGTAGGGCAGATGCCCATCGAGAATGCTGTCCAAGGCGATTCGCACCGGACCCAATTCCGGTGTATCCAAATCGGATTCGGGAAAGATCGGGGCAAAGCCCGCGGTCAGCAGCAGTGCATTGCGCTCGCGCAGTGACAGTTCCAGCGACTCGGCCAGCCGCACCACCATGGTGCGTCCCGGGCGTGAGCGTCCCTGCTCGAGGAAGCTCAGATAGCGCTGGCTGGTGTCCGCGCGAATGGCCAGGTCGAGCTGGCTCACATGCCGCTGTGTGCGCCACTGTCGCAACTGCTGAGCGAACTGATTCGGCTCCACCACTGTCGTCATGATTTCAGTGATATCCGACCCGCGGTGTCCGCGCCATTCCCTGGAGGGAATCGCGCCGCGCCGCGGTGCTCGCAAAACTCGGTGCCATGAACAAGCAATGGGATGACAACGACCTGACCCGCTTCGCCGAGCGCTACATGGCCCAATGGAACGAATCCGATCCGGAACTGCGCCTCGAGCTGATCCGGGAGATCTGGGCCCCTTTTGGCACCCAGACGCTGGTCGACCCGCCGGTGGAGATCCGCGCGGCGGCGGCGAACCTGAACTTCGCGATGCCCGCCCTGGAAGTGCGCGGCCACGACGCGATGCAGGCCCGGGTGTCGCGCGCCTACGAGATGTTCGTGGCATCCGGCGAATACACCTTCGAGGTGGGCGCGGCCACCCGACTGCCCGCCGGTCTGATCGGCCTGCCCTGGTCGATGATTTCGCGCGCCGACGGTTCCGTCGCGGGCGGCGGCTTCGAAGTGATCGGCCTCGACCCGGACGGCCGCATCGCATCCGACCACCAATTCATCGAAGGTGTGCGATGACCGATACCTTGCGGTTCAGCCGAATCGTCCGCCCCCACAGCGGTTCCCGATTCGTCGACGCCATGCCGTAGTGCGGACGGATCAGGGGCGGCCGCTGAGTGCGCGTGTCATGGTGTCCTTTTCGGCCGGGGTGCCCAGAGCCGATAGGCTGTCTCGACCTGGATCTGCCTGGTCATTTAGGTGCAGCAGTAGTTCTTGCGCGACGGCAGCCGGCTCGCGGCATCGGCATCGCCCTGTCCTGATCGGTCGGACCGTCGACCGCCCGCAGGTTCAGCGGATCGTTGGCCAGGTCGCGGCGATGCTCCTCGGAAAGCTGTTGTGCGCAGGTCTGCCAGGCATCCGACAGCGCCACGACATGGTCGATCTGCACATCGTCGGAAGTCTGCGGCCCGCGCACGTTCGGCGCGGCCAGTGGAAGCAATCTCAGGCCTCGAAGGGCACGATATTGCCGGCGGCATCACGGATTCCGGCGGCGGCTCGGATGGCGGCCGCCAGCTCACCGACGGTGGTCCAGGTGCGCGGCGGCTCCGCCTCGAGATTGCCGATGGTGTACCAGGTCTCGGTCTTGCGATAGCGGACCAGACCCTTACCCGCCGCATCGATCGTCACATCGAGCTCGCCGGAGACCGTCCCTTCCTCTTCGGTCATGACGGCGGCCTTGGCGGAAATCTCGATGATGTCGCTTATTTGAACTCTCCTCGACTGACGCAGTCGTCGACTGCGGTGCGCAGTGCGGTGTGTTCGGCGGGATCAACGGTCAGCGCGTATTTTACTTTGATCTTGACGTAATGCTCGAGATAGCCACACCGGAATTTCCCCGGCGGCAGATAGTTCGCGACGTCCTGGTCACCCTTCGACCTATTGGCCGAGGGATCGGAGGCGATCAGATTCACGGCGTCGTTGGCAATGCGGCGGCGGGTATCTTCATCGCGCTTATTCGCACCCGAACGCCATGCCTCGGCCAGCGGCACGATGTGTTCGGCATCGACACCGGCCGGGTCGGTAATGAACTTGTACGGCTTGAGCTTTCCGGTCTTCGCATCCAGCACCCCGTACTGGTCCTGCCAGCCACCATCGCGGCCGACCGTGAGCTTACAGGTTTTCGGGTCGAGTTCGACCTGGCCCGTCGCGTCCCTGAGCATCATTACGTCGCGGCTGCTGCACTTGCTGTACTGAGCGAAGTCGGGACCGAAGCCGTGCTCGGGCTTATTGGAATCCCAGTGCGGGAACTTCGCCCGGCTGTAGCCCTCCATCGACTCTTCGGGCGCGTCGACGAGCTGGCCGAGTAGGTCGGTGATGTCTTTGCCGGAAACCGTCGCGGCATTCGCTGATCCGGATCCCTTGCTGGTCTCGCCGGTCCACTCGTCGATAAAAGAATAGGCAACGGCGACAACGACAGCCAATACGATGGGCGCGCAAACAGCGAGTACGCGACGCGCGATGCGGGACGGCAACCACTTCACAAAGATCGAACTTCCTAGCCTCGCATCGATGAATTTGTCGGGCGTCAAGCTACCTGCGGCCGCTCGTCCCGTATGTGATTGTCGCGTATGACGTTCGGCACATCTAGTCGGAGAACGTACTGTGTGGCAAGGGGACTCGATGGCAGGCACGAAACCACCCCTGATTCGGCGTGCCGGCGCCGTTCCAGGGGTGGTTCTGTCACGAATGAGTTCGCGCCGAGGCCGAATGAACGGGCCGGTTGTCCAGGCCGGATGATCCGTTCACGCGGCGCCACGAGGCTGATGAGGAAAGTCTCGTCGAGCCGTGTCGTACTGCGGCAACTCCTCGTGACCGTCTGCGGGAACTTCCTTGTTCTTACGTAGACAGACAGTAGATTATTGCAAATTCCTTTGCAATCGCTCTATTCAATTCTGAGAATCTCCTGAATGAAGCGTCGGCCAGTTGGAACATGTACGGATCACATACGGAAGTTAGGTGTACCTGCGGTTGTGCTGAGATCGGCCGTTCGCGCGGCTCCCGACTGGGTGGCGAGCATCACATCAGGTGGCCGTCACAGCGGGGCCGGAATGTGTGTCGAAACCGGGTGTAGGCAGCAACAGCCGGATCTAGGAAGGACCCCATCATGGCTACCGTCGACGTTCTCGACTCGTTCATCAACTACACCGACCTCGGTGCCAGTCCGGTTCCGGTGGTTTTCCTGCACGGCAACCCGACCTCATCGCACCTGTGGCGCAATGTGATCCCGCACGTCGCAGGGCAAACCCGGGTGCTCGCACCGGATCTGATCGGGATGGGTGCGTCCGGGAAGCCGGACAGTGCCTATCGCCTGGCCGATCATGCCCGCTATCTGGATGCCTGGTTCGACGCACTCGACCTCGACCAGGTCGTCATTGTCGGCCACGATTGGGGCGGCGCGCTCGGTATGCACTGGGCGGCACGGCATCCCGAACGCATCCGGGGCATCGCGCTGATCGAGACGTTCCTGCGGCCGATGCGCTGGGACGAACTCCCACCGCTCGGTGCCGAACTGTTCCGCAAATTCCGGACGGCCGAGGGGGAGCGAATGGTGCTGGCGGAGAATATGTTCATCGAGTTCAACCTGCCGAAGGGCATTGTCGATCTGCGGCCGGAAGATCACGATGTGTATCGCGCACCTTTCCCGACGCCGGAATCGCGCAAGCCGATGTTGGCCTGGTCGCGCGAATTTCCACTGGACGGCGCACCCGCTGATGTGGTCGCACTGGTGGAGAAATACGACCGGTGGGCGGCGGAGTCACCGGAGGTGCCCAAGCTCATCATGGGGCTCGACAATGGCGTCGGCCTCGGTTCGCCGGAGGTGGTCGCTTGGGCCGCCGAGACGTTCGCCAACGCCGAGGCCGTCTCGGTCGGTGCCGGGGGACATCACGCTCCGGAGGATCAGCCCGATGCCATCGGGACCGCGGTCGCGACGTGGTTGCGCGCCCACTCGTTGACGACGGCGACCGCGAACGGGTGAGCCGCACATCGGGTAGGGACCCGGACTTGCGCAAATGCCGGACACCGCCGAAGGATTGTGCGGTGGAATCCGATCTATCGCCCTCCGACGACGCTGTCCGAGCAGCCGTGCCCATGGCTGATTCCGCCGAGCGCACCGACGACATCGCTCGGGAGCGGAAGCTGGTCGATCGGGCTATTGCCGGTGATGGCGCCGCCATCTCGGATGTGGTGCGGCAGCTCCAGGATCCGCTGTACCGACTGGCGCTGCGCATGGTGTCGCGGCCCGCCGAGGCCGAGGATGCGACGCAGGAAATCCTGCTGCGCGTGGTCGGCAATCTCGCGACGTGGCGGGGTGAGGCCAAGCTGCTGACCTGGGCCTACCGGATCGGTGTCAACTATCTGCTGAACCTCGAGCGCCAGACGCCCCAGGAGGCGGCACAGCTCAGTCTCGACGCCTACCGTGACGGATTGGCGGACGGGCTCGCCGCCGAGGACCATCGCGGACCCGAGGCCGAGCTGCTCACCCATGAGGTGCGGCTCAACTGCACTCAGGCCATGCTGCAGTGCCTGACCCGCGACGAGCGGGTCGCATTCGTCCTCGGCGACGTTTTCGAACTCGGCTCCGCCGAGGCGGCCTGGATTCTGGGTATCACCGCACCCGCATTTCGAAAGCGGTTGGAACGAGCCAAGAAACGGATCGGCACATTCTTGAATGCGACCTGCGGGGTGGCCAATCCCGAGGCGTTCTGTCGCTGCTCGCGCCGGGTGGACAAGGCCGTGGCGCTCGGGCGCGTCGATCCGAAGCGGCCGGTATTCGCCCGGCATGCGGTGCATCCGGGCGGCCGCGGTGTCATCGAGGCCGAACAGCAGATGATCCGGCTGCACGACGCCGCCGCGGTAATCCGGGTGCACCCCGATTACGCTGCGCCGCAAGCGAAAATGGACGCGATCGCCGGACTACTGAATTCCGGCAGTTTCCCGATGCTCGACTGAACGATTGCGCGTTGGCCGCGCGGCGAGCCATCAGTTCGTGTACTTCAAGGCCTGACGATCAGGCCGGTCGGAGCAGCGGCCCGGTGAGTACACCGCGAACGGTCTTGGCGGCGACGACTGCCCAGGCGCCGACCAGTCCGACATACAGCGTGACCGCGGTGACAGCGAAGATATCGGCAGCCGTGTGACTGTAGAGCACCGTGCTGCCGGTAATGCAGGTGCCGAGCGGGAAGGTGAAGCCCCACCAGGTCAGGTTGAACCGCAATTCGCCCGCGCGAGCGGTCTTTACCGTGACGGCGGCGGCCAGTACCAGCCATAGCATCGCGAAACCCCAGATGGCGACGCCGAAGATCACCGAGAAGACGGTCAGACCCTTGGCATAGAGGTCGGGCAGGGCCGAGGGACCGGCATTGGCCAGCAAGCCTGCGGCGGTGACGGATTGGCCGAGCGGGCCGAGCACGATCCACAGGGTGGGCACCATGCCCGACTGCGGGATCCCGTGGTGCACCAGGCGTGACCAGATCATGGTGGCGGTGATCAGCGCGGCAATCAGGCTCAGGCCGAACATGGCCAGGCACAGCAGGATCATGGTGAGTCGGAACTGGCCCTCGGGCAGATAGGGGACCAGCAGTGCGCCCATCGCGGCCGACACCATCGGCGGTACCACGGGCATCAGCCAACCGCCGAAGGCGGCAGCGGGCTCGGTGTGGTGGCGGGTGAACATCCGGTAGGGGATGGCGGCGGCGGTCAGCAGGCCGAGCGCGGTGCCGAGCGACCACAGCACCCCATCGATGGCGAGTGCGGCATCCAGACCGATCACATCGCGGCCGAGCGTCAGGGTGCCCCCGCCGACGGTCAGCAGTGCCATGGGTGGTGCGCCATAGAAATGCGACATGACCGGGTGATCCTTGTGGCCGCGGGCGTGCTCCGGATAGCGCACCCAGTGCACGATCCAGGCGGCGCTCAATGCCACCAGCAGCAGTGCGGCCAGCGCCCAGACGACCGTCGCCGCGCCGCGCAGTCCAGGAAACTGCAGCGGTAGGGTGGCCGCGGCATTGGCGACAATGCCGGTGCCCATGACGGCGGCGAACCAGTTGGGTCCGAGGTGCCGCAGCGAGCGGGACGCGACCGGGTGGGGCACACCGTGTTCCGGCTCGCCGAGCGGAGGCCGCGGGGGTACGGGGCGGAACGTAGCGGTGGCGGTCATCAGTCCAGGTTCGTCGGCATCGGCGATGTCGAGTAGCCGTCGCATTTCTATGGGTGCATAGACTCGTTCTATGCCCTTATCGCCCCGTGTCCCCGATCTGGCCGCGCTCGACCTGCTCCTTTCGGTCATCGAGCTCGGTAGTCTCGGACGCGCGGCGCAGGCACACGGCATCAGCCAGCCCTCGGCATCCTCCCGCATCCGCTATCTGGAAAAGCTGGTCGGGATGCCGGTACTGGAGCGCACCACCCTCGGTTCCCGGCCGACGCCCGCCGGGGCATTGATCGCCGAATGGGCACGAGGAGTCATCGATGCGGCGCAGCAATTGGATGCGGGCATCGACACCTTGCGCGCCCAACGCGATTCGCAGCTGCGGGTGGCGGCGAGTCAAACCATTGCCGAATACCTGTTTCCGGGCTGGCTCATGACCCTGCGCACCACCGCGCCGGATACCGCGATCGCACTGCAATCCGGCAATTCCGTGGAGGTCGCGCAGGCGGTGCTCGACGGCAAGGACGCCATCGGTTTCATCGAGAGCCCGCGGAACTTCCGTGGGCTGGAGAGTCATATCGTGGCCCGCGATCAACTGGTCGTCGTGGTCGCCCCGCAACACCGCTGGGCCCGCAGGGGCTCGGTCGACCTGGCCGAACTCGCCGCCACCGCGTTGATCCAACGCGAACCCGGATCGGGCACCCGGACCTGGTTCGAAAACGCTGTCGCGCGGGTCATTCCGGGGTGGGCACCCACGGTCGCGCTGGAACTGTCCTCCACCACCGCGATCAAAACCGCGGTTGCCTCCGGCGTCGGCCCCGCCGTTCTCAGCTCCCTGGCGGTGGCCGCCGAAATCGCCGCGGGCACACTCGCGTCCCCGACCATCAATGGCGTGGATCTGACCCGAACCCTGCGCGCGATCTGGCCCGTGGGCCACCGCCTCACCGGCCCCGCCCGCGACCTCTACGCCATCGCCCGACGCACCGCCTAAACCGCGTCGGAAATTTGGGCTGTCGGCGGAATTCCGGTGTCCAGGAAGCGGATCAGGCGATCGATGTGGGTGGTGTGGTCGATACAGCGTTCGAGGCTGTTGCCCACCAGGGCGAGATCGATGGCGGCTGCGGTGGCGGTTCGCTCGATCAGAGCCGAGTGCAGTTGTCGGTGCAGCCGATCCATTGCGGGGGCACCGGATTCGGGGTTGACGGGTTGGCGCCCGGTGGCGACCGATTCGCCCGCGAGGGCAGTGTGATGGGCGGCCAGGCGACCCATGGCGGTGAGGATATCCATGAGGGGTTGGGGCGCAATGGGTTCTGGATGGCAGGTGTAGACCTGGTCGGCGACGCGGCTGATCAGCGCGCCGATCCGGGACAGTTCACCGGCGATCTGGATGGCGGTGACCACATGCCGTAGGTCACGCGCGACCGGTGCCTGCAGGGCGAGCAGCACCACGGTCCTGGCCTCGCAGGAGGCGTACATCTTCTGTAGCTGCTCGTCGAGCGCGAAAGCCTCATACGCGGCGGCGAGATCGGCTTCGCCGAGCGCGGCCGTGACACGCTCGGCGGCATCGTGGGCGAGTCGACACATGAGTGTCAAATCATTGGTCAACGCGATGAGCTCGCGAGTGAACTGGGTCCGCACTTGGCACATTGTCGCTTATCGCCGCGCCGTCGAGTAGACGAATCCCGCTCGATCATCGCGTTGACCGGAATACGCACGCGCTGGGGCTGCATCCGATGGATTTCCACATGGTCGCCGATGCCTATATCGACGGGGTGTGGCGGGCATTCGACATGACCGGCCTGTCCCACGATCCGCGCTGGTCCGAATCGCCACGGCTGAGACGTATCCGATATCGCGCTCATGGTCGACCACGGCGGCGAGGTCTTCGTGAACAGCATGTGGGTGATGCGAATATCGACGGTTTCCTGCCGATCGACAATGGCGTCCACCCGGTTTCGATCGTCTGAACGTGATCCACCTCATCTCGATCGTATGGTGCTAGCGTCGGGATATGGCGAACTTGCGTGATGTTCAACACCGAGTCGTGACCACATTTCAGCGGCGGGTGGGGAATCCGATGCTGCGCAGGATGCCGACGCAGCAGTTGCTCGAGACGGTTGGGCGCGTGAGTGGGCAGCCGCGGATTACGCCGATCGGGGGCCGACGGGTCGGCAAGGAATTCTGGCTCGTCTCCGAATTCGGGGACCGGTCGCAGTACATTCGAAATATCAAGGTCGACAATCGGGTTCGAGTGCGGCTGGATGGGCATTGGCGCACCGGTACCGCCCATGTGCTGCCCGATGATGATCCGCGCGCCCGGCTGCGATCGCTGCCCAAGGCCAATAGCGCGGCCGTTCGATTGGTCGGCACGGACTTGCTGACCGTGCGGATCGATCTCGACGACTGACGGACCCTCGGCGTAGTTTCTGACGTGCGCGAAAGCCGCATACCCGGATCGCGCGCGATCGAATGCGGCCAATTTGCTGACACGATGGAAGTTATGCCTGGTGCGTTGACTTCCCGCTGGACCGTATTCGTCCCTCTGTTAGCCGCGATCACTCTAGCCGCGACCTGGGGACGATCGCTGCCCGCAATAGCCGTGGATGTGGTGGTCGCCGCGCTCGTCGGTGCGGTGCTGGCGGCGGTGCATCACGCCGAGGTCATCGCGCATCGGGTCGGTCAGCCGCTCGGGGCGTTGGTGCTGGCGGTGGCGGTGACGGTGATCGAGGTCGGGCTCATCGTCACGCTGATGGTCACCAGCGGAGAGAAGTCCGCGGCCCTGGCCCGCGACACCGTGTTCGCGGCGGTCATGATCACCTGCAACGGCATCTTCGGTTTGTCGTTACTGGTCGGTGCGGTCCGCAGGCGAGTAGCGGTATTCAATGCCGAGGGCACCGGCGCCGCACTCGGCACCGTGGCGACGTTGGCCACCCTCAGTCTGGTTCTGCCGACCTTCACCACCAGCAAGCCGGGGCCGGAGTTCTCCGCCGCGCAGTTGGTCTTCGCCGCGGTGGCCTCGCTCTCGCTCTATGTCCTGTTCGTGATGGTGCAGACGGTGCGACACCGGGATGACTTCCTGCCGGTCGAGGAAGGTGCGCGCGCCGATGCGGGCGCCGAGCTGCCCACGGTGCGCGCGACGGTGCTCAGCCTGATCATGTTGGCGGTCGCCTTGGTCGCGGTCGTCGGTCTGGCCAAGGTGGTGTCGCCGTCGGTGGAATCGGTCGTCGCGTCGGCGGGCCTGCCGCAGTCCGCGGTCGGTGTGGTCATCGCACTGCTGGTCCTGCTGCCGGAAACGGTTGCGGCCGTGCGTGCCGCGCACCGCGGTCAGGTGCAGATCAGCCTCAATCTCGCGCTCGGCTCCGCCATGGCGAGCATCGGTCTGACCATTCCGGCGATCGCCATAGCAACCATCTGGCTAGAAGGTCCGCTGGTTCTCGGGCTCGGTGCGACGCAGATGGTGTTGCTGGCTTTGACGGTCGTCGTCGGCGTGCTGACGGTGGTGCCGGGTCGCGCGACGTTGCTGCAGGGCGGTGTCCATGTGGCCCTGTTCTGCGCTTTTGTGTTCCTCGCCGCTAGTCCGTAGCCGGTGCGGCCTGAGCTGGGTTCGCTGGTCTCGCTCGGAGCGGTTACCGCCGTCGCGCCGCGCATCGATCTCAGCAGTCGGATCAGCCAGGCGCTGCACGAAACCGGCGATGACGCCGTCGAGGTGCACGTCGGCATCAAATAAGGCATTACCTGCATCAACAGCTATCGCAAAAGTTGATCTTTCGCAGCGCGTCTTCGGTAGCCTGCCCAAAGAGCTTTTCGTGAAGGTAGTCCCTACTCGGCACGAAGGCGGTGTAATGGTGAAACCCGGCGGCACTAGGACACCAACAGATAATGGGCGCGTCCTGACCATCGCGGCCGTTCTCGCCGCCGCGCTCGCATTGGCGGTCGCGATCGCGTTGTTATTGCGCGCGAATCAGGATTCGAACAACGACGCACCGAAATCGACCACCGCCCGCCCCGCCTCCGCGCCGCCGCTCGCGCCGCGGTCGAATCGCCCGACGGTCTCGGCGACGCAACCGGCACGCAAGCGCGGCGATGACTGCTCGCACGAGGGGGTCGTCGCCCAGTGGGACATACGCAATGGCCTGTGGGTCTGCGCACCGCGGGAGCAGGCGCGCAATCAGCATCAGGTCGGCGACGATTGCTCGCACGACGGGATCGTCGCGCAATGGGGCCGGTCACCGGATGGCAGCTGGACCTGCATACCGCGAGGTCAGGGCGTTGCGGAACCTCCGCCGGCGCCGCAGAATCAGGCGCCGCAGAACCAAGCTCCGCAGAACCAAGCTCCGCAGAATCCGGTGCCCAACAACTCGGTTCCGGTCCCAGAGAACCCTAGCCCCAATCCGGTTCCGGACAATGCGAACCCCAATCCGGTCCCGCAGAATCCGAACCCTAATTCGGTCCCCGATAATGCGAACCTCAATCCGGTTCCGGACAATGCGAACCCCAATCCGGTCCCGCAGAATCCGAACCCTAATCCGGTCCCGGACAATGCGAACCCCAATCCGGTCCCGCAGAATCCGAACCCCAATCCGGTCCCGCAGAATCCGATCATCATCCCGGGCCTGCCCCCGCTGCCCCCGCTGCCGCCGCTGCCCGGACTGCCGTAGCCGACCGACGGTGAAATTCATTCGACATGGCTGAGATGCTCGATTGGTGATCGTTGTCCCCGAATTCTTCGCCGATCGTCTCGCCAAGATGGAACCCGCGGCTCGGGCCTGGCTGGATGGTCTTCCCGAACTCGCGGCTCGGTACGCCGAGCGTTGGGAGCTTCGGTTCGAGGGCGCACCTATGCACGGTTATGGCGGTTTGGTGCTGCCTGCTGTGCGTGCGGATGACAGTCGGGTTGTGCTCAAACTCGGTCATCTCACTCCCGAGACCCGCGACGAACCCGTCGCACTGACCGCCTGGGCGGGCAATGGCGCGGTGCGGTTGCTCGACAGCGACGCCGAGCACGGCGCACTTCTGCTGGAACGACTCGATCCCCAACGGTCGTTGGATTTCGAGCCCATCGACGATGCGGTCCGGATCATCTCCGTGCTGCTGCGTCGGCTCGCCATCCCCGCTCCGCCCGGTCTTTCTCGCGACCTGCGCACCGAGGCCGAGCGCCTGGCGGCGGAGTTACCGAAGGATTGGCAGCGCCTCGGCGCGCCGTTCCCGCGCAGGATGCTGGACGCGGCCGTCGATGTCTGCGCTCAACTCGGCCCGAGCGCGGGCCGCCTGCTGGTGAATGAGGATCTGCACTACGAGAATGTCCTCGGCGGCACCCGCGAACCCTGGCTCGTCATCGATCCGCAGCCCCTGGCGGGCGATCTCGAATTCACCACGCTGTCGCTGCTGTGGAACCGGCACACCGAATCCGCCCTCGACGATCGCTTCGCCGCCGTCGTCGAGATCGCCGGACTCGATCCGGATCGTGCCCGTGCCTGGACCCTGGTTCGCGCCGTACAGAACTGGCTCTGGTTTGTCGAAGACGAGGACACCGACGATTTCGGCTGGCCTGCCGTGCAGGCCATTGCCCCGTGGGCCATGCGCTGACTCGCCCGGCCATGCGAAAGAAGCGACTCCACGCGACCCGCCCCGCCGACGCGCCCTGGCGAAATGGCTTGCGCACCAGGTCGACAGAGACCAGGCCACCGAATTTTACCGCTCGCCGCTCGGCACGCCGCCGCTTCTGGTGAACGTGCTGCTGGTGTTCAGATCAGGACGGTCAGCTCGGGAACGCTCAGATGGCGGGCAGGAGGTAACGTTCGACGAGTGCTCATTCGGCGCTGGGATCGGTTGCGGGCCAGAACAATAGCGATAGGACCACACGCACGATCCATTTCCGGTGAGCGGGTCACCGGAAATGCCGATGAGTTCGATTGCGGCGTCGGCCAATCGGGGATTGTCCGCGAGATAGGCATCGACGTCGTTCTGGCTGGTTGTTCTCAGAACCCGCTGCGAACCCCGGGACTGCGGCCTCCGGGAGGATCGACATCCTCCGCTGTCAGGAGTCGAGGTCCGTACCGACGGGGCATCATGGTCTGCGTGATGGATCCCGCCGTGACCGCGTGGCAGGCCGATCGAATCCCGGATTCCGTTGCACCACAAGGGCTTACCGGATGCGAAGCCGAAGGGCTCACCTTGGTCTCGGGGGCCTGACCAATGCCGAAATCGCCGAACGTCCGCATCTCGGCGTCACCACAGTCGAGACGCACATCGGCAACCTGATGACGAAAACCGGTGCCACCAACCGTGTTCGGCTCGCGATGCTAGGTGTAGTCAGCGCTGAGCGCTCAATGTGGATGCTGCGCCGCGTATGTCGCCCGCTCCAGCGCCCGTTGCCGCGCCCGCTTCGGATTCTCCAAATCCGCTGGCAGACCATGTTTGGCCAGGCGATGGGCACGGTTCATCGGCATGAAGGATACGGTGTAGAACAGCGCGAGCAGTAGCGCCAACAACACCATCGACCCGCGCAACCACAGTTCGCCTGGAAACAACAGGAATACGACGAACAGCGGCGAGAACGGCACCAGTCCGCGCACGATATGACGTAGCGTCGCGTACTTGCCGGTGAGGTCGTTGCGCACCCACTCGCGCATCGAATCCGGCAGGCGCCGCCCGAAGGCATAGCCGATCCACTGGAGGGGATTGGGTCGGGTCATGCGTGCACTCCTCGTGATATGGCCGGGTCGGCCGCTCGGCGCGCGGCCTCATTGACCCGGGTCAGTACTTTGCGCAGCTCTTCCAGGTCCGCCAATGTCACGCCGAGTCGTTCCACCACGGCGGGCGGAATCCGCTCGGCCTGCTTGCGCAGCGCCTTTCCATCCGGGGTCAGATCCACCACCAGGTTGCGCTCGTCTCGACTATCGCGGCCCCGAGTGATCAACCCGGCCGACTCCAGCCGCTTGAGCAGCGGCGACAGCGTCGGCGAATCCAACTGAATCGCCTCGGCGATCGCCTTGACCGACATCGGCGCCTCACCCCATAGCGCCAACATCACCAGATACTGCGGATGCGTGAGTCCGAGCGGTTCCAGCAGCGGCCGATACACGCCGAGCACCGCACGATTGGCCACGGCCAGTGCGAAACACACCTGCCGATCCAGCCGCAACGGATCGTCGATTTCCATGGCACCTCCTCGTTCCCGTCAACCTTAGTGCACGAATGGTTAATGCACGAACTATTAGTGCTCGAGTTCACTTGCATGTGTAAGAAGGGATGCGGCAGGTTCGCGATGCCGTGGACACATTCGCTGGTCATCGCAGTCCGGGCCGAGACGCCCAGTGCGAACCTCTCGAGCTGTCTTCCCGGGATCCGGATCGGGCCCTCGATAGCCTATTGGTATGGATCCCGACGGCGCTCGCCCGCGCCTCCATGAGTTCGACGCCGTGCGCGGTTTCGCGCTGTGCGGGATTCTGGTGGTCGAGATCTGGCAGCTCACCGATATGCGGGCCACGATCGGGCCCGGCACCGTGGATCCGGTGTGGCACCTGCTGTCCGTATTGTTCGTGGGACGGTTCTTTCCGATCTTCTCGTTCCTGTTCGGACTCAGCTTTTCGCTGTTCCTCGACCACACCGTCGAGCACACCGACCGTCCACGACTGATACTTGCCCGTCGGCTCATCGCACTCGGTGCGCTCGGTCTGATCCACCATGTGTTCCAGCCGGGGGATGCTCTGCTGCCATATGCGATCGTCGGGTTGGTGGTGCTGCTACCCGCGGCCGGGCTGCCGCGCTGGGTGATATTGCTCGCCGGGCTGATCGCCACGATCGGGGTTCCGTGCACACTCGGCGGCGGGCTCGGCTTGGTGCCGGGCCTGTTCCTGCTCGGACTCGCCGCCGACCGCTTCGGCCTCGCGGATAACCTGCGCGATTACGGCTGGTGTCTCGCAGTGGTCTTTTTGCTGGCTGTGCCCGCCGCAATCGCCGCCGGGGTGTGGGAATACCGCACGCCGTACGTTGAGCTGTGGACCAGCAGCGTCGCTCCGGTGGCCGGTTTGCTCGGGGCGTTCGCCTATCTCACCGGATTCCTGCTGTTCCTGCGCACCGAATCCGGTGCGGTGTTCGCCGAGATGCTCGAGCCGATGGGGCGGATGGCGCTGACCAATTACGTCTCGGCAACCGGACTGATTCTGGTCGCCGAGCCGTGGCTCGGCCTATCCGATTCCAATCGCTACAGCGCACTGCTCGGCTTGGCCGGCGCGATCATCGCGGTGCAGGCGCTATGGAGCTACCACTGGTTGCGCTGGTTCCGCTACGGCCCGCTCGAATGGGTGTGGCGCTGTGCGACCTGGTGGCAGCTGGTGCCCAATGTCCGCACACGCCGAAAACTCACAGTGCCGTATGGGGGCGGTCGCTAGGGAAATCTCAGCAACTCACCGCAGACTGGGGCGTCATGGACCAGTTGGTGCTGATGTTCGTCTTGCTCTTCGCCACGATCCTGGCCGAACCGCTCGCTCGGCGGCTCGGTATCGCGTCAGCGGTCTTGATGACCGTATTCGGTTGTGTGCTCGCGCTGATACCTGCGGTTCCCCGGGTCGATGTGCTGCCCGAGCTGATCCTGCCGCTGGTGCTGCCGCCGCTGCTGTACGCCGCGGCGCGGCGGACCTCGTGGCGGCAGTTCGCGGAGAACTGGGGTCCGATCGCATTGCGCGCGGTCGGGTTGGTGCTCGCTACGGCCGTGGCGGTGACGGCGGTCTTCCACGCCTGGTATCCGGCGCTGCCGTTGGCGGCGGGCCTGACGCTCGGTGCCGTTGTCGCGCCGCCGGATCCGGTGGCCGCCACGGCCATGGCGGGCAAGCTGGGCCTACCGCGCCGTCTGGTGGTGACGCTGGGCGGTGAGGGGCTGTTCAACGATGTGACCGCGATCGTCATCTACTCCGTCGCGGTACAGGCCGTGCTCACCGGCAAGTTCTCGGCCTGGCATGCGGTCGGTGAGTTCGTGATCTCGGCGGTGGTCGCGATCGTTGTCGGGATGGTGCTCGGCTATGCGGGCAGCAAGTTGACCAGCCGGCTCGAGGAGGCATCGTGGCAGGTGGCGCTGAGCCTGCTGCTGCCATTCGCCGCCTATGGCGTGGCCGAGGCGTTTTCGGGGTCGGCGGTGCTGGCGGTACTGGTGTGCGCGCTGTATCTGACCGAGGCGGGCACCAATTTCGGCGATCGCGACTACCGCCTGGTCGGTGATGCCTTCTGGGAGATCACCGAAATGCTGATAAGTGGTTTCGCTTTCGGGTTGATCGGCTTGGAACTCGGTGTCGTACTGGACGATACGGGCAAAGGCTGGCCGCGACTGCTCGGCGGTGCGAGCGTCGTGATCGCGGTGGTGGTCGGACTGCGGTTGGTGTGGCTGCTGACCACCCTTTCCCTGCGCAACCGGTGGTGGCGCGACGAGGACGCCGACGAACCCTATACCTGGAAGGAAATAGTCGTCACCTGGTGGGCGGGCATGCGCGGTGTCGCGACCATCGCACTAGCACTGGCCATTCCGCTGCTCACCGATGCCCGCGAACCGTTTCCCGGCCGCACCCAGATCCTCTTCACAGCCTTCGCCGTCGTCCTGTTCACACTGCTGCTACAGGGCCCGACCTTGCCACTTATCGTGCGGCTCACCGGTGTTCAGGCCGACACCAAGAAGGAACGGCTGCTCGAACGGAGCTTGTGGGAACGCGTCGTCGGCGCGGAACTCGACCGTCTCAAGCAGATCGCCGACTCCGAAGACCTCCCCGACGAGATCTACCAGCGCCTGCGTAACCAATTGCGTCAGCGTCTGGCTCGCGCCGACCCGGAGGCCGCCGACGCGGATGCCAAGGCCGAGGCCGTGCGCGACCTCGAGCTGATGGCCAAGCTTCGTGACATCCAAGACGAGGTTCTCGATGCGGGCCGCCGCGAGGCGATGGCCGCCCGCCGCGAACCCGGCATGCCCCCGGATCTGGTCGATCGGGTGACCCGCCGCCTCGATCTCGGACGGCGGTAAATCCGCGCGGATAGCTGCTTCGCGCCGCCGCCCGCGGATCTGATCGCGTCGAGTACATCACGGTAGGAACGCCGGTTCTCACAACCCGGCGACACCCGCCAATTGACCGATGCCATAGGTGATCGCCATCGCCAGCGCACCACCGATCACCACCCGCAATACCGCCCGCCCGCGATTACTACCGCCGAGCCGAGCGCTGACCGATCCGGTGACCGCCAGCGCGATCAACACCGCAACGGTTGTCACCGGAATGCGCGCCGCGGTCGGCGGCAGAAGGATCGCCAACAGCGGCAGCAGTGCACCGAGCGTGAACGAGACCGCCGAGGAGACGGCCGCGGCCCACGGATTGGTCAACTCGTGCGGGTTCAGACCCAGTTCGGCCTCGGCGTGGGCGAGAAAGGCATCGTGCGCGGTCAATTCCTCGGCCACCTTGCGCGCGGTCTCCGGTGTCAGCCCCTTCGACCGGTAGATATCGGTCAGTTCGGCCAGCTCGTAGTCCGGTTCTTCCTTGAGTTCCGTGCGTTCCTTGGCCAGTAGCGCCCGCTCGGAATCCCGCTGGGTACTCACCGACACATATTCGCCGGCGGCCATGGAGATCGCGCCCGCGGTGATTCCGGCAATGCCCGCGGTGAAGATGGCCGAGGCGCTGGTCGTCGCCGCGGCGACACCGACAACCAGACCCGCGGTCGAGACGATGCCGTCGTTGGCGCCGAGTACGCCCGCGCGCAGCCAGTTCAGCCTGGAGGCCAGACCTTCACGATGTGGTTCATCTGGGTGCGGCAAACCTTTTCTACCAGGCGTCTCGTCCATAGGCCGCAGACTATGCGAAAGTCCGCAAAGTATCAGCTAGCCGAACTGCCAGCGCCACGACCGTCAGGGCGGATTCGCACAGCCGGTGGTCGGAAGACCGAACTGCCCGCGACGAACAGATTCGGCACCCCGTGCACCCCGGCAGTCGGTGTCGACCACGCCCTGCCGCGGTTGCCTACGCACGCGAAACAGGTGGCGGTTATCGGGCTTTCGGAGTCGCGGTGCTCACCACCACCGATTGTGCGATCACCCGTATCGCAGCGTTCGACGACGCGAATCTGGTTACCGCATGCGGTTTTCCGGCGATGATTCTGGACCCTGCTGAACCCTAGCGATAATCGGGATTCTCGAAATCGAACCGACAGCCCGCATCCCACTCGGAGCGTTGATTTCCGTGGGCGGGTATGCCGCTGTTGTCCTTCAGCATCCGGGCCAGATGCAGCAGATTCCAGGTCATGAAGGTGGTATTGCGGTTGGTGAAATCATTTTCCGGACCGCCGGAGCCCGGATCCAGATACGACGGTCCGGGTCCGGCCTCGCCGATCCACCCGGCGTCGGCTTGCGGCGGAATCGTGTAGCCGAGGTGCTGGAGGCTGTAGAGGATATTCATCGCACAGTGTTTGATGCCGTCCTCATTGCCGGTGATCAGACAGCCGCCGACCCGGCCGTAATAGGCGTACTGGCCGCGTTCGTTGAGGATCGACGAATTGCCGTACAGGCGCTCGATCACCCGTTTGGTGACCGAACTGTTGTCGCCGAGCCAGATCGGACCGGCCAACACCAGAATGTCGGCGTCCATCACCTGCCGCTGCAACACCGGCCATTCATCGGTGGCCCAGCCGTGCTCGGTCATATCCGGCCAGACCCCGGTCGCGATGTCGTGATCGACGGCACGTATCTGCGAAACCTGGACGCCGTTCGTCGCCATGATGTGGGCACTGACGTCGATGAGACCCTGCGTATTGCTCAGCTCGGGGGAGCGCTTGAGGGTGCAGTTGATGAATAGCGCCCGAAGATCGTCGAAGGTTGTCATGTCCGCAGTGTGTGCTGGACCGGGCGCACCGGCAACCGGTGCTGGCGGGCGACACGCGCGGAGTGCATAGCCGGACCCGGCGGGCCGCAGCCGCTGCCTTCGCGGCCTTGGCGGAACGGACCCTGCGCGGTAAGGCGGTGCCGCAGGTGACCGGTTCGACGACTGACCCTCGGCACTACACCGTTATTTTCGGTGCCCCGCGCTCACGGTCAGGGGGCGCTACGCTGCGGCGATATCGGTTTCGATATCGGCTTTCGGCCACGTCGGTCTTGGACAGGTGGATCGGCGCTGTGCTGTCGTGTCGACATGACAAAGATCGGTAGACGCGGGCGGGGTTCGGCTCGCATGGGATTGGTCCTCGTGACGACGGTGTTGTTACTCGGTGCATGCGGGACCGAGTCGAAGGATCCGGACCCGGCGCCGACTCCGGTGGGCCAGTTGGCCGGTATCGAGCAGCAGCATCAGGCCAGGCTCGGCGTCGTCGCCGTCGATACCGGTTCCGGAAAGACCGTCGGCTTCCGCCAGGACGAGCGGTTCCCGATGATGTCGACCTTCAAGGCGCTCGCCTGCGCGGCGCTATTGCGCGAACATCCGCTTGCCACCGGGTATTTCGATCAGATAATCCACTTCACCGAGGCGGATGTGGCGGCTGCGCACGGTTCGGCGGTTACCGGTACCCGGATCGACAGTGGTATGTCGGTATTGGAACTGTGCGATGCGGCGATCACCCGCAGCGATAATGCCGCGGGCAATGAGCTGCTGAAACTGCTCGGCGGCCCGCAGGCGCTGACGCAGTTCCTGCGGTCCATCGGCGATCAGGTCTCCCGGCTGGACCGCTTGGAGCCGGAGGTCAATACCGCTATCCCCGGCGACGAGCGGGACACCACCACGCCCGCGGCAATCGCAGCCGACTATCGGGCACTGACGGTCGGCGACACACTTGCCGCGCCCGAGCGTGCACAGCTGACGGCATGGCTGATCGCCAGCACTACCGGCGGCGCTCGGATTCGCGCCGGCCTGCCTGATGATTGGCGGACCGGCGACAAGACCGGCACCGGCGACTACGGCTCGGCCAACGATGTTGCGGTCACCTGGCCCACAGGTGGGGCCGCGCCGATCGTGATCGCGGTACTGACCACCCACTCCAGCCCAGATGCCAAGGCGGACAACGCATTGGTCGCGGAGGCAGCAAAAGAGGCAGTGGGTCTACTGCGGTAGTCGGTGCCGTGCCCTGCTCGACCCCGCCACGACCATGCGCACCAGCTTGCAAAGACGTTCGCCTCGACCTTGCGCTCGGCTGTCCATCACCCCGAACTCTCGGCGACCCACCGAGCTCTCGGATATCCAGTGGCTACCTCGCATAGCGTGCGCCCTATGCGAGGTTGTCACGCGGTTTGCGTCACCGGCTGTGCTGTCCAGTCGATCCGGTGGTCGAACATCCAGTTCAGCGGGGTGATACCGGTTTTGGCGGCCTTGCGCAGGAAGTAGGGCGTGAGAAGCCGGACCAGTAGGCGCGCGATTCCGTTGGATGCTTTGTCGCTACTGGTTTGCGCGCCGTAGGCGACGACCTTTTCGACACGTTCGCGGCGGCGGTTCTCGAAGGCGGCCAAGGCCGCGGCGGTATCCGGAATATCGCGCAGGCAGATCGCCAGCGTCACGGCATCCTCCACCGCCATGGATACGCCCTGTCCCGAGGAGGACGCCACAGCGTGCGCGGCATCGCCGACAATGACCATATTGTCGTTGTGCCACTTGGTGACCGTCGGCATATCGTACTGGTTGAAGGCGGGGACGAAGGTGCCATCCGAGGTGGCAGCGACGATCCGGGCGGCCGGGCCGCGATCCGCCGACAGTTTTTCGATGAGGTGCGCTCGCCAGTAGGCCGAATCCGCCGACTCCGAAAGCTCCTGTGCTCGAGGAATATTGGCGAACCACCAGATCTCGCCGTCCGGTGCGACGAAATATCCGAAGAATGCCTTCTTGCCGAAGATCATGCTGTACACACCGGGCCGCAATCCGAGTTTGCTGTGCAGCGCCCGATCGGTGACGAATCCGCCGAGCCCGTAGATGCCGAGAAAGTGCGCCTTCGGTGCCGATGGGTCGATTATTTCCCTTGTGCGGGAACGGATTCCATCGGCACCGATAAGTACGTCGGCGTCCATCGTTGTCCCGTCGGCGAAGGTCGCGCGGACGCCGTCCGCGGACGACGTCGCATCCACCAGTCGTTTGTTGTATTCGAACCGCACACCTCGCTGCGTCGCCTCCACATTCAGCGCTCGATACATATCGCGCCGCTTGATGCTGTGCGTGACGGTGCCATCGGGCAGTGTGCCGCCGATCGGCATATCGGTGATGTGCGTGCCGCCGCTGGTCGCGAATGACAGCGTGGCCGTCGGGTGCCCGATCTCGGTCACCACATGATGTGCCTCCAGCAGGGCCAGTGCCGACACTCCGTTGACCGCCACCGTCAGATACGCGCCGATCTGCTCGGCCGCCGCCTCCGCGTATGCCTCGCACACGATCGGCTCCAGCCCCGCCTGTTGCAATGCCATCGCGGTGACCGGTCCGGCGATCCCACCGCCGACGATCAGTGCCTTCTTCATGGTGCGTCTCCCGAGATCTCTCTTGGCTCTGATGTATCTTGATTATCAAGATACTAATAGTTTGATAATCAAGAGGCTTGAATGTCAAGAGAAAATTCGGATGCGCGTGGTGAGGTGGCGCAACTGCGCGCCGAGGTCGGCCGCGAAGCGCAGGCGCTCCAGGCCGCCGTCGATGCCGTGGACCAGGCCGCCGCGACCAATCTCGGCGTCAACCGCACCGATCTGCGCTGTCTGGAAATCCTGTGGCACGGCGAATCCACCCCCGGCGCCCTTGCTGCCGAACTGAACCTGACCAGCGGCAGCGTGACCACCATGCTGGACCGTCTCGCCAAACTCGGCTACGTCGCCCGGCATCCCGAACCGGGGGACCGCCGCAAGGTGGTCATCCGCATAACAGATGCCGCGATGGTCAAGGTCATGCGGATCTACGGTCCGATCGCGGAGGAGGGTGCGGGCGAGGTAACGCGCTACAGCGCAGCGGAACTGCGCCTCGTTATCGACTATCTGCGTCGTTCGCGCGAGCTGCAGGAGCGCCACCGCGCCCGGATCACGGGTCTCCCGGAGCGCTGAAATATCTTCCCGCAAGTGAGTGTTGAGGATTGCCCGTGGCGACGGCTGACATGATCGTCACCATGATCGAATTGCGTAAGGCACGGTGGGCATTGGCAATGGCGGCGGGCGCGGTACTCGTCGCGGGCTGTAGCAGCAAAGCGGACTCGACCGATGGCTGGAAATCCGCGGCGCCCAGCACGCCTCGCGAACAGTTGGTGCTGACCCAGGAGGAATTCCCGGCGAACACGAAGAAACTCGATCTGCCACCGGAGCAGCTGCAGTCGACGGTCGGCGATCTCACCGCGACCCAGCAGAATGCCACCTTCACACCGGCCGAATGTGGTTCCACCCAGCAGGATCTCGGAGCGGCGACCAAGGAACTGCTCGGGCAGTCGGCCATCTCCGCGGCGACCGGTAAGTCGGGCGTAATTTTTGTGGAATTCGTTTCCGGGCGGACCGGGGATCTACAACGGATCGCCGACGGCAATAAGCGCTGCGGTTCGGTCGAGGTGGTCGCGACCTACGACGGCCATCAGGTCTCCGCGACGCAGCGCGTCACGGATCAGCCGGTGCCCCAGGAACTGAAGGGCGCGAACGCGATCGCCTTCCACTCGACCAGCACCGCGAAGACGGATGCCAGTAGCGCTCCACTGACCCAGAATGCGTATCTGGGTTACGCCGAGGTGCGGGGCACCACAGTCGCGGTTCGCGTTGCCGCGCTGGATGATTCGCTCGACAAGTCGGCCTTCGAGCAGTTCTTCGTCGCCGCGGTGCAGAAGGTGGCGAAAGCGGCCTGACCTACTTGCGGACGATCAGTTCCAACGCGATATTGTCCGGATCCCGGAACTCGAGGATATAGCTGATCCCGATGTCCTTGATGTCTGCGCGCGCGACCCCACAAGCATCGAGATGTGCTGCGGCAGCCTCCAATTCGGCCAGTGATCCGAGCGGGAACGCGAGATGATCGAGCCCGACCCGGTTTTCGTCGAAGCTGTCGGTGCCGACCGGCCGCAGCCCGATCATCCCGTGCTCCATCCGATAGATCACCCCACCGAACAGAAATCCGAGCTGTTCCCGCGTCGCCTCATCCGCATCGGCGGGCACCTCTAGCGCAACCGGCCATCCGAACACCTTCTCGTAGAACGCCCGCGACCGGTCGATATCGCAAACCGTCAGTCGCACATGGGCAATGGCACTGGGCATAGCCCCATACTCGCACCCACCCGGATTACCCGCCGGTTATGCCCTTCCACCTGCCGTTTAGGTAACCACCCACCCCATGCGGTAGCGTTGTCCATGCCGACGCGGGGTGGAGCAGCTCGGTAGCTCGCTGGGCTCATAACCCAGAGGTCGCAGGTTCAAATCCTGTCCCCGCTACTAGTGGAAACGGCCCGGAACAATATGTTCCGGGCCGTTTCCATTTGTGTTGATGTGGTTGGAAGGCGTCCACCGATTTCCGCACGATAGTCGGAGAGGTACAGCAAGTAGTCGATCTGCTCGATAATCAGCGGTCACCCGAGATCGAGATCACCGTTCAGACCTGCAACGACCGCACGGACGATGTCAACGCGCTCGCTGATGCCTGCCAGACGCTCGGCAACGCCTGCGGCAACCACGCCACCTCGACAATGCGCACCACAAAATCCTGGACGAACTCATGATTCGCGCGCTGCCTGCCGAGCCGGTCGCGACAACCGCCTCTCGATTCCAGAGGCGAGATCTGTTGCAGCGCAATTCATCCCAGCGGTATGGGAATTCAACACTTTCGAGTAGTGCACATCCGGCACTCGGGCATTCGCGGCTGACGCACGCGGCCAGAGGAGTGCGCGTCTACGCCGGTGTTGATGCGTTGTCGGGTCATACCTCGGTGCGGAGCCTGGCGAAGTACTTGACATTGTCACTGTGTCAAGGTCTTCACTGGCTGTCGGAGGTGGTCCCCATCAACTCGACACACAGGAATCCACAGGACATGCGACTGCTCGACGCCTTGGCGGCGGGGAGCTCGTCGACGCGGCTCGCGGCGGCGCTGGCAGTCGGCACGCATCCCGAGCCCGGTTTCGTCGATGCGCTGGTAGAACGGTGCGCGATCGAGCCGGACTTCTTCGTGCGCGACATGCTCACGTGGGCGCTTACCCGTCTCCCGTCCGAGATCACGGTTCCGAAACTGCGCGTGGAACTCGGTTCCGAGCATGCTCAGGCCCGCAGCCAAGCGTTGCACACGCTGTCCAAGATCGGGGACCCGAGCGCGTGGCCGGCGATCACGCGGTCGTTGCTGCACGATGCCGACGACGAGGTCGCGCGGAGTGCATGGCGCGCTGCCGTCGTTCTCGTGCCCGACGGAGCGAAGCAAGGGCTGGCCGCGGAACTGGCCATGCAATTCGGGCGCGGTGACCGGGAGGTACGGCTGAGTTTGAGCCGTGCGCTCGTCGCGCTCGGCGACGTGGTCGAGCCGGTTCTGCGGACGGCGATGGCAAGTCACGACCCGATGGTGCGTGCGCATGCGCGCGCCACGGAGCGGCTGCTGCGTGACCCGGATGCCGGATTCGACCTTGTCGTTGATGCGGCGAGACGGGTCGTCGCGCTCGGTCCGGAGCGGGAGGAGACGACCGCGTGCTGATCGGTGAGGTGGCGCGCCGCTCGGGGGTGAGCGCCCGGATGCTCAGGTACTACGACTCCCTCGGGCTGGTACGGCCGACCGGCCGCACCGTGGGTGGCTACCGGGAGTACTCGCCCGAGGACATCCGGCGGATCTTCCACGTGGAGGGGCTGCGGGCTCTGGGACTGTCGCTGAACCAGATCGGACGCGCGCTCGACGACGTCGGATTCACCCCGTCCGCACTGGTCGGCGACCTTATTCGAAAGACCGAAGAACGACTGAATCGGGAGCAAGAACTCCTCGAGCGTCTCCGTATGGTCGATGCGGCCGAGCCCTTCGGCTGGCAAGAGGTCCTGCGCATCATCGAACTCCTGCACGGACTCGGTTCGCACAGCGCCGCCCGGCGGCAGCAGGCCGTCCTGGCCCCGGCCGAGGACGTGTCGGTGCCTGCCGAGCTGCTGGCCGAGGCGGTCCTCACCGAATCCGATCCGAACGTTGCGGGGGCCCTGCGGTGGGCCCTCGCACGGGCCGGCGGTGACGCTGTGGCGCGCTTGGTATCCGGCATGGGCTCAGCAGACGTCGACGTCCGGCGGCGCGTGATGCTGGCGCTCGCCGAGCTACCGGGCGACGCGGCGACCGCGGCGCTCACGGACGCGCTCGGGGACGCGGACGCGACGGTCCGTAGACATGCTGCTCTCGCGCTGGGGGCGCGGGGCGTGACCCGAGCTGTGCCGGAACTTGTCGGCACGGTGGTCGAGGGCCCGAACGATATCGAGGCCGCCGAGCTCTTGGGAACGTTGGCGCTGGACCCGAAGTGGGCGGACCGAATCATGAGAGCGTTGGTCGACGAGCTCACCGCACACACAACGGACTCGGCGGTGCGAATACGACTGACCCAGGCACTCGCGGAGATGCCGGGGACCATCGCACTGGACACCCTGGAGCAACTGGCCCGCGACGATGACCGGGCCGTAGCCCTCCTCGCCTCGGCCCTCGTGGAAACGCTCGAAGAACGGCCGGACGACGAGCTGTGGCGACGCTGGTGAGCGGGGATCACGATCGCCGCATGCGCGCCGGGGTCGCGGTGTCGAACCGTATAACTACGCGCGGTCCATATCGCCACACCGCATCATCGAATCGTCTCAGGGTACGGCATCCAGTGCAAGGGAACCGGGCCTGCTCGTTTCGGCGGTCGGACCACCGGACAAGCGATGCGGAAGCGCGAGCACTACCGCCGCGACGGCGATCAGAATGCCGATGGCCCACCACAGGGTTTGCGCGAAACTGCGAGACATGTTGTGCGCGTTGGCTGCTAGTCCCGCCTTCGTGAGCGCTTGGCGCAGTGGTTCGGAGAATGGTTGTCCAGGTGCGGGCTGGCAGCTGGTCGGTACGGCGGTGGGATCGGTTGCGGCGGAGCGATCGTGGACGCAGGCACGGAACTGGGTGAGTATCTGGTCCTGAGCGGTGGCCGGGATGTCCAGGTTGGTGAGTTGCTGCTGGATGGCGGGGATGGCCGAGGTGGTGCCGTGGGCGGAGGTGTTGTCGAGTTGGGTGAAGAAGAACACCCCGGCCAGCGCGACACCGAGTGCCATGCCGATCTGTTGGATGGTCGACAATTGTCCGGACGCGGATCCGGCGTCGTGGGCAGGAACACCGGACAGGATCAGGTCGACCGTGGGGGCGACGAAGAGTCCGAAGCCGAATCCGCTGATCGCGAGCGGTGCGAACATCTGCGCGGAGGTGACTGCGGGGCCGTAGTGCGCGGCCAGATAGAGGTACAGACCGAATCCGGCGGCGTTGATCATCGCGCCCGCGAACAGCACCCTGCGCCCGAAGCGCGGCACGAACACCTCCACACTGGTTCCCGCCCCGGCGGCAGCGGCGATCGCGAACGGCGATGCGCTGAGCCCGGCCCGCAGCGGGGTCCAGCCCAGCCCCGCTTGCAGATACAGCGTCCACACCAGGAAATAGCCGCCGAGGGCGATCCAGTACAACAGCCATACGGCCATACCGGCGCTGAATGAGCGCTCCCGGAACAGATTCAGCACCACCAGCGGCGATCCGACCGTCGCGCTCCGGCGCCGCTCGTAGGCGACGAATACCGCAAGGACCAGTCCGGCGGCGGCCATCAGCGCGAAGGTCCACACCGGCCAGCCCAGCGCGCGTCCCTCGGTCAGCGGATACGCCAGCAGTAGCACCGCGCCGATCGCGAGGACGGTACCGAGCGGATCCAATCGATCCGCCGTGGCCGAGCGGGACTGCCGGACCAGCACCATGGCCGCGGGAATGGCCAGCATCCCGACGGGCACGTTGACCAGGAAGATCGGCCGCCACGCCCAGCCGAAAAGATTGGCCTGCACCAGGATTCCGCCCACGATCAATCCGGCCACCGAAGCCGAGCCGAGTACACCGCCCCAGATACCGAGTACCTTCCCGCGTTCGGCGGCGGGGAACGATACGTGCATGATCGCCAGGATCTGCGGGATCATCAGCCCGGCCGTCGCGCCCTGGGCTATTCGTGCGGCGATCAGCCACGGCGGGCCCGGGGCGATTCCGCATGCCAGCGATGCGAGCGTGAACAGGGTGAGGCCGACAAGCAGGATGGTTTTGCGGCCGAGCAGGTCGCCGAGTCGGCCGCCGGTGATCAGCATGGCCGCGAATCCGAGCAGATAACCCGACACCACCCACTCCAGATCCGCGTAGGGTGCGTTCAGATCGCTTTGGATCGTCGGCAGTGCCACATTCACGATCGTCACATCGAGTAGGTCCATGAACCCGGCCACCAGCAACACCACCAATGCGAGCCAGCGCCGTCGATCCGGCATCGGCGCCATGGCTGACTGCATCGGAAGCAGGTCTGTTGTCTTGTGCATCAGCTCGCCCTCCTGTTCGAGATGGATCCGCGGGCGTGTCATGTCACCGCGGTTTCGGCCGTCATAGATATGACGGGGCACGACACCTCGACATGACGCGGAAGGAGATCGCCGATGACCGACGAGAACCAGTGGCTCGCGCAGCGCTTCGAAGACCACCGTGCCCACCTCGGCGCGGTCGCCTACCGCATGCTCGGGTCGGCAAGTGAGGCCGACGACGCCGTCCAACAGGCATGGCTGCGGCTCGACCGCGCCGACACCGCGGGCGTGCGCGACTTGCGCAATTGGCTGACCGCGGTTGTCGCCCACATCTGCCTGGATATGCTGCGCGCCCGCAAAGCCCGCCGCGAGGATCCGGTCGGCGCGCTACCGACCGAGCTGCCCGCCATTGCCGCGGACGTCATGGATCCCGAGCAGGAGGCCGTTATGGCCGACTCGGTCGGGCTCGCACTGCTGGTCGTGCTCGACACTCTTACCCCCGCCGAGCGGCTGACTTTCGTCTTGCACGACCTGTTCGATCTGCCGTACGCGGAACTCGCGCCCATCCTCGGCCGCACCCCTGCGGCGGCCGCGCAACTCGCGGCCCGCGCCCGCCGCCGCGTCCGTGGCGTACCCGCGGCCGAGACCAGCCGCATCGCGGACGAACGTGTGGTCGTCGATGCCTTCCTGCGGGCCGCCCGCGCCGGTGACTTCGACGCGCTGATAGCCGTTCTCGACCCGGATGTCGAACTGCACGCGGACGCTGTCGCCGCCCCGATCGGACAACCGGTCCGGTTGCGTGGTGCCCGCCCTGTCACCTCCAGCGCCCTGATGTACGCCACCCGAGCCCGCTACACCCGCCCCGCCCTGATCGATGGCCACATGGGACTGGTCGTCGCACCGCACGGATACCTGGAGTGTCTCCTCGTCTTCACCATCACCGATCGACGCATAACCACTATCGACATCATGGCCGACCCGAACCGCATCGCGCACGTCTCTCTTGCGGTCCCTGATGAGACGGTGCGGCCCGAAGGATAGTGCCGGAACAGCTTCACGAACCGCGCTCTCCGCCATTTGGCAGGAATCCGACGAAAAAGGGCAGCCAGCCGATCGCGATCGGCAATCGAGCTCGGCACGATGAGGTTCATGACCGAAAACCTGTGGCCGGTAGTCGAACTCAGGCAGTACACCCTTCACCCAGGAACGCGGGATGTACTCATCGAGCTGTTCGATCGGGAACTCGTGGAGACTCAGGAGGCGGTCGGAATGCGTATCATCGCGCAATTCCGCGATGAGAACGCCCCGGACCGTTTCGTCTGGCTCCGCGCCTTCCACGACATGCCCTCTCGCGGTGCCGCATTGACGGCGTTCTATATCGACGGTGCTGCCTGGCGCGAACACGCACCGGCCGCTCGCGCGACCATGGTCGATACGACGAACGCACTGCTGTTGCGGCCCAGCACTACAACGTCCAACTTCACGCTCCCGACCGAGCGTCCAGGTGCAGCGGCAACCGAGCTGCCTCGATCGCGGGTGCTGGCGACCGTCTACTACCCGGAAGGTCCGCTGGCCGAGTTCGCCGAGTTCTTCGAATACCGGGTGCGGCCACTGCTGGTCGAGACCGGTGCCGCTCCGATCGCGTACTTCCAGACCGATCCCACTCCCAATACCTTTGCCGGGCTTCCAGTTCGGGAGGAAACCGTCTTCGTCTGGTTTGCGCTGTTCGAGGATTCCGCCGCACTCGAGGCCCACCTCGATGCGTTGTCTCGTTCACGCACTTGGACCGAGGAGGTACGGCCGGAATTGTCGGAGCTACAGTCCAGGCGGGAAGATCAGCTACGACTCGCACCGACAGCGCGTTCCCTGCTGAGCTGAGCGTCTGGTGCGGCTTTGCATTGGGCGGGCATCGGGACACCCTGGTCCGGGTGCCGTTCTCGGTTGCGGCGGGTCCGAATTCGGCGATCTCGGTGCCCAAGCCGCACTCGTGGCCGCGCTGTGGATGCGATCCGCGGTGGTCTTCCCAACAGCTATCCGGCTCCATTTGGTGCGGACGCCCGCCGAGCGGTCGTCCGTGTTCGAATTGCTTCGGTGACTTCATCAATTGCGGTGCGAATCATTGCGCCGTAACCGTCGTTGGCGAGTGCATCCACATATTCTTGCGCCGCGTCGATCTCGCGCTGCGCGGCATCGAATGAACCGAGCCGTCGATAGTTGTCCGCCAAGTTCAGGTGCAGTGAGGGGTAGAAACCTCGCACGTCCAGATTCGCATCGTGGCGCTGCAATCGCTCATTGGTGAGACTGTCCGCTGCATCGAGCGCCCGCACGTCCCAGCAAAGTGCCTGTAACGCATCGTCGTATAGATCGGCGAGGTAATGCGCAAGTGTGCACCGATGCAGTGGATCGCCCTGCGGTCCGAGAGCCGCCCATATCTCGAGCAGTGTGTCGCGCGCGGCCGCCGCGGATCCCGTCCGCCCGAGTTCGACCGCCCGCGTAATGGCGGTCATCGTCTCCTGTGCCGATTGCGTCGTGTCAGTGGCATTCATGCGCTGTGCTCCTTCGAATTCGCGATGGCAGTGGGCATTACGAGCGTGGTCAAGTCACCATCGGTGGCTGAGCGAACGACTACTGGTGCGTCGGCCGCAGCGATATCGAGCATGATTTCCGGACCGATCGCACTCATCAATGCGGGCCGTAATGTTTTGGGGGAGAAGGCAAATTCGATATCAGGTCCGGTGATGGCTGCCGGGACGCGCAGGTGCGCAGTCGGCTGCGGCTGTGGTGAGCCGTGCCCGATGTGCCGATCGCAGGTCACGAAAAATTCGGACCCATCGACGGAGAAGATAACCTGCGCGGCAGCGCCATTCTCGAGCACGGTGAGCAACGCATCACGCCCGACTACCACCCGCGTTCGAACCGCCCCCAGCCCTGCCAACATCGCCCGATAGTCCGGAAACGCCGCATCGATGGTGCTGCATCGACGCTCGGAGCGATCGCCGGTCAAGACAAGTCCATCGTCGGCGGCACGCAGGCTCACCTCATCCAATTCCCGCAGCCAGGAACCGATTCCGCCCAACTCGCCCGCATCGACAACCACCGACCACGCCCCACCACTCGGCCGCTCCGGCACCAGCGCCCGCGTCGACAGCCGATACCGATCCGTGGCTGTCAACGTCACCGAATCGGCACTTGACTCCACCAAAACCCCAGTAAGCACCGGTATTTCGCGATTCAGCGCCGCCGCCGAACGCACCTGATCGATGGCCGACGCCAACACCGCCGCGGACAGCACCACGCCCGCCCCGATCTCCTCTTTGATCACCCGCGCGACCGCAGCGGCCTCCCGAGCCCGCTGCCCGAGCTCCGCCACATGCTCGTCGAGCAACCGCCCCGCCCGTGCCCCGTCCCCGTGCACAATCTCCGAAACGACCTCCAGCGGCACCCCGATTCCCCGCAGCCGCCGAATCATCACCCCTCGATCGACCTGCGCCTCGCTGTAGTACCGATATCCGGTCACCGCATCCACCAGAACCGGAACCAGTAACCCGCAATCGTCGTAAAACCGAAGCGCACTGGCCGTAAGCCCACAGGCCCGCGCCAGCCCGCCGATCGTGATCAACCCATTGCCCGCCACCCGCTCATCATGGAGTCTCAGGTAACTCGAAGGTCAATCAGCGGTGTCGATCAGGACCGGTGTACCGGCCCGTGCGCCTCCGCGCAGTGCGTTTCGTCGGTGGAGACCTCCAGGTCCGACGAGTGGTCCACCTGCAACGTCGTATGTTCCACTGCGAATTCTTCGTGCAGCACGGTCTCGATCGTCGATCGAATCGCATGGCAGTCGGCCGCATCGTCGACGAGGATATGCGCGGACAGCGACGGCTGTCCGGAGGTGATCTGCCAGACGTGCAGGTCGTGGACCTCGGTGACCTGCCGGATCGCGACGATGCGCGCGCCGATGGTGTCGGGATTCAGGTGGGCGGGCGCGGCCTCCAGGAAGATCCGCCCCGATTCCCGAACCAGGGACCAGCCCGCCTTGATCATCAATGCCGCGACGACCAGCGCCGCGATCGCATCGGCCCGGGCGAATCCGGCCAACCACACCACCGCGCCCGCAATGGCGGTACCGATGAAGGCATAGAGGTCGTTGAGGATGTGCTGGAACGCGCCCTCGATATTCAGGCTGGTCCGATTGGCGCGGCTGATGCTCCACGCGGCGGCGATATTGACCACGATCCCGACCAACGCCGTGATCAACACCAGCGGCCCCTCGACATCCGGCGGATTGATCAGCCTGTTGATGCCCTCGTACACGAACCACGCCGCGAGCAGCAGCAAGGTAATCCCATTGGCCTGCGCCGACAGGATCTCCACTCGCTTGAACCCATAGGTGTACCGCCCCTGCGCCGGGCGTCGAGCCAACCGGATCGCGATCATCGCGAGCACGATCGAGGCGGCATCGGTGAGCATATGCGCGGCGTCGGAGATCAGCGCGAGTGAATGCGCCAGCAGGCCGATGACCACCTCGACCAGCATGAACGTGACGATCAAGCCGAGCGCGATGGCCAGCCAGCGCGGATTCGAATCCGCCGAGACACCGTGGTCGTGGCTGTGGCCGTGGTTGTCCGAATGGCCCGAGCGCGCGTGGTCATGCGCGTGGTCGTGATCCGTGTGCTCAGCCTCTTCGACCACCGCTGCCGACCGCTCCGGCGACACGCACTGCTCGCCCATAGTCGAACGCTCCTTTCCGCATGCAGAATGCTGCCGTTCGACAGCGTAGCCTACATTGCACTCATGCGCATGTGTGAATATGGATCACAGTGCGAAAGTGCCGACCAACAGTGGCGAATTCGTGATCATTCGGACCAATCGGCCCGACTACTATGCGGACTACGCCTATCGGTGATCAACAACGCGGTATCCGGCGGTGCGGACCTGGACGGGTTGGTCCGATGGTGAAGAGGCAGAGGGGATGCGATGGACAGGCCGGCGTGGGCGCCCGAGGGCGTGGATATGCAACAGGCGAGCCCGGCACGGATGTACGACGCCTTGTTGGGCGGCTCACACAACTTCGAGATCGATCGCAAGGCCGCCGAGATCGGTAAGCAACTGGTGCCGGACCTGCCTCGCCTGGCGCTGAGCAACCGGGCTTTCCTGCGCCGCGCCGTTCGCTTCATGGTCGACCAAGGGGTGCGTCAGTTCCTCGACATCGGTTCGGGCATTCCGACCGCGGGCAATGTGCATGAGATCGCACAGGCGTTGGATCCGGAGATTCGCGTGCTGTACGCCGATATCGATCCGGTGGCCGTCGCCCACGCCCGCGCGATCCTGGTGGGCAACGACAAGGCCGCGGCCGTCGAGGCGGATCTGCGCAAGCCCGATGAGCTGCTCGCGCGAGTCCGCGAGACCGGCCTCATCGATTTCACGCAACCGGTCGGCCTGTTGCTGGTGGCGGTGTTGCACCTGCTCTCCGACGAGGACCAGCCGGTCGAGAAGGTTTGCGCCGTGCGCGCGGCCGTCCCCGCCGGGAGTTACGTCGCGATCTCGCACCTGACATCGGAGCTACGCGCCGAGGATGCGGGCAAGCTCGGCCGCCGTGCGGCCGAGACGACTCATGTCGGCATCCACTTCCGCTCGAAGGACGCCATTTCCGCGATGTTCGAAGGGTGGGAGCCGGTCGAACCCGGCGTTGTCGCACTACCCGCCTGGCGGCCGGAATCCGAACGTGACCTACACGAGACGCCGGGCCGATCGCTCGGCCTGGCGGGCGTCGGCCGGAAGGTCTGACCGGAGCGGTGGCAGGGGGTTCGTGTGGGGATCCGTGAGCTAGCGGTTCGATGGGCGGATGCGCTCGATGGCGCCGTCGCTCCGGTCCTCACCCGAAGCCAAATCGAAACTCTGCTAGCGGAACTCGCCGATGTGCTCGTCGCGGCGGTGCGCGGGACGCGGGAGGTGGCGGTCGCGCAGGACGCCGCCGCCGTGCTCGTCGCGGCGAACTACCGTGACCAGATTGCCGTCAGCCGTTCGATTCTGGTCATCTGCCGGGATATGGTTCGTGAAATCTGCCCCACCGGAACCGAATCCGATTACGTGGCAGTTCGCGAGCGTGCAATAGTTGTCGCTGCCGAGTTCGCCGCTGGCTTCACCTCAGCGCTGCGGAACGCGGCGTTGGGGGAGCAGGAAACCATACTCGCTGCGGCATTTTCGGCCGCGCAGGAGGCCGAGGTGCGAAGGCAATTGTCGGAGGCCAGGTTCGAAGCGGTCTTCGCGGGAGCGTCGGTTGGTATCGGGACGGTCGACGTTACCGGCCGGGTGCTGGAGGTCAATGCGGCCATGGCCGATATGCTCGGCCTACCCGCAGCCGTGATGCCCGGCCGGTCGGTCGCCGAATTGCTCGGCCCCGCGAATATCAGTGACGCCTATGGCAATTTGGAGCACCTACTCAGCGGTCGGACCGACCGCTTCCGCCTCGAAACCGACCATCTCCGACGCGACGGCACCATCACCAGCATCGACCTGTCCATGTCCGCGGTCCGCGACAACAGTGGACAGGTCCGCTTCCTGATCGGTGTCGCCGTCGATGTCACCGAGCGAAAACAACTCGCTGATCGGCTGTGGCACGATGCCAATCACGACAGCCTGACCGGCCTGCCCAACCGTGTGCTCTTCTTCGATCGACTGGCGAATGCCATTCCGCCGGTTGGTGTTTGCTATCTGGACCTCGATGGGTTCAAGGAAGTGAACGATGTGTGGGGACATACGGTAGGGGACCGGGTGTTGCGCGACGTTGCCCAGCGCCTTCGTGAATCCGTCGAATCCGTCGGCGGGTTGGTTGCGCGAATCGGCGGCGACGAGTTCATCGTGCTCATCGAAAAGTGCACAGGCACAGAACAATTGGAAACAGTTTCGGCGCTCCTGCTCGCCGGGCTCGCCACCCCGATGCAGGTGGCCGGGCGGCCGGTGGTCGTGGGCGCTAGCATCGGAACCGTTTTCGCCGAGGACCGCCCCACCGACATCGACGAAATGATGCATGCCGTCGACACCGCGATGTACCGCAACAAGGCCACGGGAGGACGCCGCCTCCGGCACGAATTGCCTTAGCCACCAACCGAAGATCATCGTGGACAAAAGGCCGCCTCGAGGGCGAGCAGCCGAAACTGCCACTCGCCGCAGGCAAGCCGATTCACCGCCGATATCACGACCCCAGACGACAACGCCAGTCTCGCCGAGGAATACAGCGTCGGCCGTTGCGCCATCCACCGCATCATCAGCGGCACGTTGTGCTTCGGGAATTTACCCGCATCGGGGGCGGCGGCTCGATGTGCAGGTCTGGTCAGTGCTGGCTCCGTAGGGGCGGGCATCGGCGAGGCCCATTGTGCTGCTCCCTGCCAGCGCCACCACCGATCCGTGCTCGCTGATCAGCCACCGCCCGCAGATGCAGCGCAGGTAGCTGGTGGCGCCGTGTGCGGACACGAGGGTGGGGGATGACCAGGCGCAAGACGGGCAGATGGCGATCATGCGTTCCAGCCTGATGTAATGACTTAATGCATTTCAACCCTTACGGAGGTGCGGCGGCAGAACTCGCCGCCCGCCTGGTAAACGCCGACCCGCGGCACGATCTGCTGCAGTTGCTCGCCGAATCCGGATACAAGCCGCTCGGCACCCTCGATGCCCGGCAGACCGCCGACCTGCGCCGCTGGATTGTGCGGCTCGATGAGGTCTTCACCGCCCCAACCGTCGACCTGCTCAATGCGTTACTGGCCGAGACGACCAGCCAGCCCTACATCTCCACCCATGACGGTCGCGCGCCGCATCTGCACTACGCCCGCGAGGATGCTGCGATCGACCAGCGCGTCAAGGCCTACACCGCGGCCGGGCTCGCGGAGCTCTTCTGTGCGGATCCCGGTCGTATCGGACGTTGCGCTCGAGAGGGTTGCGGTTTGGTCTTCGTCGATACGTCGCGCAATGGTCGACGTCGGTTCTGCTCGACGCGCTGTTCGAATCGGGTGCATGTGGCGGAACATCGGGCGCGGACCGTTTAGGAGTTGGTCAACGTGCGAAGTCGTACCGGCAACGCGACCAATCGCGAGTGCCAGGACACGTGGTATTCCAACTCGGGCGTCGCGCAACGCGCCATACCGATCGGCGGGCACACTCAGTGGCTCGGCTCTGATCCTCGCCCGTCCACTGGCCCCTTCTATCGCGTGCGGCCGGTCAGCTCGGGGTGTCGGCGAGCTGGGTGATGAGGAAGTCGAGCCGCTCGCCCTGATTGTCCGGGGGAATGCGGCCGCTGGCAGACAGGGTGGCTATGCCGTGCAACGCGCTCCAGATGACTTCGGCGAACAGTTCGCGTCGCGCGTTGTCCGGGCGAAAGCAGCTGACGAATTCGTCGAAGGCGGCGCGCAGTGGGGGCGGTGTCTCGGCGTGCGCGAACTTCACGTCGGTCGGCATGATGAACATGGCCAGGTAGAGGGCGGGTCGCTCGGTAGCGAATTCCAGGTAGGCGCGGCTGACGGCGTGCAGGGCCTGCCGTGGCTCGGGGTTGGCCAGCCGGGCGCGGCGTAGGTGGGCGGCGAGTTCGCCGAACCCATCGATCGCGACGGCGCGGACGATGGCATCCTTGCCGCTGAAGTGGCTGTAGAGCACGGGCTGGCTGTACTCGACCCGCTCAGCGAGCCTTCGCGTCGTCACCGCCTCCCAGCCCTCGGCCTCGGCGAGTTCGCGGGCTGCTGTGATGATCAGCTGATGGCGTTGGGCGCGTTCACGTTCACGGCGCTCTTTGATGGCGGACATAACAATATCTTAGCAGCGCTAGACATCCTGCCGAAGGTATCTTTTTCGTCGACATGGCATCTAGTGCCGCTAGGCGACAGTCGTCGTCGGCTCGGCGCGGGCGTTGCGCCAGCGAACGTAAGCGGCGATGGCCGCGCTCTGGTCGTCGTGGCTGCAATGATCGGTCCTGTTGAGCGCGAAGTAGCGCAGGGCCGCGAACTCGGCCTCGATCCAATTCGGCCAGGACCGGTAAGTCGGGAGGAAGGCCGGCTCGATGTCGTTGTCTGCCAACCGGGTTCGGACCATGGCGTGGTGGTGCGGGGAGGAGTTGTCCGGCACCACATACAGCTTCTGGCCGCCGTAGCCGACCCGGACTACCCCCCGGAATGCCGCTTAATCACACTCAGCCGCGCATCCCCAACAACCCTGATGCCTCGTCGTACCCGCTGACGCCCCAAACCTGTTACCCACCGGGAAGTTCCGCCTCATGAACCGCGCCGCCCGACTCGCCATGCTCCAACTGCCGAGTTCGATCGAAGTTCGCTATCGGACAGCTATCCCCACTGCTGGAGGATATTGCACCGGACAAGCCTGGGACGTCGCCGCCCCAGGGTCCGACCGCTACGAAACGGAAATGATCCCGCTATAAATACTCCAGCTCCGCCCCTTGGACGTGCAACTGAAGCTGCCATGAAATCCCGACTCACACCGCGCCCCCGCGTGCTCGATAAACGCACCCCACGTACCAGCACCCGTCTTCACATTCACCAGATCCGGATTACCACCCGGCAACGTATGCGCCCCAGCCCCAAACGTCGGATGCGCAGGCAACCACGCCTGATCGATCACGATGTCCCGCGCCGGAAGCATCAACGGCAAAAATTTGTACTGAACCTGCACCTGATTCGTGAAATCGCACCCAACAGCCCCATCTCCCGCAATCGAGCAGTTCATGGACCCGGACGAGAAGTACACCTTATCCCCGTCATCGGCCTGCGCCGTTGCGCCGAATAGCACCGGAGCCAACCCCGCCACCGCCAACACTCCAACAACCCGTTTCACGATGTGTCGCATGCGAACTCCTCAACAATGTCGATTGTGCGGAAGCCGAACCACTTGTCTGTCGAACCTACCCAAGTATTCGTTTCAACCATCCCGATAGACGGGGTGTCGACACGCGCGGCGACCGGTGCGGACACGGCGGCGCGGCGTTGTCGGTCGAGATTCATTGGCGATTGGGAGCGGGCAAGGGCGGTTATCGCAGGTAACGGCCGCTGTCGTGGGTGATCGAGCACCAGGCTGAACGAAACGCGACAACGTGCGGGAGGGTCGCGTGGGTGACGTTGGATCGTTGTGAATAACGCTGGAGGAGCAGCTGATGCCGTTGCTCGGTCGGTATCGCCGCGGATCTGGCAGCGCTGTAGCTCGACCGGAAGGCTGACGACACGACGCTGTCCGAGGCTGATCCGGCGACGCAGGAGGCGATCGTCGGCACAATCGAACAGTGTCTTCCAGGATCCAGATTCGTTGCAGAAGAGTTTGATCCGCAGCTGACCACATCCGGCGAACCAACGATGGATCATCGACCCGAACGACGGGACAAGCGAGTTCGTGTCGCCTGCGAGGCGCGAATTCTGCGGCGTGGTATGTCGGCTGGACGCTGGCGTCCCCACCGCGGTCTACGTTCTCGCCTCCGAGCTCGGGGCCGACCGTACTCCGATCGCGATCCACTGGTCCGACGAAGTGGTTGCAAATGGCCGGCCCGCCAAGCCATTACCACGCACGGCAATACCTCGGCGGGTTTCGGTCATCCGAAGTAAGGACTCCGAGGCCAGAAGGTTCGAGACCGACCTGCCCGACATCGGCTGTGCCACGAAGGTCCGCACCATATCCCAGACCCTGGACATGGTCCGTACTTGCATCGACTTATCCATGTGGACACAGGCTTCCGAGGACCAGGTCGTGGATTGTCGCTCACCGGCCGTGGCCGGATTGTTATGGCGGACAACAAATATCTTTGCGAAACGGCTGTGCTTCGGGTCACGGTGAAATATGTTGCATCAAACAACATTCGCTGCCCGGCCTGGTCGGGCGGTGGTTCGACGAAAGGCTCGCCCTCATGCGTAAGGGGATCCTCGGCATCGCGGCCGTATCGGTTGCGCTTCTCACCTCGCTCACGGCCTGCGGGGACGACAGCAAGGACTCCGGTGGTGGAGGTGCCAAGATCGGTGTGATCCTGCCGGACAGCAAGACATCGGCACGGTGGGAGACGGCGGATCGGAAGTATCTGCAAGCGGCCTTCGATGCGGCGGGGATCAAGGCGGATATCCAGAACGCGCAGGGGGATAAGAACGCTTTCCAGACCATCGCGGATCAGATGATCACCAATGGCGCCTCGGTGCTGATGATCACCAACCTCGACAGCGGGACCGGCAAGGCCGTGATCCAGAAGGCCAAGTCGCAGGGTGTGACCGTAATCGATTACGACAGACTGACTCTCGGCGGTGGGGCGCCGTTCTATGTGTCCTTCGACAACGTGAAGGTCGGCAAGTTGATGGGGGACGGGCTGGCCAAGTGTCTCACCGATAAGAAGGCGGTCAATCCGATCGTCGCCTATCTCAACGGCGGCCCCACCGACAACAACGCGACGCTGTTCAAGAACGGTTACGACAGCACGCTGAAGCCGAAGTTCGATGCCGGTGAGTATGTGAAGGGGCCGGATCAGGCGGTGCCGGAGTGGGATAACACCAAGGCGGGCACCATCTTCGAGCAAATGCTCACCGGCACACCGAATCTCGGCGGGGTCGTCGCGGCCAACGACGGGCTCGGCAATGCCGCGATCGCGGTGCTGAAGAAGCAGAAGCTGAACGGCCAGATCCCGGTGACCGGCCAGGATGCCACGGTCCAGGGCTTGCAGAACGTGCTCGCGGGCGATCAGTGCATGACTGTCTACAAGGCCATAAAGTTGGAGGCCGATGCGGGTGCGAAGTTGGCGATCGAGCTCGCGCGGGGTGAAAAGGGCGAGGCGAACAGCACCGTCGACGATCCTGAGGCGAATGCGAAAGTGCCCGCGGTGCTGCTGGAACCGAAGGCGATATTCAAGGACAACGTAAACGACGTTGTCGCGGACGGCTATGTCACCAAGGCCGAACTGTGCACCGGCGACTTCGCCAAGCTCTGCGCGGATAACGGGGTCCGCTGATCGTGATATCCCGCCCCTTCCGCGATTCGATGAGGGGATCGCGGAAGGGGCGCCCCAACTCGAGGAGCTACGCCCATGCCGGAGATACCGGTCATCGAATTACGCGGGATAGAGAAGAGTTTCGGTCCCGTCCATGTACTGCACGAGGTCGCGTTCTCCGCGTACTCGGGTGAGGTGACGGCGCTGGTCGGCGATAACGGCGCGGGCAAGTCCACCCTGGTCAAGTGTATCGGCGGCACCCATCCGATCGATTCGGGGGAATTCCTGTTCGAAGGTAAGCCGGTGCACGTGCACAATCCGCGCGATGCCGCCGATCTCGGAATCGAGATCGTTTACCAGGATCTCGCGCTCTGCGACAACCTCGACATCGTGCAGAACATGTTCCTCGGTCGAGAAAAGAAGCACGGGCTGGTTCTCGACGAATACGGCATGGAGGAACTGGCCGGAAAGACCTTGGCGGGCCTATCGGTTCGGACGGTGAAGTCGGTGCGACAGCAGGTGGCGAGTTTGTCCGGTGGCCAGCGCCAAACGGTCGCGATCGCGAAAGCCGTGCTGTGGAACAGCAAAGTGGTGATTCTGGACGAGCCGACGGCCGCGCTGGGTGTCGCGCAGACCCAGCAGGTGCTCGAACTGGTTCGCCGACTTGCCGACAAAGGCCTTGCGGTGATTTTGATCTCGCACAATATGAACGACGTCTTCGCAGTTTCGGATCGGATCGCCGCGCTGTATCTCGGCCGGATGGCAGCCCAGGTGCGCACTGCCGACGTGACGCACGCGCAGGTCGTCGAATTGATCACCGCCGGTCGCAGTGGAAGTCTCGGCCTCGGAAATGGAGCAAGTGTATGAGCGCCGTGGTTACGGATAAGCTCGAGGCCACGCCCTCGCCGGTGCATGAGCTGGTCAACTCGTATGTCGGGCGGGTGCGCAGCGGGAATATGGGTGCGCTGCCGTCGATTATCGCGCTCGCGGTGTTGTCGGTGGTGTTCTGGATCGCACGGCCGGTTTTCATGACGCAGGGCAATTTCGCGAATCTCTTCACCCAGGGTGCGGCCATCGCGGTGATCGCCATGGGACTGATCTTTGTGTTGCTGCTCGGTGAGATCGACCTGTCGGCCGGATTCGCCAGCGGCGTGTGTGCGGCGGTACTCGCGGTATTGCTCACCGATAAGGGATGGCCCTGGTACGCGGCGGTTCTCGTCTCGCTGCTCACCGGCGTCGCAATCGGCCTGATCATCGGCACGATCGTGGTGAAGATCGGAATCCCCTCGTTCGTAGTGACATTGGCGGCGTTCCTGGCATTGCAGGGTGTCGCGCTGAAGATCATGGACAACGGGCGCAATATCTCGATCCACGATGAGACGATCGTCGCGATTGCCAATAAGAATGTGCCGCCTTGGCTCGGTTGGATCATGTATGTGGTGCTGCTGGCGGGATTCTCGGTGATCCAATACCGAAAACTCCGGGCGCGCACCAAACTTGGGCTTACGGGCGAGACCGCACCGGTGATCGCTTTGCGGATCGCGGCGGTGGCCGTGGTGGCCGGTGCCGCGGTGCTGATCCTCAATCAGGAACGCAGCCGCAATCCGGCGATCAACTCGCTCGCGGGCATGCCGATCGTGGTGCCGCTGATCGTTGCGCTGCTCCTGCTCTGGACGTTCGTGCTCAACCGCACCTCGTTCGGCAGGCATATCTACGCGGTCGGCGGTAGCGCCGAAGCGGCTCGGCGCGCGGGCATTCCGGTCGACCGGATCAGAATCAGTGCCTTCGTACTGTGTTCCACCATGGCCGCGGTGGGCGGACTGATCGCGGCATCGCGGGCCAATTCCGTCGACCCGAATACCGGCGGTAGCGATGTGTTGCTGACCGCTGTCGGAGCGGCGGTGATCGGCGGTACGAGTCTGTTCGGCGGGCGCGGTCGAATGCTCGACGCGGTGCTCGGAGCGGCGGTGGTCGCGGTGATCAATAACGGAATGGGCCTGATGGGCTACAGCGCGGGCACCAAATTCGTTGTGACAGGATTCGTGCTGCTGTTGGCGGCGGGAGTGGATGCGCTGTCACGCAAGCGTGCGTTGCCAGGAAGTTGACCGACTGACCATATCGAGCGACCTATCAGCAGTCGCTAGCGACCGGGAGGAGGTTCGCCCGCATGAGAGCTGCACCCTCCCCGGACGAGATCCGGCGGCAGAACCTTGCCGTGCTGTTGCGGCATGTCCACTCGAGCGGCCCGATATCGCGGGCGGCGCTCGTCGAGCGGATGGGGCTCAATCGCAGTACCATCCTGGCGCTGACCGCTGACCTCGCCGCGGCTGGTCTGGTCAGCGAGGAGCTGCCGGGGCAGACGGGGAAGGCGGGGCGACCGTCGCTGGTGGTGCGGCCCGAGTCGGAGCGGGTATACGGGTTGGCGCTGGATGTCGGGTCGGACCGGCTGGCGGTGGCTCGGGTCGGTTTGGGCGGGGTGATTCTCGATCGGCGGGAAACGCGCAGTCCCGGTGGCACATTCGATCCGAATGATGTGATCGGTGCGCTGGCGACCATCGCGGAGACCATGATTCGCGAGTCCGGACCCGAGACCGTCTGTGTAGGTGTGGGAGTCGCGTTCTGCGGGATGGTGCGCGAAGAGGACAGTGTCGTTCGGTACGGACCGAATATCGGCTGGGTGGATGTGCCGGTCGGGGCGCGGCTTTCGGAGCGTCTAGGTTTGCGCGTCTCGGTCGGTAATAATGCCAACCTCGGTGCGCTCGCCGAACGCGAGCGCGGTGTCGGCATCGGTGTCGCGGACATGATCTACCTGCACGGCGAGGTCGGTATCGGGGGCGGAATCATCATGGGCGGCAAGCTGCTCGGTGGGGAGGGCGGCTATGGCGGTGAGGTCGGGCACATGATCGTCAATCCGGGTGGACGGGCCTGCACGTGCGGGTCGTATGGCTGCCTGGAGGCCGAGGCGGGCGAACTCGCATTGATCGCGGCTGCCGGGCGGACCGATCTCACCGGGCGTGCGGCGGTGGAGGCGATCGTGGATGCCGCCGCGCGCGGCGACGCTACCGCCCGAGACGCATTGCACCAGGTGGGGGAGTGGCTCGGATACGGTGTCGCCAACCTGGTCAATATCTTCAACCCGACCATGGTTGTGTTCGGCGGCGTGCTCCGCGAGGTCTACCTCGCCTCCGCCGCCCAGGTCCGCAGCAGGCTCGCGGTGAACGGACTGCTCGCGGTGCGCGAACGGGTCCGCCTGCGCACCTCCGCCCTCGCCGACGACGCCCCCCTGGTCGGCGCCGCCGAACTCGCCTTCGCCGACATCCTCACCGACCCCCTCCAAACCTTCGCCCGCATCTGACGTATCAAGATCAGGTCGAATCTGTGCAGGCATCGGCCCGAGAAGCGTCCGCCACCAGTGCCACCTGATCTTGATCATGCGGTGCTTTCGTGGAATGCTGTCGCGGTCCGAGCTCGGGGAGTAGGTCGAACTCAATTGGGGGTGCTGTATGGAGAGACATTCGTCGGGGCTTTCGTATGCGCCGAGGACCGAGCCACCGTTATTGCCGTACCGTCCGGCCGGGAGCCGTGCGGAATTCGAGGAACTGCGGCGTGCGTCACCGTGCCGTACGCCGCTACCGCGGAATGATCAGACCGGACGATCCGGCCCGCCGGGTGTGCGGCGGGCGCTCAGTGCCGGGCATGGTGAGCTGGCGCCGGTCGTCGAACTGGATTCGACGGCAAAGCTATTCGTCGAGCGTGTGCTGCGGCTTGCACTCGAGATACTCGATCACCGCCGCCCCGTCGCCCAGCTCACCACCATGGCCACGCCCGCGGTGGTCGCCGCAGTGCGGACCATAGTCCGGGCCGACCTGGCACCGGGCCGCGTACTCGGCGTCGCCGTGCTCTACCGCGCGAGCCTCATGATGATCGACGCCTCGACCGCGGAAGTTTTCGCCAGCTACGACCGCGGCCGCCAACACTTCGCCATCGCCGCCCGCATCGCCCGCACCCGTTCAACGGACTGGAAGTTGACTGTCTTCCGGGTGCGATGAGGGGTGTTCGGCCCGCATCGGTGGTATCGCCGCGTGGGCCGGACGGCCGAGAATCCGCCCGTGCGGTGAATCCGATGTGCGGTCAGTGGTTGCCACGGTGCGGACCTTGGTCGGCACCGTGGCCGGCTGTGCTGTTCCAGTCCGCTAACGAGCCCGCCGCGCTGTCACCTGCGCTCGGTGACAACGCCACGGTATCCGAGCAGCCACTCGGTCTGCTCGGTGCGATACGTCGGCTCGGTCAGTCCCGGATGGTTCCGCCCAGCGCATCCTGTGCGGCATAGAAGAGCAAGAAGACGTAGTACAGAACCATCGACATCGGTTCATTGGGAACGTTCATATTTCCTCGAAGCTTCCCCAGCAAGCTGCCCGGCACCATATGGCCGGTTCGCTGAAAACTACGCCGTCCGCCGCCGCTCGGTATAGCGAGTCGGCAAATCGGGTCGATATCTGCCCATGATCGTGGCGTTTCGCAATGCGCAGCCGCCATGGCCACGGCCGCGCGTGCCGTGCCGCCTTCCGCATCATCGAGGCTCCCGTTTCGGCCCAGCCGGTCTCAGCGACCCGGCGTCGACATCGATCCGGCCGCGGCGACCTCGTCGCAGCCGCGCCACAGAGCTGGCGATTCGACCCGATCAACCGGTGACCGGCGGCGGCCCGGTGGACGGTCGCGGACGCGCGTCGGCCAATTGCGAAACCAAGCAGTGCCATATCGGGAAGTGAGCTGGAGCATAATCGGCCGTCGAAGAGACGACACCCTCAGTCGGTGGCGTTGAACATCTCCTCCGCACGACGGGTGTCCATGTACTCGCGCACACGGTGGATCCGGCCGTCGCGCAATTCGAAGATGAAGCAGTAGTCGTTGTCGTAGAGATTGCCGTTCAGCAACGTCGCCCGCATTCGCTCCTCTACAACGACCGTCGCGCCCTCGGCAATGATGGCGGCGAACTGCACGCTTCGATCGGAAACGAATACCGACGGAAACTCCTTGGTCAGGAACCGCACGATGCGGTCACGGCCGATCAGGTGATTGGCGCCGCCGATGGCGCGGGCGGTGGCGTTCTCCGGCGGTGCGAGCCATTCGGCGTCCGGGGTGAATACCGCGGCAATACGGTCGGGGTCTTGTGTCGCGAATTCGCGCCAGGCCCGGATGATCACATCTTTGCTCGTCTGCGTGTCCATTCGGCCAACTCTGGATCAGACGCGGCCGCCGATCACGCCATATTCGGACAGGTCGTGTCCGGATATGGCTGGTCGGTGTGTGGTCCGGCGCGCAGACTCGGGGGATGGGATCGTTCGAAGGCGTCGTCACGACCGGCATCTACTGCTTGCCGCCATGCCCGGGACGTCCGCGAGCGGAGAATATAGTCACCTTCGCCTCGGCTGCGGGTGCCGAGGCAGCAGGGTTTCGGGCCTGCCACCGCTGTCGGCCCTATCGGGGTGATCGAAAGCTTGCGAGCGCGTCCGAATTGGTATGTCGCGCTATCGATCTCATCGCCGCCGGTGCGCTGGACGAGGGCGATGAGGTGGCACTCGCCGCGCGACTCGCGGTTTCGGAACGTCATCTGCGCCGCATGTTTCAGGAACAGGTCGGTGCGACGCCGGATCAGCTGGCCCGTTCGCGGCGTGCGCATTTCGCGCGACGACTACTGGACGATACCGATCTGTCGGTCACCGATATCGCCTTTGCCGCCGGATTCGGGAGTCTACGTCAGTTCAACCGGGTGATGGTCGCGATATTTCGTGCCACACCTGTCGAGTTGCGCAAACGCCGCCGACGCACCGATCGTCTTGTCGCGGATGGTGGCCTGGCACTGCGGGTGCCGGTGGCCGAGGGGACGAATGTCGATCGGCGACTGGCGCAACTCGCTCGCACCGCGATAGCCGGTGTCGAGAGCGCCACACCGACGTGCTACCGGCGCACGATCGTGCTGGACGGCGATCCGGGCGTCATCGAAATAACCACGGCTGCAACAGATGCCGTGCGGCTCGTGGTACATGTGCCGCATATCGAAGGGCTGATCCACTTGGTGGCCAGGGTGCAGCGGCTGCTCGTTGGTCACCCGTGGGACTCATTCGAGGACGACATCCGCGGCATCGTGTCGGACAGTGACGTTCTCGATGATCTCGTCACCGCCGGTGGCGTCCCCATAGCCGGATTGCGGCAGTTCGGTCTCACTTACCTCTTCCCGACGCCGTCGCAGCTCGCCACCGCCGACCTGACCGGAATCGATATCATTGGCGCACAAGCGATCCGGGCCTGCGTCCGAGACAATCGCCGTCGTGAATCAGCCGGTTGAGTCGTCCTGGCACGGAATCGGGCGCACCGTGGAACGATCGAGGGCATTGAGCACGAGTGCGGCGGTGGTGGGTGAGAAGACCGTGCCGTTATGTCCGGCTTTGCTGCCGGGGCAAACGTTTTGGAGGACGTAGTTGTCGACACCGGGCTCCGCGATCATGGCCGGGTTCTGGCCGAATGCCGTGATCGGGTCGAACCGGCTGCTGATGGTGGTGTAGGCGACGCCGGGGACGGTGACCGGTCCGGAGTTCAGCTCTTGTAGAAAGGCCGACCCGGCCAGTAGATCCCGCACCGCGGGCGGTACCGGCAGCTTGTCGCGGAGATTTCCGGTATTGAGCAGAGTCGCACCGAGATCGCCGAGCGCGCCGCGTGTCGGCGAAGAGATGGTGGTCACCGAACGGACGCCGCCGGCGATCTCCGAATCGGTTTTCACGATGTACTGTGCCAAGATGCCGCCCTCGGAATGGCCGATCAGGTCGACCTCGGTGACGCCGAGTCGGGTGGTCAGGGCGGACAGTTTCTGCTTGATCTCGACCGCCGAATCGGCGACCGGACCGTTCCCGCCGCCCTGCATGGCATTGCTGCCGCCATAAGAGAAGGAATAAACGCACAGACCCGCGTTGGCAAGGGCCGGTCCGAGATAGCCCCAGGCTCGATACTCGTCGCCCGCGAAACCATGCAGTAAGACAACGGGAACCGCGCCCGGCACGGTCGGCACGCAGTCGTACCGGTTGACACCGGGTGGTGTCGGCGCGTCGACCTTGCCCTCCTGTGCCCATCGGGTCTCCTCGGCCTGCACCTGCTCCCAGGTGGCGGTCGGATACGGTCCCGGCTCGGCGGCGGCCACTGGCATCGTGGCCGCGCAGAATGCGAATGTGATGAGAGCCAAGGTGATTCGGCGAAATCTCATGCGTGCGGTCCTTCGAGATCGATGGCGATGGCCAAGCGGATATCGGCAACCGATCGACCGGTCAGCAGGTCGTAGGCCGTGGTGGGTTGTACCCAGGTTTCCGTTGTCTCATCCCAGGATTCGGCGGCTCGGCGGGGGATCGGGATCGCCACCTCAGCGGTTTCGCCCGGCTCGGCCTGCACGACCGCGAAGGCGGCCAGTCGCCGGTCCGGTCGGGATGAATGGGCGATATACGTCTGGATCGTTTCGCGGCCGGGGCGATCGCCGGTATTGCGAACCCGGACGGTCAGTGTGCCGAGAGCGCCGGCGGCCTCCGGATCGGGAGCGAACGTGGCGGTCTCGTATTCCCAGGTGGTGTAACCGATCCCGTGTCCGAACCAATACGCCGGTGCCGTCGAATGTTGTTGCCACGCACGGTATCCGATATAGATGTCCTCCGCGTAGGATAGGGCGCCGTCGGTGGGGGTGACATTCAGTACCGGCGCATCGTCCTGATCCGCGGGCCAGGTGGTGGGCAGCCGTCCGCTCGGTTCGGCCCGGCCCATGAGCACATCGGCCAGTGCGGCACCGCCTTCCTGTCCCGGAAACCACGTCAGCAGGATCGCCGCGACATCCTCGGCCCACGGCATCTGTACGGGGGAGCCGGAATTCACCACGACCACGGTGCGCGGATTGGCGGCAGCGACCCGTGCGACGAGCTCGTCCTGGCGACCGGGCAGTAGCAGCGATGCGCGGTCGAAGCTTTCGCTCTCCACCTCGGGGGTGGTGGCGACGATTACCACGGCCACATCGGCCGCGGCCGCTGCGGCGACCGCTTCTTCGATGAGCGCCTCGGGATCGATATTCGGGTCCTGATGACCGAGCGAGAACTTCGCGAAGGCAATCGGCACATCTGGCATCGTCGTCACGGTATGCGTGAGGTTCACCGAAACCGGCTGCCCCGCGGTGAGTTCGATATCGATCGGCATCTCGGGCGGGCGTAGGAAGGCGGCCAGTGGATCGCCCTGCGGGACGATCCGGTCGTCGAAACAGATCGCGTCGCCGACGGTCAGCCGGAACGGCCCGATGCCGGTGATGGCAAAGGTATGCGTTCCCGTCGCCCGTGGGGTGAACGTCCCGCTGACAACGACCCGATGCAGTTCGCCGACCGCGATACCGTCCGGGAATTCCCCGATCCACTCGATTGCGGCCTCCGGCAGCGGATGCTCGCCGAGCAGGCGGTCACCCGATCCGTATAGCTGGACGCGCAGCTGGAAACCTTCCTTGGCGGCGGGAATCTTGACTCGGGGATCCGCGCCGACGGCATAGACGAGTTCGGTATCCGCATCGAGCACGGCCCGCAGTCCATCGAGCGGTGCGACGGTATGGGGCGGGAAGACCTGTGCGCTACCACCGCCGAGCGCTCTCGGCTGGTCGGCGGTCTGGCCGATCAGCGCGATGCGGCCGATCTTGCCGAGCGGGAGCACATCGTTCTCGTTGCGCAGCAGCACAATCGAGCGTTGCGCGATCTCGTGAGCCAGCGCATCGCCATTGATCGTTGTGGGGAGCGTCACGACTTCTGGTGGCGCCCCGGCCAATGCGCCGACCCGAGCCGCCAGTCGAAGCACATGCCGAGTCATCCGCTCGACCGTCTCCGCTGGAACATGCCCTGCGCGAACCGCTTCCGCGAGAGCTCGACCGAAGACCGACTGCGGTCCCGGCATCGCGATATCGAGCCCGCCAACGGCCGCGCCGACGGTATTGCGAGCCGCCGTCCAGTCCGAGACGATTGCGCCGTCGAAACCCCAACGTGCACGCAGGATTTCGTTCTGCAAAGCGTTGTGCTCGGTCATCGTGACGCCGTTGACGCTGTTGTATGCCGCCATCAGGGCCCACGGCTCGGCCTGCTCGACCACGGTGCGGAACGGCGCCAGATACAGCTCGTGCAATGCCCGCTGGGATACCCGCACATCGACGGTGAATCGGTCGGTCTCGGAGTCATTGGCCACGAAATGCTTCGGTGTCGCGGCCACACCGCCCTCCTGCACCCCGGTCACATAGGCCGCACCGATTGCCCCGGTCAGCAGCGGATCCTCCGAGTAGCACTCGAAATGCCTGCCGCCCAAAGGGCTTCGGTGCAGGTTGAGCGTCGGAGCCAACAGCACATGCACGCCCTTGCGCCGGGCCTCCTGCGCGAGCAGCTGCCCGGCCCGGCGGGCCAGTGGCGGATCCCAAGTGGCGGCCAGCGCGGTTGGGCTCGGCAGGGCGATCGAGGGATCCTCCGGACTCCAGTGCACGCCGCGCACGCCGATCGGACCGTCGGACATCACGACGGACGCCAGCCCGATCTCCGGAACCGCGGGCAAGGACCACATGTCCTGTCCGGCAAGCAGGCGGCAACGGGCATCCAGATCCAGTGCGGCCAATGCCTTTTCGACTACTGCCTCGCGGTCGGCGCGGTGATTCGCCATATCGGTCGACTCCCTTGTTTGTCTGACGCGGGGGTATCTACCTCGAAGTATGGTGGATCTACCTAGTAATCGGTAGGTAATGTTACCGATACGTTATCAATCTGAACCGTCGTCCGGGCGGATCAATTGCAGGAACTTGCGCAGCAGCGCAGGCATATCGACATCATCCGGCGACAGCAGCCACTGCTGCTGCAAACCATCCAGGGCTGCGATCAGCAGCACGGCAGCATCCCGGTGTGAGACGCCGTGCGGCGGATCGCCGCCCAGGTCGCGCTCCAGTAAGGCCGTCAGCCGCTCCCGGGCCTGCGCATACCGATCGACGAAGTACTCGCGCGCTGGATGATCCTCGGTGACGCTCTCGGCCGCGAGCACCGTGAACGACTGCACGATTCCGGGCCGCTCGGCATTGCGTTCGACCAATTCGGCAAGGAAATCCAGGGTTGTCGCATGGCCCTGCGCGGTGGCGAGCAGCACGTCGAGATCGTTCTGATCGCGCAGCTCGAGCACATTCGCCAGCAGCGTCTGCTTATTGGGGAAATAGTGCAACACGCCCTGCTGGCTCAACCCGACCCGCTCCGCGACGATCGCGATGGTCGCACCCTGGTAGCCGCGTTCCGCGAAAACCTCCAGGGCCGCCTCCAGGATTGCCCGGCGTCGAACCTCGTGACCGACCCGGCCCTGGGCCCGTCTCATGTGATGCACTCTTCTGCTGCGTCCATTGTTCGCAGACTAGCGAATTGCCATTGACGGCGGCGGTTTCGGCGCGTCTACTCTCTATCAACGCTAGCTCTAGCGTTGATAGGAATCAGAGCAAGTTAAATGCCTCCGGCCAGTCGATCGTCGAGCCCACGCCGACCATCGTGAACCGGCGCACAGCAGGCGGCGCACCGGAGAGTCAGTGCTGTGCGCTGCAAAGAACTCAGCGCAGCGCGCTGCCCTGGACCCACTCGTCCCACGGCATGCCCCAGTCGCCGTTCTGCCAGACCTGCAGCGGTGCGCCGCCGGTATTGCGGACCTCCACCACATCGCCCGGAATCGCGAAGTTGTAGAACCACTGGGCATTCGCGCCACTCAGGTTCAGGCAGCCGTGCGAGAGGTTCTGGCTGCCCTGCGCCCACACAGTGGAATCGAGCTGGTGCAGATAGATGCCGTCGGTGCTGATACGGGTGGCCCAGCCGATGGCCTCCTTGTAGCCCAGCCGGGAATTGACCGGCAGACCGTAGGTGGAGGAGTCCATGATCACCGGATTGCCCTTATCCATCACGGTGTAGATGCCCGGCTGGGTCCAGAAGGTCAGCGTCTTACCCGCGATGACCTCGCTGCCGCCCATGCCCATCGAGGTGGGCATGGTGCGGATCAGAGTGCCGTTCTCGAAGACCTGCACCTGTTTGGTGTTGTCATCGGCGATGGAGACATGCGACGGGCCGATAGTGAAGGTGGTCTTGCTGTCCTCCTGGCCGTAGAGACCGCCGCCCAGGTCCGCGCCATAGATGTTCGCCGCGGCGGTCACCTTGGTGCCCGGTGCGTAGTACTGCTGCGGCCGCCAGTGCGCGTTGCGCTTATCGAGCCAATACCAGGAGCCCTCGACCGGTGGGTTGGTCGTCACGGTCAGCCGCTTCTCCGCGACGGCCTTATCCGGGACGTCCTCGTCGAAGTGTGCGACGACGACGGTGCCGACACCGAAGGTGCCGCCGTCGGTCAGCGGGGTGCCACCGGTGGTGGTCAGATACACCTTGGTCTGGTTGTTCGGCGCCAGCGTGTCGAATGTCGAGGTGGTCGGGCCGACGCGGCCGGTGATGGTGAGGCTTTCGGCGCTGATCGTATAGGTGTGCCCGTAACCGAGCGGTTCGGTGGGCTTCCACGCCGTCTTGTCCGGTGTGTAGATGCCCTCGATCGCGCGGCCCGCCTCATTGGTCAGGCTCACCGAGGTCAGCATGCCGTCATTCGCGGTCACCACGACCGGCGCGAGCGGATCGACATTATTGCCACCGCCCGGAGTGATGACAATCGCCGGCGGCGGCGGTCCGACCTTGGTGGTCGGCGCTTCCGACTTCGACGAACATCCGGCGACGAGCAACGTCATCACCAAGGCAAAACCCGCAGCTGCTCTCCAACGGAAGCGGCGACTCGACATGACTCTCCTGTGTTGCGCCGTGCGTTCCGTGTGGTGCACCTGCGATGTACTGGCCCGTGCCGTAGTTTACCGGCCATTTCGAGCCCATTTCGCCGCCACGGGTGTGACCTGCGCGGACATCGGCGTCAGTTAACGCAGGGCACACTGCTGCCGATCGTGGTCGCGACCGGCTTGCCCGCATCGGGTACGGGCTCGGCGGAGGTCTTGGTCGGGGTCGCGCTGGTGGTCGGCACGAGTTCGGCGGGCATCGTGAAATCACTGCCGACGAGCACGGTGATGTGGCCGAATTCGACATTCGGCGATGCGGTCGGGGTGAGGCCGAGCAGATCGCCCAGCTGTGTGGCATCGGCCTCGGCGCCGATGCCGTAGGTGATCGTGGTGGTCGTGCCGTCGGCGCGGGTGCTATTGGCGACCGTGCCCGCCGGATAGCCGCGTTTGGTGAGCGCGGCGGACAGTTGGGCGGCCCGGCCGGTGTATCCGCTCGCATTGCGGACATCGACGATCCCGGTCGGGGTGTGCAGCGAGGTGGTCGGCGTGGTCTCGATGCCGAAGGCGGCGCGCACTTCCTTCTTGATGGCCGCCGGATCGACGATATTGACGTCCTGACCGTCGATATTGTCGTAGCGCCGCACCGGAAGCGTCCGGAATTCGACCGAGATCGAGCCCGCCGAGCCGAGGTCGCGGGCGAAGTCGAGCAGGTTCCAGCCGTCGGACAGCACGATATCGCGGTGTGCCACGTCCATGAGTCCGGAGAGCTTGCCGAAGTTGGTCAGCGTGCCGGTGTCCTTCAGCGATTTGGCGACCGAAGTGAGGAAGGCCTGCTGGCGGTGGGTGCGGTCGAGGTCGCCGTTCTCCAATCCGTGGCGTTGGCGCACGAAGGAGAGCGCGTTGGCGGCATCGAGGTGCTGCGGGCCCGCGGGGAAGACGGCACCGGAGTAGTAGCTGTCGTCGACCGCGTGGTTGAGGCACACATCGACGCCGCCGAGCTTATCGGCCAGGTCGTAGAAGCCGGCCAGCGAGATTTCGGCGAAGCGGTCGATGGGGACGCCGACCAGGTTGCGCACTGTTTGCACGATGGATGCCCGCCCCGCCTCGCGGCCCGCCCGCTCCAGGGCCACCATGTCCTTCATGCCCGAGTTTTCCAGTTTGGTCTCGGTGGCGGCCTTCTTCAGCCCGTAGGCTTCCTTGATCTTGGCGTGGTCGTAGCCCGGAATGCCGGAGACCGCGACATAGTCGTCGCGCGGGATGGAGAAGGCCACGATCTTGTGCATATCCGCCGGAATGTGCAGCAGGATGAGCGAATTCGCGTTGTAGCCGCCGTTGTCGCCATCGCCGGCGTGCAACTGGTCCAGGATCTCCTTCGGCAAATCCTTGCCGTCCAGGTCCTTGCGGGTATCCAGCCCGATCAGCAGGATATTCAGGTCGCCGCCGAGTGAGCGCGGCGCGTCCTTGCCGATCGCGTCGGTGTGGGTGAAGCCGTTATCGAATTCGGTCTTGGCCGACCAGACGAATCCAGTGCCGGACAGGACGGCGAGAGCGGCCATCGATGTCAGCACGCGCATCGCGATCTTGGCCGCTGTGCGGCCGCGATGGGGTTTGGGTGCCGCTCGTCGGTGTCTGGCGTGGCGAGTCTCGATGATTTTGGGGAGCTCGACGGTGTCGTCATCCATGGCGGCGGCCTGGTCCCGGATCATTCTCGCCGCCTCGGCTTTCGTCTCGAGTCACTCGACACGGGGCACGTCCGGTTCATACCCGCCACCGACTAGTTGCACCGCTGATGACTGCTTGCAGGTCACACGAAGGGTCTGCTCAACCATTTCAGTGTTACCGACGCCCTTCCGGGCAGGCAAGAATCGGACATGTGATCTGCCCAGATCAACGATCTAGTCTCTTAGGTATGGCTGCTCCCGTGTTGCTCGTAATCGGTGCCGGACCCGGCATCGGGCTGTCCGTCGGCCGTCTTTTCGCGCGCGACGGGCATTCAGTGGTGCTGGGCTGTCGCCTCGTCGCGGAGGCCGAACCGTTGGCGAATGAGTTGCGGGGCGAAGGTTTCGATGCCGAAGGTGTCGGTGTGGATCTGGCTGATCCCGCCGATATCACTCGTATCGTGACCGAGGTGGGCGAGCGGCACGGGCGGATCGATGTGCTGCACTTCAACCCGAGCGTTTTCCGCGAGGCGGATCCGTTGCGGTTGACGGTCGCGGAGTTGATCGAGGACTTCACGATCGGCGCCGCGGCGCTGCTGCCCGCGGTGCAGGCCGCACGGCCGTTCTTCGCCGCCGGTGCCCGCGTGCTCGTCACGGGAAGCGCGGCGGCGGATAAGCCGTGGCATGGGGCGCCATCGCTCGGCGTACAGAAGGCGGCGGTGCGCAATCTCGTCACCAGTCTGGACACCACCCTGGCACCCGAGGGTTTCCGCGCCGTCGCGGTGCAGATCAATGGGTTACTCGGGGAGGGGGCATTCACCCGGGAGCGGGTCGCCGCGGCATTGCACGCCGCAGCCGTCCGCCCCCTCGACGACTGGACACCGCATGTGTCCTATAACGGCTGATCCGCCCGGATATACCCACCAACGACGCGCCCGCGCCGCAGTCTCCTTCGAGCCGAATGGGACTCGTGCGGCCAGCACCGTCCGCACCGCAGGATCGGCCGCCGGGGCCGTGGCGAAGGAGCAGGGATGCGGCGGCTCGAGGTAGCGACGGCTTTGGTTGCCGCACTGATGATTTCGGTGCTGCCGAATCTCGGGACGACCTCGGCCCAACCGGGCCCGATGCGCTTCTCTGTGCTGCAAGCCCGGCTGGATAGTCTGGTCCGCTTGGCTATCGTTCCGGGTGCGCAGTTGATCGTCACCGTCGATGGCGACGCGACCCAAATCAACAGCGGCGTCGGCGATATCGTGACCCGCACTGCGTTTCCAGATGACGCGCAGGTCCGGATCGCCAGCAATACCAAGACATTCGTGGCGACCGTGGTGCTGCAGTTGGTGGGGGAGGGGCGAATTCAACTCGACGCTCCGATCGAGCGTTATCTGCCCGGTGTGGTGCGCGGCCCGGGCGGCGACGGAAATCTGATCACCGTCCGAAATCTGTTGCAGCACACCAGCGGTATTCCGGACTATCTCGTTCGATTGAATCTGGGGTCCCTCGAGGCATTACAGCAGTACCGAACCCCGGATCAACTGATCCGAATCGGTCTGGATGCGCCCGCGCAGTTCCCGCCCGGTTCGAGGTTCGGCTACTCCAATACCGATTACCTGCTGGCCGGAAAGCTGATCGAGCAGGTCACGGGACGGCCGGTAGGGGTCGAGGTGACCAACCGGATCCTGATCCCGCTGGAACTGCGCGACACCTATTGGCCGGAATTCCCACTGGAGAACGTGATTCGCGGTCCACACCCACGCGCATATCAGGTCGTCAACGGGACCCGGGTCGACATCACCGATATCGACCCGGGCTGGGGCCTGGCCGATGGCGCGCTCGTCGCCACCGGCGCGGATCTGAACCGCTTCTTCAGCGCCCTACTCGCCGGAGAACTGCTTCACCCAACCGAACTCGCCGAAATGCAGCACACGATCCAGACCATGGATCCGGCCCAGCCCAGCGATGCCGGCCTCGGGCTGTTCCACCGCATCAACGCCTGTGGCATCGATATCTGGAGTCACGGCGGCGCCATGGACGGATTCTTCGTCTTCGGCGGATACACCCCCGCCCGGACGATAACCATCAGCCTCAACCAACTCCCACCCCTGTTCGGCCTCGGCTACAAGCCCATCATGGATGACCTTGTCGACACCGCTTTGTGCGGGTGAGGGGGTCAACTCTCCAGCGTGTGGTTGTGCGGCGCGGCCGACGCATTCGCGCCGGACAGGAAGGCCGACATGGCCGTGGCGACGGCTCGCGGACGGTCGAGCATGGACAGGACGTAGGCGTCGTCGATCTCGACCAGTTCGCCCTTCGGTAGCAATTCGGCCAGCCTGCGGCCGTGTTCGCGCGGCATGACCTTGCCCGCGGACGACCATAGGATCAGCGCGTCCCCGGAAAAGCGTTGCAGCGCCTCGGTGTTCGCGATGAGTTCCGGCTTCGGAAAACCGGACTTCGCGTACTTCAGCAGATCCCGCCGAATCGCCTTGTCGCGCAATCCGGGCTCGGTCCAGCCGTGGACGAGAGTATCGGGCAGTGGCCGCCGTGCCATCCAGCCCATCAACAGCGGCGAAGTGCGCAGCCAGCGAATTCGCAACTGCCGCAGGGCGAACGAAATGCCGCCGGGTAGCGCTGTCGCGATGGTGACCATCTTGCCCGGCAGGCCCGGCGGGAAGTTGTCGAACGCCTCGCACGGTAACGCGATGATCCGGCCGACGCGCTCATCCAAACCGTATGCGGTGAGGAACAGTCCGCCACCCCAATCGCTGTGCACCAGCGTGACATCGCGCAGGTCCAGCGCGGCGAGGAAGTCCGCGATGATCCGGTTCAGTCCGCGTAGCGACAGATCGGCATCGGGATGCATCGGTGTCGCATGCGCACCGAGCGGCAGGTCGGGCAGTACATAGCGAAAGCCGTTGGGCAGCAGGTCGATTACCTGATCCCACTGGGTGTGGTTCATCAACAGCCCGTGCAGTAGCACGACCGCGGGCCCGGTGCCGCGTTCGACGTAGTCGATTCGACCGGCGGCTATTTCGACAGTTGGCATCGGCGAACCTCCACTAGAGTAGTTGCTCTAGAGCGCATGCTCTAGTCTTACGGTGTGGATGCTGCGATGTCAACCAGGGAGCGGATCCTTACCGCCATGGCCGAGCTGATGCGCCGACAGGGCTACGGCGTGACGACCGTGAAGCAGGTGAGCGAGCTGGCACATGCGCCGATGGGCTCGCTGTATCACCACTTTCCGCAGGGTAAACAGCAGATCGCCGCCGAGGCGCTGCGTGCGGCGGGTGCGGCCTACATCCAGTTGCTGCCGCTGCTGCTCGATCCGCATGAGGATGTGCGCGCGGCGGTGCCCGCCGCCTTCACCGAGGCGGCCGAGCAGATGGAGCGGGCCGGGTGGATCAATATGTGCCCCGTCGTCACCATCGCTGGCGAGATCGCGGATAGCGAACCGGTGCTGCGCGAGGTCACGGCCGAAGTCATCGATTCGTGGGTACGCGAATGCACCGACTACTTCACTCGTCGCGGTCTGGACGCCCCCGAGGCACGCCGACTCGGCTTCGCGCTGTTGAGCACACTCGAGGGCGCGTTCATTCTCAGTCGAACCCTGCGCTCCACCGAACCGCTACGCGCGGCAGGGCAGTCGCTGGCCTTTCGCTTGGCCGGTGACCGCGTATAGCCGAGTCGAATGTTGGTCGGTGAGTGATGATTCGACTCGTCTCGGCATTGCTCGCCCACTTTCGGTACGCGAGTCCACAGTGATGAGCAGTACCAAGGGCCGCCACCCTGCACGCCTCGCCGCAGCTCGACCCGGATCGGCGGAACTACTTCGGTGCGGCCGGAGTCGTCGGCGCGGCCTGGGCCGTCGTCGGCTTATCCGCGAACCGGGTGGTGCCGTCCGGAGCCAACATCGTATTGACGAAATCCACGCCGGAGGTGATCAGGACCGGCCCGCCCACGGCGATTGTGCCGATGATTCCGCCGATGGTCGCACCGGTGACAAAGCCGGCGATGCATCCGACGGCAAGGGTGGCGACGCAGCCGACGCCAGCGCCGATGGCAGTTCCGACGAAGCTGCCGACCGCCGTGGCCAGACTGAATTGCGTGGCGAATTCATTACGGGCGCGCTGGTCTTCGGTCATCGATGCGACCGGTTTGATGGCCAGCGGCTGCGCGATCTCGAGTCCGGCCGGTTTCTGCGGCGCCAGTGCCAGCACCGTGCCGTCCTTCTCGAGCGCCGGCTCGACCGGGATCTCGGTATCGGCGACCCGGAATCGCAGCGGCAGCGTCAGGACGACATGGCCGTCGGTGTCGGCCAGATCGACGACGTCGACGACATCGGCGATATCGGCGGCCTTGCCGTCTTTATCGACCAGTGTGCCGTCCTGGTCGACCAGTCGCTTGTCGCCGCCCGCCGCGAGCTCGCTTTCCGCTGCCTTGGACAGGCTGAAGGTGCCGCCGCGCACGCTGGCGACGACGGTCTTGTCGACTAGCTTGACCGAGTAGGTGATGTCGTGCCGCGGGGGCGCGGCGATCGGCTCGGCATGCGAAACTCCGGCGCCCACGGTCACGGCACCGATGACAAGGATCGCCGCCGCAGTGCTATCGCAAAGCTTCATTCGGTATTCCGTTCAGTCATCAGCATTTTCGCTCTTCGCAATGCCCGCGCAGGCTCGACTCTCCTGCCCGAGATACTCCCCATGCAATGTAGTCATATGCGCGGCAAGGAGATCGAGGGGAGCCTAGCCGAGCCTGCGGTGCGAGGCGAGCGGATTCCGAGCGAAAATCGATGTCAGCTATGACACGGTTACTTCTTCCGGCGTGTCGACCTGCGGGGCGGGTCGTGTGCGCAGCAGTGCCAGTCCGAGTAGGGCGGCGGCGATGCTGAAGCCCGAACTGATCCACGCGCCGGTCGACATGGCGTCGGTGAACGCTGCCTTGGCCTGGTCGACATAGCCGAGTTGGAAAGCGGCGCCGATGGATTCACGCGCGGCGGCGGGTGCGTCGTCGGGCATATGCGAAGTGAACACACCCGCCAGCACGCTGCCGAGGATCGCGATGCTGATCGCCATGCCGACCTGCTGCAGCGTGTCGTTCATGGCGGAGCCGACGCCCGCGTGCTCGAGCGGAATGGCGCTCATGATCGCGGCATACGCGGCCGGACCCGCCAGACCGCCGCCGATCCCCATGACCAGCATGCTGGCCAGGACCGCGAAATATCCGGAACCGACGGCCAGGATCGCGAATGCCCCGCCCATCACCAGCAGACCGGAGACGATCAGCGTCTTGTTGCTCAGCTTTTTGCCCAGCGTCGCACCCAAACCGTTGCATACCGCCGCGGCCACCGCATACGGCAGCAGCGCCAGACCCGCCTTCATCGGCCCATAGCCGAGGACGAACTGCAGGTACTGGGTGAGCATCAGCATGATCGCGCCCATACCGAACACCATCAGCAGCAGTGTGCAGCAGGTGCCGGTGAAATCGCGATTGCGGAACACCGCGAGCGGCAGCATCGGATGAGCCGACCGGCTCTCCCAGACCACGAATGCCAGTCCCGTGACGACCGCGAGTCCGATCATCGGAATATTCCACTCGCGCTCGATGATCACATAGACCGTCGAGGTGAGCGCGATGACGGACAGCAGCACGCCGACCAGGTCGACCGGCCGCTGTTCACCGGTGGATTCCGGCATCAGAACCAGTGCGGCGACAATCGCGAGTACTGCGACCGGGATGTTCAGCAGGAACACCGAACCCCACCAATAGTGTTGTAGCAGAAAGCCGCCCAGTGTCGGCCCGAGGACGATGCCGACCATCGAGACGGTGGACCAGGCCGCCATCGCTTTGCGCCGTTCGTCCTCGGCGAAGGTGGTCATCAGAATGGATAGGGTCGATGGCATCAGCAGCGAACCGCCGACACCCATGAGCGCGCGGGCGCCGATCACCTCCCACGGCTCGCTCGCCAAGACGGCCGCGAAGGATGCCGCGCCGAACAGCGCCAGTCCCAGCACCAGCATGCGTCGTCGGCCGAACCGGTCGGACAGGCTGCCCGCGGTGAGCAATAGTCCGGCGAAGACGAGGACGTAGGCGTCGAGGATCCACTGCACATCCGACGGTGTCGCGTCGAGTTCCCGGATCAGGGACGGGATGGCGATATTGAGGACGGTGCCGTCGATCATCAGTACCAGCAGCGACAGACAGAGGACCCCCAGGATCCACCAGCGGCGCGGATCTCGTACAACGTTCGATTCCATTCGAACACCGTACGATAGGATCGCACGATGTGCGAGAGAATTATGCTGACCGGGTGATAAAGCAGCAGTTCTCCTCGGTGTGGACTCGCGAGCCGCGCCAGCCGAAGGTGGCCGGACTGCGCCGCGACCAGATCGTCGGCGCCGCACTCGAAGTTCTCGATGCCGAAGGCCTCGACGCACTGAGCATGCGCAAGCTGGGCGCCAAGCTCAATGTCGGCGCGACCACTCTCTACTGGCATGTCGCGAATAAGGATGAACTGCTCGAACTTGCCCTCGACGAGATCTGGGGTCTGGTCCACATCCCGGATCCGGACCAGACGCCGTGGCGCGAGGTCGCGACGACCTTCGCCTACAACTTCCGGCTCACCATGCTCGAGCACCGCTGGGTGGCCACCCTGATCGGCTCTCTGCCGAGCGTCGGCCCGAAGGCCTTCGAACTCACCGACCGACTGCGCCGCGCCTTCATCAGTGCCGGATTCACCGGCATCGATATCTATCTCGCGAGTAGCGCCCTGACGAGTTATGTACTCGGGCAGGTCGTCCCGGAGGTTACCGCCGCGAAGGCATTCGGTGACAAGGGTTTTGATTCCGAGATGATGCTCGACGCCATGGATTCACTCGCTGCCGACTATCCGGAGATGCTCGCGGAATACCGCGAGGCGCTACCCGCCGATCCTGGGACCGTCCGCGCGATGGCGTTCGATTTCGGGCTGCTCTGCGTGCTGGACGGCCTGGAGTCGCGGCTGCGCAGATGACCCGGTAGCGGCTGGGTGGATGCTCGGGAATAGATGACGTCACCGCCCTGTTGGTTGCCATATCCACCAAATGGGTGTCACACTTCGCGAGAGGAGGCGGCATGCAGTTCGGAATTTTCACCGTGCCCGCCGAACCGTCGTCGACCCGGTCGATCGCCGGAATCGACCGGGTCGCGGTGGAGGTCGCCGCCGCGACCTGATCCCCCGTGCAACGGCGCACTGGTCCGGTAGTGCCAGAACTGAATACCCGATTCGCAAGCAAGTAATTGAAATATCAACTACATGAGGAGACCGACAATGTCGACCACCACCGCCAAGGACCTGACCGCAGGCACCTGGGTCATCGATCCCGCCCACTCCACCCTCGGATTCACCGTGCGCCACCTGATGGTCAGCAAGGTCCGCGGTCGCTTCGCCGACTTCTCCGGCAAGCTGGTCATCAATGAAGACGGCACCGCCTCGGCCGAGGCCGAGATCGCGGTCGAGTCGGTGACCACCGACAACGAGCAGCGCGACGCCCACCTGCGCACCGCCGACTTCTTCCACGCCGCTGATTTCCCGGTGGCCACCTTCAAGTCGACCGGATTCCGCGTCAATGGCGAGGACTTCGTCGTCGACGGTGACTTCACCATCCGCGGCACCACCCGCCCGGTCTCCCTCGATGTCGAATTCCTCGGTGTCAACCCGGGCATGGGCCAGGGCCCGGTGGCCGGTTTCGAGGCCAAGGCCGTCATCAACCGCCGCGACTTCGGCATCACCATCGATATGCCGCTCCCCGACGGCGGTGCGGTGATCGGCGACAAGATCACCCTCACCCTGGAGGTCGAGGTCGGCCTCCAGGCCTGATCAGCACGGGCGCAGTGCCGCGACGCCGCCCGGGGTCAGCGACCGGGCGGCTGTGCTTATCTCTCTCCCCCCCGGGTTCCGCCGGCTGCCGTCCCCCGGCGCTTACCCACCCCGCCGGCTGCCGTCCCCCGCGCTTACGCTGAATTCCATGTCCGTGCTATTCGATGCATCCGCTGTCGAGCGGTTGTCCGGGCTGCTGGCGGGGCGGCAGGTCGCGGTGCTGACCGGCGCCGGGGTGTCGACGGACAGTGGGATTCCGGATTATCGAGGGCCAGGGTCGCCGGCGCGGACGCCGATGACGTATCAGCAGTTCGTGGGGGATGCGGCGTTTCGGCAGCGGTATTGGGCGCGCAACCATATCGGGTGGCGGGCCATGGACCGGTCACGGCCGAATGCAGCGCATCGGGCGTTGGCACGGTTGGAGCGCGTGGGCATGGTGTCCGGATTGATTACGCAGAATGTCGATCTGCTGCATACGAAGGCGGGGCACCGCCGGGTCATCGATCTACACGGGACGTATGCGCGCGTGCGGTGCCTCGGCTGCGAGGCGCTGATCTCCCGGATGACCTTGGCCGAGCGGTTGGAGGCGGCGAATCCGGGTTTCGCGGCGTCGGCGACGGCGACCGGGGTGGAGGTCGCGCCCGATGCGGATGCGGTGGTGGCCGATACCGCGAGTTTTCGGATGGTGGACTGCGCACGGTGCGGCGGGATGCTCAAACCGGACATCGTGTACTTCGGGGAGAACGTCCCCAAGGAGCGCGTGGCCGCCGCATTCGAGTTGGTCGAGGCGACGGACGCGCTATTGGTGGCGGGATCGTCGTTGACGGTGATGTCCGGGCTGCGGTTCGTGCGATATGCGGCGAAACAGGGCAAGCCGGTCGCCATCGTGAACCGTGGCCGGACCCGGGGCGATGAACTCGCCACGCTCACCGTCGATGCCGGGTGCGCGCAGGTGCTGACCGCGGTGGCCGATTCCTTTGCTCCGGCGCGGGCCGAGGCACTCGGCACAACAGCCTGAGACCCTCCGGGCTGACCGGCTCAGCCGAAGTGGCACACATAGTGCACCGTCGAAACCACTTCGATCTCGAATGAGCTATTGCCCGGCACCTCGAACGATTCGCCGCCGCGATAGGTCACGGCTTCGGTCTCGCCCGCCCGGGTGACCGTGCACTCGCCCTGGATCAGCTCCATGATCTCCGGCTCGACCGTATTGAACGTCAGAGTGGACGGCAGGATGACACCGACCGACTTTGTGGTGCCATCGGCCAGCTCGATGCTGTGGCTGATGCACTTGCCGTCGAAGTACACATTGGCCTTCTTGGCCACACTGACGTTCTCGAACCGCGTCATGATCTCTTTCCCAAGGTGTGGAGTTGCCGCCGTCAGCGTACGTGACCACGGCCGACCGCCCGGACGGGTAGCCGGTGGGTGCGTTAGCGTCGCTGTCATGCGGCTTCACGTGGGATGTGCGATGTGGACGCACGCGGCATGGCAGGAGTATCAACCGGTTCCGGCCGAGCGGTTGCGGCACTATGCCTCGTGGTGCACTGCGGTGGAAGGCAATACGACGTTCTACGCGACGCCGACGCGCAACACGGTGGAGTCATGGGCGAAGCAGACCGATCCCGACTTCCGATTCGTCATCAAACTGCCCAAGCCGATCACGCATGAGCGCAGGCTGCACGGTGCGGAGCCCGAACTGCGCGCCTTCCTGGATGCGATGGAGCCGCTCGGCCCACGCATCCATGCGCTGTGGGTGCAGTTGCCTGGCTCGTTCGGTCCGACCGAGCTCGGGACATTGGCCGGATTCCTGCGCACACTGCCCGGCTCGTATCGATCCGCCGTCGAGGTCCGGCATCCGGCATTCTTCGAAAGTGACAGCGCAGCACGGCAATTGGAGCACGTGCTCGCGCGCGTCGGCGCCGAATGGGTGCCCTTCGACACCAGGGTGCTTTTCGACGGACCCGCGGAGAGTGCCGCGGAGGCCGAGGCGCGAGCGAAGAAACCACGGGTGCCGCGCCGCACCCGAGCGCTCACGGAGTACCCGATCGTCCGCTATCACGGGCGCGATTCGGCCGAGCGCACGGTTGCCGGCTGGCAGCCGTGGCTCGAGATCGTCAGCGCATGGCTGCGCGAGGGCCGCTCACCCACGGTTTTCATCCACACCCCGGACAATGCTTCCTCGCTACACCTCGCCCGCCGCTTCCACGACGAGGTCCGCGCCTGCCTGCCCGAACTCGAGCCGCTGCCCGAACCCATCCCGACCGAACCGATGACCTTATTCTGAAATATCTCGAATAAATAACAATCCCGAATGCTCGTTCGGTTAAAATACCCGGTGTTGCCGCATAAGTGCCGAGCACGCCGATGGAGGAAACCGATGAGTCACGCCACCGCGCACTCCACATCCTGCACCCTGCGTGGCGGGGCGGGCACGCTCGCCGCCTGGGAATCCGCGCCGCCGCATGGCGTCGAGGTGCACGGCACGGTGTTACTGGTCCCCGGCTTCACCGGCTCCAAAGAGGACTTCGAGCCCATGCTGCCGATACTGTCCGCAGCCGGATTCCGTTGTGTCGCTTACGATCAGCGCGGACAGTGGCAATCCGACGGTCCCGATGACGTATCGGGATACACCATGGCCGATTTCGCCGATGACCTGGTTCTCGTCGTCGACCAGATCTCGGACCGCACACCTGTTCACCTGGTGGGCTATTCATTCGGCGGCTACGTCGCGCGCGCTGCTCTTGCCGCCCACCCGGACCGCTTCCGCAGCCTCACCCTGCTCGCCTCCGGACCGTCGGCGCCCTCCGATATCACCTTCGCGCCACCGCAATTGGTCGCCCAACTCATCGAAAGCGGTGGCCAGCAAGCGCTGTGGGAGCAGCTGCGGCAGAGTTTTGCGGCACTGGTCCCACCCGCCCAGCTCGAATTCCTGCGGAACCGTATCTTTACGACCAAGAAGGCCAATATGGTCGGCATCATGCGGGCCATGGAAGGCCCGACCGACTACACCGCCGCCCTGCGCGCCATCGGCCTGCCGATCCTGCTCGCCTACGGCAACTCCGGCGATCTCTGGCCGCCGAGCGTTCATGAACGCTATGCCGAGGAATTGGACGCGCGCACCGCGGTGTACGAGGGTGTCGGCCATCTACCGGACGCGGAGCTCCCGGCCCGCGTCTGCGCCGACCTTGTCGCCTTCTGGACCGATGTCGCTCGGCACTGAACGGCCCGGTGCGTCGCAGAGGATAGATGTCTGAGGAGGTGCCTGCCCCGGGCTCAGTGGCCGCGGGCGATCCAGTCGGCCAGTGCGGGTTTTTCGGCGCCGATGGTGGTGCCGTCGCCGTGGCCGGTGTGGACGGTCGTTTCCGCCGGGAGGGTCAGGAGTCGGTCTCGGATGGAATCGATGATGGTGTCGAAGTCGGAGAACGAGCGGCCGGTGGCGCCGGGGCCGCCGTTGAACAGGGTGTCGCCGGTGAAAAGGGCGGTGGCCTCGGGCAGGTGCAGGGAGACCGAGCCGGGGGAGTGGCCGGGGGTGTGCAGGACTTCGATATCGGTGCCCGCCACGGTGATTCGCTGCGTGTCGGCCAGCGATTCGTAGTCGACATCGGGGTGAGTCATGCGCCAGAGCGGATCGTCGCTCGGATGCAGCAGGATCGGGGCGTCGAGCCGATTCGCGAGTTCCGGTGCGACGGTGACGTGGTCGTTGTGACCGTGGGTGCAGACGACCGCACGGACATTGCGATTGCCGACGGCCTCGATGATCGCGCGCGCATCATGTGCCGCGTCGACGATCACCACCTCGGTATCGTCGCCGATCAACCACACATTGTTGTCGACATCCCAGGTACCGCCGTCGAGTGCGAAGGTGCCGGAGGTGACGATCCGGTCGATGCGCAGGCTCACCAGACCACCACCGAACGCAGTACCGCACCGGCATGCATTGCGGAGAAGGCCTTTTCGACCTGGTCCAGGGCAATGCGCTCAGTGACGAAGCGTTCCAAGGGAAGTCGGCCCTGCCGGTACAGATCGACCAGCATCGGGAAATCGCGTTCGGGCAGGCTGTCGCCGTACCAGGAGGATTTCAGCGCGCCGCCACGGGAGAACAGGTCGATCAGCGGCATATCGATGGTCATATCCGGGGTCGGGACACCGACCAGCACGACGGTGCCCGCCAGGTCGCGTCCGTAGAAGGCCTGCTTCCAGGTTTCCGGGCGGCCGACCGCGTCGATGACCACATCCGCGCCGAAGCCGTCGGTGAATGCCTGGATTTGCTCGACGACATCGGCTTTGGTCGCGTCGATCGTGTGGGTGGCGCCGAATTCCGTTGCCCAGCTGAGCTTCTGGGGATCGCGGTCGATCGCGATAATGGTCCGCGCGCCGGCCAGTCGCGCACCCGCGATGGCGGCATCGCCGACACCGCCGCAGCCGATGACCGCGACGGTATCGCCACGCGACACATTGCCGGTATTCATCGCCGCGCCGATACCCGCCATGACGCCGCAGCCGAGCAGTCCGACGACGGCCGGATCGGCTTCCGGGTCGACCTTGGTGCACTGACCCTCGTGCACCAGCGTCTTATCCGCGAATGCGCCGATGCCGAGGGCGGGGCTGAGTTCGGTGCCATCGGTGAGGGTCATCTTCTTGCTGGCATTGTGGCTGGCAAAGCAGTACCACGGGCGGCCGCGCTTACACGCGCGACATTCACCGCAGACCGCGCGCCAGTTCAGGATGACGAAATCGCCCGCCGCAACATGGGCTACCGCATCCCCGACGGTCTCCACGATGCCCGCGGCCTCGTGCCCGAGCAGGAACGGGAATTCGTCGTTGATACCGCCCTCGCGGTAGTGCAGATCGGTGTGGCACACCCCGCAGGACTGGATGCGAACCACCACATCGTGCGGCCCTGGATCCGGGATCACGATATCGACGAGTTCGACCGGTGCACCCTTGCTCCGGGCGATCACGCCACGCACGGTTTCGGACACGAATCCTCCTAGGAGCTAGAGATGTCGCCGAGTGCCAATACAAGTATTGCGGCATGTATGCCGGATCCACTCGTGCTAAAGCCTAGGAGAGTGACTGTGGCGAGCGGAAACCACCAGCATGTTTTCGATGCCGTGGTGCTGTTCGCCGACGCGTTGATGCGGTGCGCCCGCTGCAAGCCTCGAGGCCGAAGCGGTGCCGGAACGGGTGTTGGCGACCGCCGAGGGACGGACGCATCCGGTGCGCCGCATCTGTCCATCCACCTGATGGAGATCTCGCCCACGCCGGGATCCGCGCAGCTGGTGGCCGTTCGGCTGTGCGATGCCCGATGCAGGGCATGTGCCGAGGTATCAGAGATCGTCGGGCAGCACGCGAAAGGTCTTGTGCTGAGTGAGCGGCGTTAGAGCTCGGAAGTCGCGCCGGTCGAAGGTGAGGACAGCGTTGGTTTCGTAGTCGGCGGCTAACGCGACGATGACGGCGTCGGCGAGGTCGAGACGCAACGACGGGTACAGCCTGCGGACGGCGTTCGCCTGGTCGAGTACGTCGGGCGTCACCGTCGCAATCTCGAAGTGTTCTGTGCGTGCTTGTGCGGTGAGGTCCTCGATCATGTTGATGGAGACCTGACGTCCGACGGCCCGGCGGGCGACGTGGTCGAGTTCAGCGAGCGCAAGGGGCGAGAGCACGACCAAACCCGCTGTTTCGAGAACGTGAAACGCGCCGTCACTGTCTGGTGACGAGGTATCAAACGCAGCGATCAGGCCGGAGGTGTCAGCAACAACAATCCCGGGGCCCTCGATGCTGAGAATCATGGCTGTTCTGTGTCGCGGCCGAAGTCGTCGGCGAGGTAATCGTCGACGCGTTCGGCCAGCGCGGGATCGCCGCTGGCGAATCGTCTCAGCCGCAGCGGCTCCGATCGACGTTGTACGCGCAGGGCTGCCAGATGGATCGCATTGCGGATGATCTCGGCCTCGCTGACGTTGCTTCGTGCCGCCGCCTCCTTGATGACAGCCAGATCGCTCGCTTCCGCGTAGACCATAGTGCGTTTGAGAGTCATATGAGTATTGTGTCATATATGCCAACGCGGGTGTTGTCGATCCGTGGTCGCGCCGAATCCGAGTGCGAAGCTGAGACGTCAGGTGCCCAGTCCGTCAGCGAGAACCGGCCATGAATCCTTCAGTGCGCGTTCCCAATACCCCCAGGAGTGGGTGCCGGTGGGTTCGAGGTCGTAGGTGGCGGGAATGCCGAGTTCATGCAGCCGATCCCGCAGGTTGCGCGTGCACCAGGCCGTGGCGCCCTCGATCGCACCACCCATCGTCACCTGGAGGGGCAGCCCGCCCTCTGCCCAACTCTGGGTATGCGGATCGGCGGGATTGTCATACGGCCCGGGCAATCCGCTCCCCGCCGACAGATACAAATTCAGTCCGCGCAGGCCTTCGGCATTGACATACGGATCATTCGCCGCCCACATCGGATCCTGCTCCGGCCCATACAGATTCACCGGATCGCCACCACCCTTGCGCACCGACAGCCCGACGAACGCCTGCCCGACCGCATCACTGATCTGCGCGCACCCGCTGAATGCGCCGACCGACTTGTACAGCCCAGGACGCGAAATCGCCAGCGAAAGCACCGATGTACCCGAAGTGGAGATCCCTGCAATGGCATTGCGCCCATTGGTGCCCAATGCGGCATCGATCAACGGCGGCAATTCCTGGGTCAAATACGTCTGCCACTTATTGACCCCCAGCACCGGATCCGCTGCCCGCCAATCGGCGTAATAGCTGTATGCCCCACCGAGCGGCTGCACCACATTGACATTCTTATCCGCGAAAAATCCCATGACATCGGTCTTCGTGGTCCACGTCGCCCCATCGACCCCACCATCGACCCCGGCCAGCAGATACAACGTCGGCCGCGGCACGCTGCTATCCGCAGGGCGCTGCACCTCCACCGAAAACTCTTTCCCCATCGCCCCCGAATACGCCGTCAACGTGAGATGCCGATCATCCCGAATCCGGACCCCGGTAATCCTCGAACCATCCCCGGTCACCACCGATCCGGGTTCCGGAGGTGCCGCGTTCGAACGAGGTCCGGCCAGCACGGATCCGGTCCCGAGCACAACCGCGGCGGCGATAACCGAGGCCACGCGAAGACCACCAACACCCATCAGCTACCAACCTCTCCCGGCTCGGCCTCTCCGAAGTCGCACGCCCGTCTGCGACAGTAGCCGGACTGTGGGTCGCTTGCCTCGCCATGATCGGCTCGGCCGCAGGCGTTCTCGCACTGCGATACAGCATCCGCACCAACTGGCGAGTCAGCGTGGCCGCTCGCTCGGCGCTGCTCCGCTCGGCGCAGAACTCATTCGCGCCTGGGTTGTGCCGCGGATCACCGGCCGCGGCCGCTGGTCGATATAGAACGATCCCTCTAATGTGAGGATATGGCCAATCGAGACGTAGTCGAGAAGTTCTACAAAGCAACGCAATCCGGAGACGCCGTCGGCCTCCTCGACGCATTGCATCCGCGCTTCCAGGCGTGGGTGGCCCCCGGTATGCCCAGCGTGACCGTCACGCAGGCACACAGCCCGCAAGCGGCGTTCGCGGGCATCTGGCAGCCGGTATTCCGCGAATACGAGATCGCGCCCTTCGCCGAGGAATGGTTCGACGCCCATCCGGACACCGTCATCGTGACCGGCCACTACCGCGGTACCGCGCGCGCCACCGGCAAGCATGTGGCCGCCGAATTCGCCCACATCTGGCATATCGCCGACGGAAAGCTGTTCGCCCTGCATCAATACACCGACACCTGGCACTGGCATGAGGCACTGTCGGTCGCGGCCTGAACGGGCCCGGCAGCGGTCCCCGAGGATGATCGCCGCATGCCAACTGATCTCGCCGCATTCGTTCGCGGCCTGCCCGAGGCTGGGAGGCGGAGGTCAACTTCTCTGTCTTGTAGGAGCTTCGGCCCGCGTCCGGGCGTGGGTTGGCCACGTCGTCGGCAGTGTGACCCACTGCCCAGCCGCCACACCGCGTGCGGCGATGTTGTGGGCTGGGTTCACGTCAGCGTGTGCAGCGAAACCGCATGACGCGGAGTGATCGACACGCCTGAATGTGTCGGCACCCCTGGACGAACCGACTGGTTGGCTGTCTGCTTGTGGCAAGCGGCCGCAGCGAATCCGGGCCGGTGAACCGTACGTTCCGCGCAGCGTGGGCGGCATTCCGGAGTACCGAATCGTCGTTGAATCGAAACTTCGGATGCGTGTGTCGCGCGCGGCACGCCGCATGACGACCCACCGGCGGCGAATTGATAGTTTCGCTGGCAACGGTGGATCGACTATGAATGTCTGGTGTCGTTCCCACGCGTGATCATTTGTCTGCCATCGAATCTCTCCCGCTGGGAGTCGAATTGACCATCGAGCATCATCCCGTCGAGGACGAGGTCGGACAGCTCGCGAGAAGGGTCGAGCGGGCTCGGGGCCGACTGGCCTACCAGTTCGATCCCGCGCTGACCGAGGCGCTCTCCGAGGATGAACTAGTCGCCGAGCGTGAGCTCGCGGAGAAGATTCGCGGCGAGGATCGCGCGCAGCGATGGAAACAGGTCCAGGCCGCGGCCGCCGCGGCCGACCGCGCTAGGCAGACCACCGAAGCGATCGAGAAGGCCGACATCAGAGATCTATTGGTAGCCCGCAAGGCAATTGCGGCACAGCGGCGGGAGTCCAGCCCGCACGCCAAATTGGCGTCGCTGTACCGGCACCGCGGATGGTCACTGCGCGCGCTCGCGGGCGTGGTGGCGGCGGGCATGCTGTGGTCTGCGGTCAATGTGCAACACAACATCGCGCCGGGTGGGCCGGGCGATCCGCTGTACTGGTTCAGCTATCTCATCGAGGCGATGATCAGCGTCTGCTTGATCATCATCATGGTCGGCACCAATAAGGTCGCCGAGTGGGGCGTGATCGACAATCGCCGACAGGTCGCCGCGGCCGAAATCGCCCTGCTGGCACTGACTGTCACGCTCAATACCTACCCGTACCTGCGGGACGGGGAATGGTACGAGTCCGGTGTGCACGCGGTCGCGCCGGTGATGATCGGTGTCGCCCTGCTCATCCACGACGCGGCGAGCGCACGCTACGGTTTGGCCATCTACCGGGCCACCGAGCAGGTCCGCGAATTGCCCGATCCGGCCGAACAACTCAAGCGGACGATGCCATCGATCGCGTCCTATCGCGCGAACACCCAGGCGGCCCTGGTGGCGCCGGGGGCGGAGAAGGAGTCCGCGGAACAGGAGGCGCTGGCCAGCGCCGAAGGTGCGGAACAAGACGCCGAGCTGGAAGTCGACGCGATCGTGGAGGCCGAAGAGGTCACCGTCGAGGAGTCGGTCGACGGGGAAAACCCGGTCGCACAGGATGTCTCGGACGCACCTGAGAAGCGTCGCGTGCCGACCAACGGCCAGGCGCCGGACAATGCGGCGCCCGAGCGACGGCCCGCGCCCGCGAAGACCGAGCCCCGTCCGGCGGTCGTGAAGGAGCCGGCGGCGCCAGTGGCCGCGAAGGCGGTGGTCGCGAAGCCGGTTGTCGCGAAGAACAACCCGTTCGCACCGGCCGATCCGGAGCCGATCACCGCGGACGAGACCAAGCCGGTCGCGAAGGTCGAGACCCCACCACCGCCGGCCAAGGCGCCCGCGCGCAAGCCGGCCGCGGCCAGCACGGAAAACCCGGCCGCGGAGAGCAAGTCGGTTGTGTCGGCACTGCGAAGGGGTAATGGTTCGGCTGCGGCGACGGCGCGCAAGCCCAGTTCGCTCGAGGGCAGGAAGGACAGCAGGACAACCGAGAACGCGAACGCGCGCGCCAAGGGCAACGCATCCGCCGAGCCGGATTCGCACCTGCAAGTGGTTCGCACCCCCGATATTCACGACACCGGACAGTTCCGCATCGCCGAGATGCTCGAACAAGAACTCGCCGAACTACAGGCGGAGCGCAGGCGGGCCAGGGCCAGCAGGCAACGATGATCCAGCAGCTTGCTTGCCCCGGTACTTCGGGGGCATGATGCAGGCTCGGGTCATTACGTACGTTGAAGAATTTGGCTATCGCCGTAGTACAGCTGGTGCGGGATGAAGGGATGGATCGGTCCAGTCATGAGGTCTTATCACCCAGCAGGATCCTGTACCGCCAATCCTGCGACGGTATTGCCTCGGTTGTAGCGGATCGGTGCGAGACACCCGGAAGCTGGAGTTTCCGCGTACGGGACCAGCGATATACCTGCTCGCCGGGAGCGCCGTGCTGTCGGCGATCCTGCTCTTCACCACCATTGATCCCTTCCTGGACAAGGGCGGATTCCTGGTTGGTGGCCTCGATGTGCACATCTATCGGGACGGTGCGTTTCGCATCGTGCACGGTCTGCCGCTGTACACCGAACCGACCATGCGCGACCTGCTGTACACCTACACGCCGTTCTCCACGATCGCGTTCGTGCCGATCTACCTGGTGCCGTGGGGGTACGTGACGAACACCTGGCTGGTGTTCAATCTCTCGGTGCTCATCGCCTGTGTGCTGCTCAGCTGGCGGCTGCTGGGCTATCGGATCACGACTCGGCTGGTGGTGGTCAGCGTGCTGATCGCGGCTACCTTGGCATTCATCGAGCCGGTCCGCCAGACGCTCTACTTCGGGCAGATCAACCTGGTGTTGATGCTGCTGGTGCTGTTGGACGCGCTACGCGCGGAACGAAGCAAGCTGCTCGGCATCGGCGTCGGACTCGCGGCGGGCATCAAACTCACCCCGATCTACTTCGTCGCCTACCTCGCGGCCCTGCGGCAGTGGCGCTCGGCGGTGACCGCGTGCGTCACCTTCGTCGCCTCGGTCGCCTTCGCCTGGGTGATCCTGCCCACCGATTCCCGGCAGTACTGGACCTCGACGTTCTTCCAGTCCAACCGGATCGCCGTGGACAACCACCCGGCCAACCAGTCCATTCGTGGCGTCATCGCGCATCTGCTCGGTGGGCCCGCGCCGATGTGGTTGTGGGTGCTCATCGCGGGCTCGGTCGCGGTCGCCAGCCTGATCGTCACGTCGGCGCTGTATCAGCGTGGTGAGCGGCTGCTGTCGATCACTCTGGCCGGTCTCACCGCGTGCGCGGTGTCGCCGTTCTCCTGGGGACACCACTGGGTGTGGTTCGTGCCGCTGTTCGTCTTCCTCGTGCACAAGGGGCTGGACAACTGGCGCTGGTGGGTGGCGGCGGCGGTGCTGTTCACCGTGACCGCCTCGTGGAGCTACCACTGGAGCAAGACGTGGGTGTCGGTCGGGGTGTTCCTGCTGCCGCCGTGGTGGCCGGTCACCAAGGTACTGATCAACGGCTACGTCATCGAATTCCTCATCGTCCTGATCGCGGCGTGGATACACCTACGCAGGCACGGCTGGTCGGCCCTGCGCCAGCACTCGGCCGAACGCTCGATCCGATTCCCGCTGGCGCGCCGCCGCGATCCGGAGTCCCCTTCGTGCCCAACCCCTTCCCCTGACCGACGGCGGAAACCGTTGGCGGACAAGGTGGTCTGACGTGCATGGCGGGGAGGACCTGTCCGCGTATTGCATCGGGCGGCGGTCGTTCTCGTGGCTTGTCATGTGATCACACCGTCGGTGGCCGCGCCCGAGAATGCCGCGCAACTGCGGAATCCGGCCGCGCGGATCGCACCGGCCGGATTCTCATCCGGCACTTCGGTCGACACCGTCGGCTATCCCATCTCGGGAACGAGCCCGGATCAGGCGCATAGCGCGCTGGGTGTGGCGGCGCTGCTGTTGGAGATCGGGCCGCGCAATGCGGACTGCAACGGATTCTTCCCCGAATACTCGTGTCTGGATCGATTGCTGTGGCCACAGATCAGACAGGCGTTCAGCGCGCCGGCACGGGCCGCCGCCGCGCCGTATCGTCAACAGGTCTAACGCCTTTGCGATCTCTTTACCTGCGGATTCCCTTCGGTTTCCACCCGAAATCGGCCTCTTGCCGGGCACGTCGGCCGGGGTTACGGTTGCTTTCTGCGTCGCGAAGCAACCGGTCACCAACGGGTTGCTGAAGTCGCACGAACATATCGCTCGACCGGGCTGGAGGTTTACCGCTATGACGAAGAAGAGGGCTCAGCCTAATCCGATGTTCGCGGTGACCATGGTCAATGCCATCCATCAGGATGTCGATGGTTATGGGGACAGATGGGTGGCCACCGTCGACCACGGGAATATGCGCGCCGACTGGATCGCCAACGCTGTCGCCAAGGACCCGCGCACTGTCCGGATCTGGTGTGATGACTGCGGGAACAGCGTCCATCTGTGTGCCGAAATCCGGGGTTACCTGCCCGCGGACGTACGCAAGGCACTGGCCGACGCCTGGGAGCACTACCACCCGACGCACCACGCCTCGTAGCCGTTCAGCCGCAAACCTGCGCGTTTGTCCAACTCGGCAGGGGGACAAGCGGGTTCGCGCGCGAGCACGAGTTGCCGCAACTGCTGTGCTCGACGATGGGCCGAACCATTCGGTATTCCATTCGCTGCTGATGCATTTCGACGACGAGGTGCCTGTCCAGGTGGCGGACCGCTACGTCGACCCCGCGCCCGCACCCGGCTACCTCGACCAGAATTTCGCTGAGCTCACCCCGAACCGGTACCTCAGCGAGGTGGCCGCACTCGGCCGCGGCGAACACGTCGTCGAGGCGGTACAGGGCACTCAGGAGGACTGCCGGCTACTGCGCATCCGCCGCACTGAACCGTTCCTCCAGATCCGCCGCCACACCTGGTACGCCACTGCCCTGGTGAGCCTCGTCCACCCCGGCTCCCGCAGCCGCGTGGAAGGCACCTTCGGAGCCTGAGCGCCTCCCGCGCACCGATTCGCGCGGCGCGCACGGTTCGTGCGCGGCGTAGGAAACCGTGGGCGGCGTGCGGGCGGGGCGCGAGTAAGTGCGCCCCATCATGGGCTGGTGCCGAAGTTCTCGAGGGCGTGGGTGACGATGTCGTCCAGGCGGGCGTGGTGGGCGCCCTTCCAGTAGGTTCGGCCGCAGTCCAGGCATTGGGCGAAGGCGTTGTAGGTGCGTTCGGTGTCGCTTGGTAGGTGGCCGCGCAGGGTTTGTTTCTCCGCTATGCGGAGTGGGCCGTTGCAGGCGGTGCAGCGGGTCCATGGGGCCAGGGGTGGTGCGAAACGAGAGAGGACGTCGTCGAGTTGTTCGGCCGGGCGGTGGCTGTAAATGTATGCGCCCGCGAAGATTTCGCGGCGGCGCAGCAGGCCGCGATCGCGGGAGAGCAGGATCCGATGTTCGGTCGCCGAACGCGTGGCGAGGGCGGCGTCACCGATATCCGGATTCTCGTAGGCGGTGTCCACACCGAGCAACCGCAGTCGCCGCGCCAGGGTGCCGAGATGGATATCCAGCAGGAATCGCATCGGTTCCGCGAATCGTTGTGGGCGCACCACGGCGCGCACCGATACCACCGCGCCGTCGGCGGGCAGCTGCGCCGGGCTCATCGACCGACCGTCGACCAGCAGCTCGCCGACCTCGGTGAGCGGTACGCCGAGCGATTCCACGATATGTCCGAGCGTCGACACGCTGTCGATCGGCACGGCGGAGGGACCGTGCCGCTGTGCGGCCGCGACGAACAGCCGCAATTCGGGCGCGAAATCGACCGTGATCTGCGCGGTGGTCACGCGGCCAGCATGCCAGGGCATGCGGTCCGGCGACCACCCGGATTCACAGCGCCCAGGGCTGGGCGCGGCGTCGGACCGGCGGCTCCGCGTTGGCCATGGCCTCGAGGTCCTCGAGGAATTTGTCGATGCTATCGGCCGCCACGTGGGTGGCGCTGATCTCGTAGCGGACCTTTTCCTCGGTGCTGTCCATCACTGTGGTGATGAGCTCCTCCTTCAGATCGCGGATGAGCTGGGTGCGCATCTGCGCGATCTGATCGCGGCCCTGGCTGCGGACCCGGGCGACCTCGGCATCGGCGAATTCGCGCATCTTGGCGATGATGCGCTCGGCGTCGGCGCGCGCGTCCTCGCGAATGTGCTCGAGTTCGGCCTGGGCGTCGGTGACCGCGTTGTCATAGGATCGTTTGGCCTCGACGAGGCGGTCCGCCGCCTGTTGGTTCTCCTCGATCTGTTTCTGAATATTGTTCTGCGCCTTCGTCATCAGCCGTTTGACCGGCGGTGCCACATATTTGACGATGACGAAGATGATGACTGCGAAACCGAAGAGCTGGCTGAAGAAGATCGGCCAGTCGAAGGTGATGTGGAAGATGCCCGAGTCCTCGGACTGGGCTGCGCGGATGGCCCCTTCGGCAAGGATGCCGCTGTTGAGGTTCATTGGCTACGCTCGTTCTGACTGATGGCCGGCGCTGAAGCCGGCGTGCCGATCCTTGATGCCGAGCACACGATCGGCCAATGTCTCGGCGAGCGGTTCGACAGCCTCACGCAGCTCAGCGGCCACTTGATCCGCCTGGGCCCGCAGTTCCGTCGCGGATTCCGCGACGATCCTGTCGGCCTCCTCCTGCGCCTCACTTCGCAACTGCTCGAGGATAATTCGGCCCTCGTGCCTTGCCTGGTTCCTGATCCCGACCGCTTCACTGCGCGCCTGCGCGACGGCCGCCTGATATTTCGCTTCGGCGTCGGCGAACAAGGCTTTGGCTTCCTTGTTGTCGACCGCGGTCTCCGCGACTCTCGCCTCGCGTTCCGCCAATACCTTACGTATCGGCGGAACGACGAACAGCCACATGACCCCGAGCACGATCAGGAAGATCAACAGCTCGGCGAAGAATGTGCCGTTGGGAATGAGGAAGTTCCCCTCGGCAACAACATCCGTTCGCGGAGTCATACTGAATTACTTACCTGGAGTAGCGAATACGAAAAGCGCCATGAACGCTAGATTGATGAAGTACGCCGCCTCGACCAGACCCACGGTCAGGAAGAAGTTACCGCGGAGGCGACCCTCGGCTTCCGGCTGACGGGCAACGCCGTTGATCAACGCGGCGCCGGCGAGTCCGTCACCGATTCCCGCGCCGATGGCGCCACCGCCCATAATAATGCCGCCGCCGATGAGCGCGCCCTGGACGATGGCCGCCGTGGTTGCGTCTGCCATTTTTCACTTCCTGTTCTCTACTGAACTCGATCGGCGGCGCCGATCTTTTGTTGTTTCGAGCGACCCGACAGCGGCCGCCGGGGCTAGTGTTCGTCCTCCAGCGACATCGACTGGCTGAAGTAGAGGACGGTCAACAGCGAGAAGATGAATGCCTGGATCGCTCCGACGAACAGATCGAAGAGTTTCCAGATGGCATTCGGTCCCCAACTGATCCAGAACGGGAACAGCGCGATCACCGAGACCATAACGCCGCCAGCGAACATGTTGCCGAACAATCGCAGCGACAGTGAGAGCGGTTTGGCGACTTCCTCGATGACATTGATGAAAACCATCGGGCCCCATCCGGTATGGCCCTTCAGCAACTGTTTGGCATGCCCACCCGGGCCGCGTCGATATACACCAGCACCCTGATACATGATGAAGACGAACAGGGCCAGCGCATAGACGAAATTGACATCCGATGCGGGCGGTGCGATCAATTCGCCGTGTCCATACTGCACTGGCAGCACGGACAACCAGTTCGACAACAGGATGTAGATGAAGAGCGTGACGGCCAAGGGCAGCGCGAACGGCGCGACCTTCATGCCGATGGCGCTTTCCACCTGGTTGCGCATCTGGACCGTCACGGTCTCGAAGAACAGCTGCACGCCGTTGGGGACGCCCGATGTCAGCTTGGCCCGCAGGTAGAACGCCAAGCCGAGCACGATCGCCGCTGCGATGGCGGTCGAAATGATCGTGTCGACATTGAAGTCCATACCCCACAGATGCGCGACCGCATGTTCGCCGACCTTAATTTTCGGCTCTTCGGCGGGCGCTTCCTGGGCGAGGACCGGAAGCGCCGATCGGGCGATGAAGGCGAGTTGATTCGTCATGATTGCTGGCGAAGCTCCTTCACTTCAGGCAAGACGGTGACCAACACCAGAATCACTTGAAAGGCGGCCATGCCGAAGAAGATTCCGATGCCATGCGGCCTTGCCAGGAACCCCACGGCGAGCGAACCGCCGGTTATTGCGATCAGTCGAGTCGCCGAGGAGAGGTAGAGGCCCTGTTTCCTCGGTTTCTCGGCGTCGGCGACGCGGTTGACCGTCAATCGGGTCAGTTGCGCATTCAACCAACCGAGTCCGAGTCCGATGCAGATGAACAGGCCGAGCAGCAGTCGGTCGAGTGCCCCGGCCGCCGCCAGAGTCAGTACGCCGACGCCTAATGCGAAGACAGTCGCACGGCGCATTCGGAGTGCATTGATATCCACTTCGACACCGTCCTCGGTCATCAGCCCACCTCGTAGTGGATCGTGATTGATCGATAGCATACACATCAACAACGCCTTTGCTGGGCAACGTTTTTGATCTTTCTCCGGCGGATTTTCGAGCCGTGTCCTTGTGATGCCAGTGTCCATCCCGAGTCATCAAGATCAATTGAATACCCACTACGGAACAAGATCGACCAGACTTTGCGCTCGGCAATTTACGATGCGCTAATTTGCGACAAATTTCGCAAATTGGACATGGTGGGCGGAAAAGGGCAGGGATATCGATCAGGCCGGTGCGCCGACCCAAACGGTGAGCGCCTCGGGCAATCCCGCGGCGTCGGGTTTCTCGCTCGCCCAGGCGACGTAGCCGTCCGGTCGCAGCAGGACAACGGCGGGGGTCGGGATCTCGCCGACGCCCGGGATAGTCCACTGCTTGCTGTGCCTGGTGGCGGCAACGATTTCGATCCGGTCGTGCCATTCGGGCCGCGCCGGAAGATCGTTTCCGTCGAGCATGAGCAGCACTGGGCGGCCCGCACGGAGGAGTTCGTGGACCCGGGTCGCGCCCGCCGCGGTGGTGATGTCGGCATCCGGGACGCGGCGGCCGATGAGCGGGTGTTCGCCCTTGATGTCGTAGCGGATATCGAGTGCGCTGATCATCAGGCCGAGGCGGTGGCGCACCTGGTCCATATCGATCAGATCGCTCATGATGTCGCGCAGTGCGTCGGTGTGTGGGCCGGGGCGCCCGAGTGCGGTCTGGGCGCGGGTGTTGTGCAGGACGCGGGCGGCAATGGGGTGGCGCTCGGACTCGTAGGTGTCGAGGAGCTCGTCGGATGCGTTGCCGCGCAAGGTGGCGGCGAGCTTCCAGCCGAGATTCATCGCATCCTGCAGCCCCAGGTTCTGGCCCTGACCGCCCGCTGGGTAGTGGATGTGCGCGGCATCCCCGGCCAGGAAGACGCGGCCAACGCGGTACCGGTCGGCCTGGCGGGCGGCGTCGCCGTAGTGCGAGATCCAGCGTGGGCTGTGCATACCGAAGTCGGTGCCGGCGAGTTCGGTGAAGTTGGCGCGGAAGTCCTCGAAGCTCAGTTCGGCGTCGCGCTTCAGGACGAGATCGTGGCGCTGTACGAGCAGTCGGTACCAGCCGGGCTCGAATTGGATCGCCGAGAAGTCACCCGCACCGGCGCGGTGTGCGAAGACGGTCCCCGCAGGCGGATCGGTCAGTTCGACATCGGCGAGCATGCCCGTCACCGTTGCGTCGGTGCCGACGTAGTCGATGCCCGCCAGCTTGCGCACCGCGCTGCGGCCGCCATCGCAGCCGACCAGGTAGGCCGCGCGAATCCGGCGGGGATTCGGACCGCCGATTTCCACCTCGACGCCCGCCGCGTCCTGATCGAAGCCGACGACCGGTGCAGCCCACTGCACGGTCGCGCCGAGTTCGGTTGCGTGCCGGTCGAGTTCGCGTTCGATTACCGACTGCAGGACGGCCAGGGTGAAGGGGTAGCGGGTATCGAAGTCGCTGAAGTCCATGCGCAGCCCGCCGAAGTGCCCGGCCTGCATGGCGCGGCCGAGCGGGAACAGGTCGTCGAGCAGGCCGCGCTGATCGAGCATTTCCATGGTGCGGGCGTGGATGCCGCCCGCCCGCGATTCGCCGGTACGCGCCGGAAGTCCGTCGACGAGCGCGACGTCCACACCGGCCAGGCGCAGTTCGTAGGCCAGCATCAGCCCGGTCGGTCCGGCGCCGGCGATCACCACATCGGTCGTTTCCATGTCCGCTCTCCTTAACGTTGTTAAATGATTTAACGTTGTTAAGGAGAGCAGAACATTGTTAAGCTGTCAAGAATGGAACGGCAGGAGGTGGCGGTGAAGATCGATGCGAAGGTGATCGCCGAGGCGGCATTGGGTCTGCTCGACGGGGTCGGTCTCGACGGGCTGACCATGCGGAAGGTGGCCGCGGCCCTGGATGTGCAGGCGCCCGCGCTGTATTGGCATGTCAAGAACAAGCGCGAACTGCTCGATGCGATGGCCAGGCGGCTCTTCGTCGCCGCTGTCGAGGGGGTCGAGGCACCGCGACAGGGGGAGGACTGGCAGGACTGGGTGGTGGCGCTGGCCGCACGGTTGCGCCGGTCGATGCTGCGCTATCGGGACGGGGCGAGGGTGCTGGCCGGAACCTATGTCAGCGATGAAGCCATGTGGCGCACCGTGGAACTGACCTTGCGCACACTCGAGGACGCGGGCTTCTCGGAGGTCGATGCCGAGCGGGTGTTTCCGATCCTGCTGCACTACACGATCGGGTTCGTCATCGAGGAACAGGCCCAATCCGGCGCGGAATACGCCGACGGCAACCCCTACGATCCGGCGCGGTTGGAGCATGCCGTCGATGCCGAGCGTTATCCGCGGGCCGCGCGCATGGTGGCCGATCTCTTCGAGGCCGATGCCGATGTGGAATTCGATCGCGGCCTGCGCGTCATCCTGGCCGGAATTCTCGCTACCCGAACGGTGTCGGCGTAACCGCTGTTGTTTCCGGCGTCAGTTCGTAGACAACGTAGGCGGTGCGCACCACCGGTTGGGCCACATTGCGCACCCGGATGCCGCCCGGCGTGGTGCCGCGTTCGATGCCCGCATGCGCGTGTCCGTGGATGGCGAGGTCGGCGTGCTGGTCATCGATGGTTTCACCGAGTAGATAGGAGCCGAGGAACGGGTAGATCTCGCGCGGCTCGCCGTGCAGGGTGTCGCTGATGGGGGAGTAATGGGTCAGCGCGATGGTGATATCGGTGTGTAGGCCGGCCAGTGCCGCGCGCAGCATCTCCGCGAGGTCGATGGTGTGCGCGGCGAACTCCCGCATTACGCGTTCGCCGAAGACGCTCGCGCATTTGCCCGCGAAGCCGCCGCCGAAGCCCTTCGTCCCCGCGATGCCGAGGGTCTGTCCGTCGACCGCGAATTCCGTTGCGGTGCCCTCCAATACGGTGATGCCGTGCTCGGTGAGCTCGGCGGTGATCTCGTCCTGCGCGTCGCTGTGGTGGTCGTGATTGCCGAGCACCGCGACGACCGGGACACCGAGATCGGCGAATTCCGCCGCCACGACGCGACCTTCGTCGACCGTGCCGTGTCTGGTGAGATCACCGGCCAGCAGCAGCACATCGGCGCGGTCGGGCAGTTGCGCGAATGCCGGGCGGAGTTCGCCGCCCGACTCGACGCCGAGATGGACGTCACCGATTGCCGCGATCCGCATGTGCCCCGCTCCTTTCCGGGCTCAGTCCGCCAGCGCCTCGGCGGCACCCGGCGCGCACGGCGGCGTGACGTGCACGTCGTTGTGGATACGGGCGCGCGGAAGCTGTTCGCGCACTACTGTTTCCATTCGCAGCTTGCGTTCGATAGTGCTGACCTCGCCGTCGAGGACGACGACATCGCCGCGGATCGTCACCTGCACACCGAGTTCCGCGGTGCGCGGATCCTCGGCCAGCGCTCGGCGCAGGTGCGCGACCAGATACTGCGGTCGATCCATTTACACCACCCGCTTCGGCTCGACTACTCCGAGATCATCCAGCAGTCCGAGAAAGGCTCGGGCATAGGGCGAAACATCGGTTTCCTTGCGCACCCGCTCCCACTCCACTTGTTCGCGCAGATCGCGCGCGATCGCCAGCAGCGGGCTCAGGTCCAGTCGATGCGCGTCGAAGACCAGTAACTTATCGATCATCAGATCGGTCGCGCTGATCACCGGTGCCACCGCCGGGCCGACGCGCATCATGTCCGCGCGATCGAGTAGCTCGTCGGTGACGGCACGGTTGTTCGGTCGGTAGATCAGGTCGATGAGGACGCCGTTGTCATAGACCTTGGTCAGCCAGTCCTCGGGCGGATCCGCGATCCGCAGTCCGCCGCGGACCAGCGCACCGCGGGCCCGCGACAGGTCGGTGGGCTTGATGAGGATGTCGACATCGTGCTCCGAGGCGGGCCCGCCGCGCGCGTACACCGCGCAACCACCCGCGACCGCGAAGCGGATACCGGCATCCGCAAGAGTGTTCACCGCGCGGGTGAGCGCGTGCAGTAGTTCGTCGATCGTCGGGACCATATCTGCGCCATACCCGCGGTTCGATCGGCTAATCGCCGCCGCGGTGGCGCGGTCAGGGTTTGCGGGCTATGCCGCCGACCATCAGCCGTTCGATGACGGTCGGTTTATCGCGCACGATGCGGTTCGGGCGCCATTGGGGCAGGTAGACCAGGCCGGGGTCGACCAGGTCCAGGCCGCGGAACAGATCGTGTATCTGGTCCTGGGTGCGGAAGCGGCCGGTGCCGAGGGAGTGTAGGAAGGCATTCTCGATCAACTGGGCTTGCGGGCCGCAGTCATAGAAGTGCGTGATGAACAGATGGCTGCCCGAAGGGACGGCGTTCAGATATCCGTCCACCACGCCTGCCGGATCCTCCTTGTCGTGCAGATAGTTCAGCACGCCGACGAGCATGATGGCGACCGGTTGGCCGAAGTCGATCAAGCGCCGCACATCCGGATGCTCGAGCACCATATCGGGGTGCCGGAGATCGGCGGTGACGACGACGGTGTCAGCGTTTTCCTGCAGCATCGCCCGACCGTGCGCCAAGACGATCGGATCATTGTCCACATAGACGACATGCGCCCCCGGTTGCAGCGATTGCGCGATCTGGTGGGTGTTCTCCGCGGTCGGCAGGCCCGCACCGAGATCGAGATACTGCCGCAGTCCGACCTCACCTGCCAGATAGCGCACGCCACGACCCCGGATCTCGCGATTGAGCTTCGCCAGATCGCCGATCTTCGGCATGGCCGCGCGCAACTGGTCGTGAACCTTTTCGTCGACGGGGTAGTGGTCCTTCCCATCGAGCAGCGCATCGTAGACGCGCGAAATGCTCGCCTTGCTCTGGTCGATCCGCGGCAGCGACCCGATACCCGTCATTTCACCCTCCGCGCTATGTCCAGCGAAGTATATGTGTGCGAAAAGCCTAGTTACGCAGCTGGTTACCCTGCGGACCAACGCTCGAATCACGCCCGATATCGCCTGCATGAGCTGGTTTCACCCGCACCGGCGTGCGAGCCAGCGTCGGCGGCGTCCACCGACATCGGGTACCGGGGCTCGCGCTTCGGGCTTCCCGGACCCGAGGCAGTACCTCGAATAGCGTGCAGTCCGCCACCGGCACCGACTGTGTCCTCAGACGCCCCCGTGCGCCATGCCATACCTGCTGCCCGCCGGTACCTCGCATCGCGAAACCAAGGCCGCGGCGTGGGCTCGACCGGGGGCCGGATCGGCGTCGATATGCTGGCCGAGTGAAGGTGTTACCTGGCACGATGGTGACCGTCGCCGATGATCTGGACGCGGTGACGACGGTCGGGCACGAGGACGATCCGGCGGCCGCGGGGTTGACGAACGGCGACGTCGCGGCGCTGTGGGCCTCGGTGCAGGCGTGGTATCGAATGGGGGCGACGCCCGCGATTCAGACGTGTCTGCGGCGCAATGGGCAGATCGTGCTGAACCGGGCGATCGGACACGGCTGGGGGAATGCGCCGAGCGACGGTCCGGATGCGGAGAAGGTGCTCGCGACGCCGGAGACGCTGTTCTGCGGATTCTCCACCGCCAAGGGCGTCGCCGCGACGCTGATGTTCATGCTGATCGAACAGGGTGCGTTCGGGCTGAATGATCCGGTATGCAAATACATTCCGGAGTTCGCGGCGCACGGCAAGGACGCGATCACCATCGGCGATGTGTTGTCGCATTCGGCGGGTGTGCCGTTCATTACGCCGCCGTACAAGGGCGTCGAGTTGGTGCTCGACGAGGAGTTGGCCGTGCAGGGGTTGGCCGATCTGGTGCCGAGTTGGCCGCCTGGGCGATTCCGGGTCTATCACGCGTTGACCAGCGGTTTGATCCAACGGCTGCTGGTGCAGCGCGCCACCGGGAAGCGGATGCGTGAGCATCTCGCCGAACAGGTGCTCCAACCATTGGGCTTTCGCTGGAACAACTTCGGGGTCCGGCCGGAGGATGTCGACAAGGTCGTGCCAAGCGTGAAGACCGGCCCGCCACCGTCGCGAATGTCGATGCTGTTGACGCGCAAGGCACTCGGTGGCCGGATGGACGGTGCGACCGCCAGATCCGCGAATCGGGATTTCCTGGCCGCCGAACTGCCGTCGGGCAATATCGTCACCACCGCCTATGAACTGTCCCGATTCTACGAAATCCTCACCCGCGGTGGCGAACTCGACGGCGTTCGGATCATCGAGCCGGACACCCTCCGCGAAGCGATCCGACCCGCCCGTCGCATACCCGGTCTGGCCGGACGCGTCAGCAGCGCCGGCTTCGAACTCGGCGCCCGTCGCTCGAAGTTCGGGCGAAATACCCAGTCCCACTTCGGCCGCACCGGCCTGACAACCCAATACGGCTGGGCCGACCCCACCCGCGGACTTTCCGGCGCGATCCTCACCAGCGGCAAGGCCACCACCGATACTGAACGCCCCTGGGCCCTGGTCGCCCAGATTTCCGACACCATCAGCCAACTCGCGCCGGCCGATCGGCTGTTCGACACCGAATGATTTCGTTGCGGCGGTGGATCGCCGCGGCGAGTACTTCTGCGGAATGCTGCGGCCGGGCTCGCGGATCCAGGTGTTCGATATGCGTGCGACAGCTGAAACCAGCTGCCAGAACCGGGGTTTCGCGATCTCGGTTGCAGTGAGCATCGTGCAGGTCGCACCGGTTTTCTGACCGGCACCGCGCGGTAGTTCGAGGCATCGGTGGAGTACGTGGCCCGGGATCCGGGATCGAAACGCACTTCTCCGGCGACCTGCCGGGTGCGGTCGGCCGCGAGTCGCGCCAGTGGGAGATCGATCATTCGCACCCCACTCGGCACATCTGCTGATTACCTGCCCATTCGCTGGGTATCACGGGTCTGACCAACCCGGATATCAACAGGAGATCCTCATGAAACAACAGGTTGGTGACTACGTCCTGCAACGACTACGGGAGTGGGGCGTAAACCAAGTTTTCGGCTACCCCGGCGACGGCATCAACGGTCTGGTCGCCGCCTTCGGCCGCGCGGCCAACAAACCGCAGTTCGTGCAGGCCAGGCACGAGGAAATGGCGGCCTTCCAAGCCACCGGCTTCGCCAAATTCAGCGGGAAGGTCGGCGTCTGCACGGCCACCTCGGGACCGGGTGCGATCCATCTGCTCAACGGTCTCTACGACGCCAAACTCGATCATGTCCCGGTCGTCGCGATTGTCGGCCAGACCGCGCGCAGTGCCATGGGCGGCAGCTATCAGCAGGAAGTCGATCTGCAGAGCCTGTTCAAGGATGTTGCCAGCGATTATCTGGTCGAGGTCAATGTCTCGAGCCAGCTGCCCAACGCGCTGGACCGAGCATTCCGCACGGCGATGACCCGGCATGCGCCGACCGCCGTGATCATTCCCGCCGATCTGCAGGACGAACCTTACGAACCGCCCGAACACGAGTTCAAACAGGTGCCGTCGAGCCCGCCGCATCCGGTGACCACGACGGTGATCGCGCCGTACACCGAGATCGAACGCGCCGCCGAGATCATCGACGCCGGATCCAAGGTCGCGATGCTCGTCGGCCAGGGCGCCCGCTCGGCCGCGCGCGAGGTGGTGGAACTCGCCGAAATCACCGGTGCGGGTGTGGCGAAGGCGCTGCTCGGCAAGGATGTGCTGCCCGACGATCTGCCGTTCGTCACCGGGTCGATCGGGTTGCTCGGCAGCAGGCCGAGCTATGAGATGATGCGCGACTGCGACACCCTGGTCATCATCGGGTCGAATTTCCCGTACACCCAGTTCATGCCGGAGTTCGGTCAGGCGCGCGCGGTGCAGATCGATATCGACGGCACCATGATCGGCATGCGCTATCCGACCGAGGTCAATCTGGTCGGCGACGCGCAAGCCACACTGGCCGAACTCATTCCGCTGCTGCGCCGCAAGCCGGGTCGATCCTGGCGGAAGCGGATCGAGGAGAATGTGGCCCGCTGGTGGGAGACGGTCGAGCGGCAAGCGATGTTGCAGGCCAGGCCCGTCAACCCGATGCGCGTGGTTTGGGAACTGTCGCAACAGCTTCCGGATAATGCGATCGTCACCGCGGACTCCGGCTCATCCACCAACTGGTACGCCCGCTGCCTGCGATTCCGCCTCGGTGTGCGCGGCTCGCTGTCGGGCACCCTGGCGACCATGGGATCCGGGGTGCCCTATGCCATCGGCGCCAAGTTCGCGCATCCGGGGCGGCCGGCGATCGCACTGGTCGGCGACGGCGCCATGCAGATGAACGGACTCGCCGAACTGCTCACAATCGCACGCTATTACCGGCAGTGGCGTGATCCTCGGCTGGTCGTTTGCGTCTTCCACAATAACGATCTCAACCAGGTCACCTGGGAGCTGCGTGCCATGGGCGGCGCGCCGAAATTCGAAGAGTCGCAGATACTTCCGGAGACCTCCTACGCCGATCTCGCGCGCGGTATGGGTCTGCCCTCGGTCGCGATAGACAATCCGGACCAGCTCGCCGACGCATGGAGCCAGGCGCTGAGCGCGGATCGTCCGGTGCTGCTCGATGTGCGCTGCGATCCCGAGGTTCCGCCGATTCCGCCGCATGCGAGCTTCGAGCAGATGAAGGACACCGCGGAGGCGGTGATGCGCGGCGATCCGGATGGCTGGCATCTGATGTGGCAGGGCGCCAAGACCAAAGCGCAGGAATTCGCCCCGCATCGGCGGTCGTCGACATGACCACCGCATCGACCGCGGATATCGTCGATCTCTTGACGGCCCCGGCCTACTCTCGGGTCGGCCCTTAAAACCCGGGCCGACCCGAGATAGCCTCGGGACATGTGCCGAAATATCACCGCTCTGCGTGGGCTGGAGCCCGCGGCCACCCCGGACGAAGTGCATGCGGCGGCGTTGCAGTACGTCCGCAAGGTCGGCGGGCTGTCCAGCATTTCCGCGGCTACGCGGCCCGCGGTCGACGCCGCCGTCGCCGATATCGCGGCCGCGACCATGCGGTTGCTCGAACAATTGCCCGAGCGGAAGGTGCCGCCGAAGACCGTGCCGCCGCTGCGGCGGCCCGAGGTGCAGGCGCGCATCCACGCGCATTCGCACGACTGATCACGCTGCTGTGAGCAGATCTGCTGAGGGCAGCGCGACGAGATTTTTCCGGTAGGCGCCGGGCACGGTGGAGTCATGGCTCACGATGACAAGACACCGTTGTTCAGTTGGCGCGCCAGGGAGCAGCTGCTCAGCAGGCGGATTCTGGTGCTGGACGGCCCACTCGACGACGATAACGGCACGTTGCTGATGACACAGCTGCTCACCTTGGCGGCCGAGGATGCCGATGCCGGAATCTCCTTGTGGATCCATTCCCCGGGTGGTTCGGTCCCGGCAATGCTGGCTATTCGCGATGTGATGCGACTGGTGCCGTGCGAGGTAGCCACTTTGGCACTCGGATTGGCTTGCAGCGCAGGACAATTCCTGCTATCGGCGGGTACGCCGGGGCGGCGGTTCGCCCTACCTCACGCCAGGGTGCTGATGCATCAGGGCTCGGCGGGAATCGGCGGCAGTGCCGTCGATGTCGAGGTACAGGCCGATGACCTGCGCTACACCGTGGAGACGGTGCTCGGCATTATCGCCGGGGATACCGGCCAGCCGTACGACCGTATCTATGAGGATTCGCTGCACGACCGCTGGTTCAGCGCGACGCAGGCCAAGGAGTACGGCTTCATCGACCACATTGTCGACTCGTTCGGGCAGATCGTGCCTGCGCGCCAGCGGATCGGAATTTCGGCATGACGTACACCATTCCCAATGTGATCGCCCAGCATCCGCGCGGCGGCGAGCGGATCACCGATATCTACTCGCATCTGCTCGCCGAGCGGATCGTCTACCTCGGCACTCCGATCGATTCCGGCGTCGCCAATGCGCTCATCGCACAGCTGTTGCACCTGGAGTCGGAGAGTCCGGAGCAGGAGATCAGCCTGTACATCAACTGCGAGGGCGGTGATCTGTCCGCCATGCTCGCGGTGTACGACACCATGCAGTTCATCAAGGCGCCGGTGGCGACCACCTGTGTCGGTCAGGCCATCGCGGTCGGCGCGGTACTGCTGGCCGGTGGCGCACCCGGTCGCCGGTCCTTGCTGCCGCACGCCCGGGTGGTTTTGCATCAGCCCGCCGCCCGCGGGCAGGGCGCGATTCCCGACCTGATCCTGCAGGCCGACGAACTCGTCCGAATGCGCACCGAAATCGAGTCCATCCTGTCGCGGCACACCGGACAACCTGCCGAACGACTGCGCCACGACACCGACCGCGACCGCGTCTTCACCGCATCGGCGGCCGTCGACTACGGCCTGGTCGACACCGTGCTGGGTGCCCGGGCGGACTGATCAGGCCGCGAGCGCCAGGAGGGTGGGCGTGCCCTGAGCCCGCGGCGCGGACTGTCGGGCGAAGGTGAGCCGACGCTGGCTGCGCAATTCGTCGGCCACCTGCTCGGTGAGACCGAACAGGGTGGTGCCGAGCGCACCGGCCAGTGCCGCGATCATCTCGCTCGACGGCTCCTTGCGGCCGCGCTCCACCTCGGACAGGTACTGCGGCGAAATGCCGGCTCGGCCAGCGGTTTCGACGAGCGTCTCGCTTTGCTCCCTGCGCAGCGTGCGCAGCCGTTCGCCGAGCACCTCACGCCACAGCGGTTCCTCGGCGTGCCGAGGTCGGTCGTCGCGTCCGCCCTGGATCGAGTGCAGCTCGGTCATGGGAAGAGCCTACGGCCGCGACCGCCGGTCCGGACGGCCATTACGCTGTGGGCGGACAGAACGACGAAGGCCCCATGTCCAACGGACACACTGCCTTTCGTATCGAGTCGAGATCAGGGCAGCGCGGAGGAAGGAGATAGCAATGACCATCCACAAGGTGACCGTCCTCGGAACCGGGGTACTCGGATCGCAGATCGCATTCCAGACCGCATTCCACGGATTCGATGTCACCGCCTACGACATCAGCGATGCGGCCATCGCCGGTGCCCGCGACCGTTTGGCCAAGCTCGCGGCAACCTATCGCCGTGAAGTTCCCGGTGGGGGTGACGGCAAGGCCGAGGAGACCGCGGCGGGCATCGCCCTGACCACCGACCTGGCCGTGGCCGTGCAGGATGCCGACCTCGTGATCGAGGCGGTGCCGGAGGTGCTCACCATCAAGGAGCAGACCTACCGGCAGCTGGGCGAACTCGCGCCGGAGAAGACGATCTTCGCGACCAATTCGTCCACCCTGCTGCCCAGTGATATGAAGGACTACACCGGCCGCCCCGACAAATTCCTCGCGCTGCACTTCGCGAATCTGGTGTGGCGGTACAACACCGCCGAGGTGATGGGCACACCCGAGACCGATCCGCAGGTCTTTCGAACGGTCGTCGAGTTCGCCGCCGCGATCGGCATGGAGCCGATCGAACTGCACAAAGAAAAGGCGGGCTACGTTCTCAATTCGTTGCTCGTGCCGTTGCTCAATGCGGCAATGTCGCTCGGCGCGGGCGGATTCGCCGAACCGGAGGCGGTCGACAAGACCTGGCGCATCGGCACGGGCGCACCGGTCGGGCCATTCCAGATGCTCGACATCATCGGCCTGACCACCCCCTACAACATCCTGGTCAATAGCGGCGATGCGGACGGACAGCGACTCGCGGCCTGGCTCAAGACCAACTACATCGACCAGGGCAAGCTGGGCGTAGCCACCGGCGAAGGCTTCTACAAATACTCCGCCTAGCTCACCCGCCTTACCCACGCCCGCCACGCTGACACAGAGCCAGTGCGGATCCCGCATGGCTCACACCCCGTGCGCGATGGACACTCGCTCTGCGACAGCACTATTCGGGCTCGGGGGCGCGGAAAGTGAGGTCTGGTGCCGAGTGCGGAATTAGACTCGGCTTGGTGGGGCAGGACAATGGCTGATGCGAAGCGGCTCGCGGTAGTCGGTGGCGTTGTGGTTGCGGCCGTTGTGGTTGCGATCGCGGCGTTCGTGGTCTCGCGTGGCAGTGACTCGGGCAGTGTCGCGGCTCCGATGGAGCGCCCGGACGATACGACGCCGATGGCCGCGGTGTGGGCGGTACCGAAAGTCTTTCTGGGCGAATGGAAGGGCGTTGCCACCGACGGTGTCGCCACACACGACATCGTGCTCACCATCAAGTCCGGTAAGAATGCCGAGGAGGTCGCCACCTCGTCGGATACCGATCAGAGTTCCGGCAACCGTTGTGAACGCATCGGCCGGCTGATCAGTGGTACCGAGACCGAACTCGTATTCGCCGCGCGCGTGAGCGCTGGCGTCGGATGCGAAGAAGGTATGTCCTCGACGGTCGAATTGCGGCCGGATGGCACCGTCACCTACCGGGCGGGGCAGGGCGGTGCCACGACCGGCACGTTGCGCCGAAGTTAGTGGCTCAGTACCTTTTCCGAGTCGTTCGAGACCTTTTCCGCGAACCAGGTCCGGTAGAAGGCGCAGGCCAGGGCGGTGAAGACGCCGAGGATCGCGACGCAGGACGGGAGCGGGTAGGTCGCCATCGGCAGTGCGAGGAAGCGCACGCACAGCAGCAGTCCGGCGAAGGTCGCGATGCCGAAGGCCACGACCTGGATGCGGGCGCGGTCCCACCCACGGTCCGGATCACGCAGCGTGGATTCGACGGTCAGGCACAGCGTTGCGCCCGCGAAGAGGTCGACGCCGTAGTGGGCGCCGAGGCCGAGCGTCGCGACCAGGGTGCAGACCAGCCAGAACGCGCCACCCCAGCGCAACCAGAGCGGCCCGCGCCGGGAGTGGATGAACAGCGACAGTGCCCAGGCCGTATGCAGTGACGGCATGCAGTTACGCGGTGTGATGCCGTCGAACGGCATCGAATCGACCGAGAATGGCAGTGCTGGAACGATATTCGGCCAGACATCGGCGAGTTCGAAACCCTGCCCCTGCGGGCCGAACGCGAGCACCGGCCCGACTACCGGGAAAACCACATAGAACAGCGGGCCGACCACGCCGAGCGTCAGGAAGGTGCGCACCAGATAGTGCCGCGGCCATACGCCCGCAGTCACCCCACGCAGCTGCCATGCGGCCACCACAATGGCCGCGACCGGCAATTCGAAATACACCCAACGCACCACGGCCAACGGCACCGGTCCGGCCGCGTCGAGTGCCTGTCCGACGAGCCACGACGGATTGCCGAGCGCGCGATCGGCCAGTTCCGCGTACGGATCGAGTACCGTCGGGCAGGCCCATGCGGTGATGTCCAGCCAGATCTCGCCGACCTTGGTCGCCAGAATCAGCAGCGCACCGAGAGCGATTGTGCGCAGCGCGGTTTCGCGCCGCGCACCGGTCCAGCGCACGGCGGCGATCACCGCGAGCGCGGTGAGCACAATGGTCGGACCGTTCCCGACGGTGAACGCCCGCCCCTCGATCGCGCGAATGATCACGAAGACCACATCGATGCCGACGGCGGCCGCCAGCGCGCGTACCCGCACATTCCACGAAACACCGATGAGCGCAAGCAGAAATCCGGCCCACGGTGTGGTCGCCGACTTGGGCCGCCCGACATAATCCCAAGAAAGGCTGGTCAGCGGCCCGAGCGCATTGATATGCACAGCCATCAACTGCCCCGCGATCAACACCACGACCGCGCCGATGACACTGCCCCAGACCAACCGAGCTCGACCCCGACGCGCAGTCCCCACTTCCCCCGGAGGTGCGACCGATCTATCTTGCGCGTCCTGAATCAACATCCCGACATCGTAAACAGGATGTGAACATCGCTGTGTGCCCCGATGAACGCAACGTGGGAACTCCCTGCGCCCTTGTATATTCGGCGTCGACCAACTCGATCGCGGTGTAGCGGTGCTGACGAGGTCGTGGGGTGTCGTTCTCGAAGGTCGATGGTCACCAGTCGATTCGGGCCGATCGGTACCGAAGGACAGGGGCGACAACGACTTTCGGTCTCCCGTTATCAGCATGAGTCGACCGACGAATTCGGCCGCCGCGGAAACCTACTTGCCCACTGTCGGGTGGCTGGTTCCGTTTCCTTGTCTGCGCGATTACTGCGCCCGCAGCACCGTGATGCCCGGGGTCGTCCGCACGTAGTCGGCGAACGGGGAGTCGACCACCTTGTTGTTGGCGGCGAGTGAGGATGCGTTGCGGAAGACCGGGCCGCTCGGTGTCATGACGAAGATGCCGACGTGCGTGACATCGAGTCCCGCCTGGTCGGCGTACGCACCGACGTAGTCACCGGTGCGCAGTCCACCGATGACGCCCGCGTCCACCGCGACACTGGGGATATAGGTGATCTCGCGATCGACCACCGGCAGGCCCGGAAGATACGTTCCGCCATCGGCTTTCGCGTTGAGGTGCTTGGTGACGGTCACCGCCGCAGGGCTCAGCGCGCCGGTGATATCGGCGGCCGCGATGCGCGTGGTGTGCGACCAATCGCTGAAGAAGTGCTTGCGCTGACGGAATTCGACGCGGCTGTCGGTGTAGCGGGTCGCGATCAGATTCGCCACGAACTGGTCCCGATCGGTCGACCTGCTGAGCGCCTCGACATAGTCGAGATAGGTGAAGCAATCCACCCGCCGCAGATCGATGACCAGTTGTTCGGGCTGGTCCGCCGAACCGATGAGCATATCCGCGCCATACGGCGTCCCGAGCAGGCGAGCGGACAGCCGTTCGATCAGCTCGCCCTTGCTCGCACCCGGCGCGGCAGCCCGCAGCGCCAGCAACTCATCGATCTTTCCGGCACTGACGTCGTCGCTGCTCGGTGCTCCGAATGCGGTGGGCGCCGTCGGCATGGCAATCCCGACAAGTGCCGAGATGATGAGCAGTACGCGGGCGATGCTGCGCAAAGGTCCTCCAGCCGGGAAAACGGTCATTTCCGCCACGGTAGTCCGAGTCAGGCGCGCTTCGGTCGCCGAGCTGGAAAGCGCCATGGCGACTCCTTGATCCGCAGGGGATTCGGTTGCGAACCCTGCATTCCGAGTCGAACGGTTTGGACACGGAATGATCACGATGTTGCTGTCTCGTTATCTCAGAAGCGGGGTTGGTCGACGGATATTGCCTGGTCGAGCGCGATTCGACCGGGCTCACAGATGCGAGCGCGCGCCTGGGTCCCGCCGGCGGCCGCACTCGACGTGACGATTCCCGGCAAGTGTGGCAGGCTCAGTGATCGAGGCCGGGGTGCAGAGGTTTCCACTCGCACAACGGTCGGCGTAACCACGGGAGACCCCAGCTGCGGCTGGGGTCTTCGTGTGTCCGGGGCATGTGGCGTATCCGGGGCAGTCGAAACTGTCTCGATCGCTCGCCGACGCGGCTGGTTTCCGCGGCGGGTTACCCCGAAATATTCGACCGTCGAATCGATCGGACACGGCGAAGTATCGACCGGATATCTACACTGAGTCCTCCAGCAATAATCCGGTCTCCGGGTCGTACCAGCGGCAGGCATGTGGTGGCAGGTGCAGGTTCAGCGCATCGCCCTGGTCGGCCAGGAAACTCGGCCGCGCCTGAATCTTGACGGTCTGTCCGCTGACATCGGTGGTCAACAGGGTGGACGAGCCGAGCGGCTCCAGTACCTGGAGTTCGGCGCGTACCGAGTCGGTGCCCGCTTCTTCGTCGACGACAATGGCCTCGGGCCGGATGCCCAGATCGAGCTTCTTACCGTTGAACGATGCGAGCGCGGCGGGGACCGGCAGTGACTGTCCGCCGAGATCGATATGCGGTCCGCCGTCGCCGATGTCGACGATCCCGGTGAGGAAGTTCATCGGCGGGCTGCCCAGGAAGCCGCCGACGAATTCGGTCGCCGGACCGTCGTATACCGCCGTCGGTGAACCACATTGGACGATCACCCCGTCGCGCATGACCGCGACGCGATCGCCGAGCGACAGCGCCTCGACCTGGTCATGGGTGACATAGATCGTGGTGGTGCCGAGCTCGCCGACCAGCTTCTTCAACTCGGCGCGGAACGAAAGCCGCAGCAGCGCGTCGAGATTGGACAGCGGTTCGTCCATGAGCAGCACATCGGCATCCATGACGATCGCGCGCGCCACCGCGACCCGCTGGCGTTGGCCACCGGACAACTTCGCCGGATACCGATCCAGGTACGGCGTGAGCTGCAGCAGGTCCGCGGCCCATGCGACCTTGCGCCGGATCTCCTCGGCGGGCACACCGTGCACCCGCAGCCCGAAGCCGATATTGTCGGCGACCTTCTTATTGGGGAAGACGGCATACGACTGGAACACCATCGACAGGTTGCGCCGCCGCGGTTCGAGATAGGTGGCATCCTTGCCGCCGATCACGATCTGCCCCGAATCGGGCAGTTCCAGTCCGGCGACCATGCGCAGCAGCGTCGTCTTCCCGCAGCCGGACGGCCCGAGCAGCACCATGAATTCGCCGTCGGCGACCTCGAGCGAGACCTGATCGGTGGCGCGCGTGGTGCCGCCGGGATAGGTCTTCACCAGATCCCGCAGAATCACCTCGGCCATATGCCGTGCACCCCTGTCACCCCAACCTCCGTCATCCCAGCCTCTGTCATCCCAGCCTCTGTCATCCCAACCTCGGTCATCTCAGCGTCGTCCCCCACATATTCACCAGATAGCGCCGCATCACGAAGATGAAGACCAGCGCCGGAATGATCAGCGCGAATCCGCCCGCGAACCGGTACGGCGTCGATGCCTCGCCGAGCGTGGTGAGCACCTGCGCGGGCAGTGTGCGATGTCCGAGCGTCACAATGGTCGCGCCGAGGATCTCGTTCCACGACAATACGAACGTGAAGATCGAGGACGCCGCGAGCCCGGGAAGCGCGAGCGGCACAACGACTGTGCGCGCCGCCTGCCAGCGTGTGCAGCCGAAGACGCGCGCCGCCTCCTCGAGGTCGGCCGGTACCGCGACGAAAATGCTCGCCGTGATGAGCACGGTGGTCGGCAGTGCGAGCGTGGTGTGTACGAGGGTCACCGCGAAGACCGTGTCGTAGACATCCAGCCGCAGAAACATCGTGGCCAACGGCACCGACAGCACCACGATCGGCAACGCCCGCACGAACAGGATGAATACCTGGTAGGTGTCCTTGCCGCGGAAGACATTGCGGGCCAACGCGTATCCGGCGGGCGCACCGATGACCAGCGACCAGAATACGGTGTAGAGCCCGACGAGCACCGAGTTGCCCAGCGCCGGAACGGTTCCGGTCGCGCGGAAGAAAGATTGCAGTGTCTCGGTGGAGAATTCGCTGGGCAGCAATGGCTTCGGGAATTCGTTCAACGACTCGCGCGAGGACACCGCGGCGAGTCCGATCAGCACGATCGGCAGCGCCATGAACAGCGTCACCGCGATACACGCCACCTGCACGCCGATGGCGCGCCACCGGCGTCGGCGCAGCGGTGCGCGGTCGATCGGCGGCAGCATCGTGGCTTCACTCATCGCGACCCTTCCGGTGCTCTGATCGTGCGCAGATAGAACACCGCGGTACTGAGCGAGATGGCCAGCACCACAAGGGAAACCGCGCTGGCCACCGCCGGATTCTGCAGATTCGAGTACCACTCGTAGGTCTCGCCGACCAGTAGCGGAAAGTCGCGCCCGGTGAGTGCCTGCGCGACGGCGAAGGCCTGCAGCGCGAGCATGGTGCGCAGGATCAGCGCCACCTGCAGACTCGGTCCGAGCTGCGGCAGCGTCACATGCCGCAGCCGCTGCCAGAAGTTGGCGCCGAATACTTGCGCGGCCTCGTCGTAGTCCCGCGGAATCAACTGCACGCCCGCCACCACGATGACGAAGACCAGTGCGGTCGCCCGCCAGATCTCGGCGATCACCACCGCGAGCAGCATGGTGCCGGTGTGCTGATAGTTCAACCACTGCACGCCGTTCTCGGACAGCCCGAGCCAGACCAGCAGCGAGTTCAGGTATCCACGATTGCCGAAGATCGACAGCCACACCAGTCCGGCGGCCAGCTCGGAGATCGCCAACGGCACACACCACAGGTAGAAGTGGCCGCTCGCGAACCGCGGCCGCGCCTGCATCAGCAGCGCCATACCGACCGCGAGCACCAATTGGATCGGTACCACGATCACGATCAACAACAGCGTATTGCGCAGCGAGGTAAGGAAATACGGATCGTCGAACAAGCGCCGCCAGTGCGCGAGCGTGTAGCCGTGATCGTCGCTGAACGCGTCGAAGACCGCCCGCACCAGCGGCCAACCGAACAGCGCGGCCAACAGCACGATCGAGGGCAGCAGCAGAATCCACGGGGAACCGAGTCGCGCGCGCATATCTACCCCACCCCGCAGTTGCCGGCGACGGGATCCGGCGCCCAGCACGGCACCTTCAGCTCGTCGAGAATGCCTTGCAGCACCCGCGCCTGCTGGTCGAGTGTGGCCCGAATATCGGCTCCTTCCAACACAATCGAGCGGAAGCTGTCCTTGAACACCTTGCTCACCTCACCCTCGCGCTGACCGAGTCCGACCGGCGGCAGCGACAGGATCGCGCCCTGCGCCTGCTGCTGTCGGTGCACGGCATCGGCTTCGAGTTTCACCGCCGGTGGTAGGTCGGCCGGGATGGTGGTTTCGACCGACGGGAAGAAGCCGTTCGAGCGCAGCAGTTCGATCTGGGTTTCCGGCTTGGTCAGCGCGCTGATGGTGCGCTGGGCAAGTTCGGCATCGGTGCTGCCCTTGGGAATCGCGAGTCCGGCGACCACGGCCATATAGCCGAGGCCGTGTTTGCCGCGCGGTGCGGGCAGCATGCGCCAGTCCTGCGGGTCGTGCTCGGGCGCGTGTACGAGGCGGACGACGTGATCCCAGGCCATGCGCACTTCGCCGCCGCCCAGTGGTTCCTGCATGAAGTCGTAATTCGTACTCGACTGGGCGCAGTTGGCCCACAGTTCGCGGAAATACTGCCAGGCCGTCACGGCCTCGGCCGAGCGGAAGGTGGTGATCTGACCGCCGGTGAACGACGGCAGCAAATAGCCCTGTGTGAAGCGATGCAGCAGTCCTTTGGGACCGGCGGGCAATCCGAGCATCGGTCGGTTGCCGTTGGCGCGGCGCGCGGCGATCGCCCAGTCGAGGAACTGGTCGTAGGTCAGTGCGGTGACATCCGTACCCGAGGGCAAGTGTTGCAGCGCCTCGGCGTGCGCGGCGAGTACGTAACTCGCTGTGGCCCAGGGGATATACCACGTCCGGTCGGTACCGGCCCGCGCCAGTTGCAGGTAGGCGGCGGGCCAGCCGCGGTTGCCGAGGTCGGCGAGCAGGCCGGTGAGATCCTCGAGATAGCCGTCGGCCAGCGGCGCGATATCGCCGTGCAGCCCGCCGAGTAAACCGACCCGGGTCGCGCCGGCCCCGACCTGGCTGCGCACTTGACTCGCGAACGGACTCTCCTCGATGGTCACGTAGCTGAGGCCAGGTGCGGTCTCGGCCAATAGATTGCGGAACCGCTCGGCCTCGTCGGCGGGGCGGAATTGTGTGGAGAGAAAGAGCATGCCGCCACTTCCGGTGGTGGCGAAGCCGGTGCACGCGGCGGTGAGCGCGAGGGTACCGATGCCCGCCGCGCCGAAGAACGACCGGCGCGTCAGGCCGGACGTGGGCATGTGTGGCTCCCGAGGCAGGAATGGACCCGGTCGAGCCGACACCAAATCCATCATGCCCAGATACAAACAGATGCAGCGCGTGATCGGACGCGCAACTTTCCCGTGACTGAGAACAAACCCGAGTTGTGTTGCGGCACAGATAAAAAGGAAGTTTCCCCTCTCAAAAAATTTATGAAGATCTTTGGATAACGAGTTCTTTACGCACCGCCCCGCCGGTCGCCGGGACACCTATGCTCGGTGCCTTGCACGAGCGCTCGACGCTGCGATAGCTGAAGAAACGGATTGTCGTATGACCGCCAGGACCGACCTAGAACACGAACTACGCGGGCCGCTGGCGGCAGCCGGGCTGATCACCGAACAGGAGGCCGCCGCACTGCTCGAGATGTTCCGCGCGGCCAAACAACTCGAGACGGCGGCGCTCATCGAGGCCATCGACGAGATGGTCGGCACGCTGCCCCGGCCGTTCCGGGCAGTGACGAAGAAGATCATGTTCGGGAGCCGGCTCGGCTGATGAGTGATCTGGTAACCGGTGCCCAGATCGTCCTGCTGTCACGGACCTTGCACGCCCCCGTGGAGCGACTGGCGCATCTGGAGCGATTGGGCAGTGAGAATCTGCACGAACTCCAGGAACGGCTGGCGGGACTGATCTTCGACCAGCACAACGAGACGTTCGAGCGGATCAGCAAACTGGTGCCGATCATTCCGCTGCGTATCTCGATGCCGCTGGTGCAGCGCATCGTCCCGCCGATGATGACGGGCCGGGCCGCGGGCGCGGTCGGTGTCGATCACCCGAAGAAGGCGGCGGAGACGGTGGCCATGCTCGCGCCCGGGTATGTGGCGGATTGTGCGCCGTATATGGACCCGCGCACCGTCGGCCAACTCGCCGAGGTGGCACCGCCGGAACCCATCGTGCGGATTCTCAACGAAATGCTGGCCCGCAAGGATTACATCACCGCGGGACCGTTCCTCGACGCCTTCGCCACACCGAACCTGGTCGCGGCCTTCGAGCAGGGCGTACTCGATGACGAGGGGCTGATCTACTCCGCCGCCTATGCCTATTCCGTCGCGGGCGTGAGCGCCATCCTGCGTCAACTGCTGACCGGGCCGCGGCAGCGGGTGCCGCGGATGTTGCACACCGTGCTCATCGGGTCGACCGGGCTGCAATTGGCTGCGTTGTCGACGTTCGCGCGCTGCGAGGCCGAACTGACCGCATCGATCGGCGACGTCCTGCTCAGCATCGGTTCCACCGAAATGATCGGCAATCTCATCGCGACCTATCTGCGGGCCGGTGCGGCACCGGAGCTGTTGACATTCATCGGCCGGCTGAATCCCTGGGCCCTCGGCAGCCTGGCCGCGAATCCGATCATCGCGAACGACGCCGCACTGGCCGGACTCGTCGGCAGTCTGGAGGGTCGCATCCAATCCGAGCCGTGGCGGGGACTGTTCAGTCTGATGGCGCACGCCGACGCCGGGATCCAGCGGAGCATGGTGGCCCTGCTCGCGCAGATGAACGATGCGATGGTGTCCGCTTTGCCTGGTATCGCCACCGACACCCACTTCTGGCCGCTGCTGCTGGACCTGATCGCCGCCGAGCACTCGATCCGCGGCCGCTTCGAAATGGTGTGGTCCAACCTGCCGGCGGAGCGCCGCATCGATCTGGAGCATCGCATCAGGGAACTCGGCCTGAACATCCGCCTAGCGCCGGTAGCCACCACGACACTGTCGGTGGACGAGGTCTTCTACCGCCGCCGCCAGATGCGCCGTCGCTATGACGCGGCGCAGGGTTGGGACTGAGTGCATCAGGTCTAGCTGCAAGACTGCCTGATCCCCACCTGGCAGGGCAGCGCCGGTTGCGGGCTGCCCTGCCGCGGAATGCCCGGCACCACAACGGTTGTCGCGGTCACGATCGGATTGTCGTGCACATCGTTCGAGCGGACCAGCAGCTGCTCGGGTGTACGCCCGGAAGGCAATGCCGAGCACCCGCGTCTGCACTTCGCGGCTGCGCACGCTGCCCCAGCTGATTGCTCGAACCGGCTCGGCCGGGCGTCCTGGACGTGATAGTGCCCCGCGCCGGGCCGCTAGGATACCCGTTGAATTTTCAAATAAACGGGCTTTGAATGTGCCGCTGAATAACGGTACATTCTTCCGCGACATGACTTCCCTCACTGGAAGGCCTGGTCATGATCGGAGTTCGGGGACCAGTTGAATTATCGGCGCTCGCGGATGCGCTACATGCCGAGGATGTCGGCTATCGCAGATCGCTGCGCGCACGCCAAGTGCAGATGATCGCGATCGGTGGGGTGATCGGCACCGGGTTGTTTCTCGGTGCCGGTGGCCGGCTCGCCAGCGCCGGACCAGGATTGTTCCTGGTATATGCCGTGTGCGGCGTATTCGTCTTCTTCATCCTGCGCGCACTCGGCGAACTGGTGCTGCACCGGCCCTCCGCCGGATCGTTCGTCTCGTATGCGCGCGAGTTCTATGGGGAGAAGCTGGCTTTCGCCGTCGGGTGGACCTACTTCTTCCACTGGTGCATGACGGGAATCGTCGATATCACCGCCATCGCCACCTATGTGCGATATTGGGGTGTGTTCGAGGTCGTCCCGCACTGGGTGATCGCGCTCATCGCGCTGATCGCGGTGGTGGGCACCAATCTGATCTCGGTGCGCTGGTTCGGCGAGCTGGAGTTCTGGGTCGCACTGATCAAAGTCGTTGCGCTGGTTGGCTTTTTGATCATCGGCACGATTTTCCTGGCCGGCCGCTTCCCGATTCAAGGCGCGCCGACCGGTGTCGGGGTGATCGCCCACCACGGCGGATTGTTCCCTACCGGTGCGCTGCCGCTGGTCACAGTGACTACCGGGGTCGTATTCGCGTATGCCGCAGTCGAACTGGTCGGCATCGCGGCCGGTGAGGCGGAGCGTCCGGATAAGATCATGCCGCGGTCGATCAACTCCGTCATTGCCCGCATCGCGCTGTTCTATGTGGGCTCGTTGGTGCTGCTCGGACTGCTGTTGCCCTATTCGGCTTTTCGGGCCGGTGAGAGTCCTTTCGTCACGTTCTTCGCGAAAATCGGTGTGCCAGCGGCAGGTTCGATCATGAATCTGATCGTGCTCACGGCCGCCTTTTCCAGTCTCAATGCCGGGTTGTACTCGACCGGCCGGATTCTGCGTTCGATGTCGATGAACGGCAGCGCGCCCGGTGTCGCCTCGCGCATGTCGCGTTCCGGCGTACCCTACGTCGGAGTTCTGGCCACCGGTGCGATCGCCCTGGTCGGGGTCGGACTCGATGCGGTAGTGCCGGACAAGGCCTTCGAGATCGTGCTGAACGTATCCGCGCTCGGCACCATTGTGTCGTGGACCGCGGTCCTGCTCTGTCATCTTCGACTCTGGCGCGAGTGGCGCCGGGGCTTGGCTTGGCGCCCGGCCTCCCGCCTACCCGGCGCCCCCTATACCGATGTGGCGACCCTGCTCTTCCTGGCCACCGTAGTAATCCTGATGGCCTGCAGCGGCGATATGGTCCAGCGCGGCGCCGTACTCGCCATGCTCGTCATCCTGGTACCGGCCCTGATCGGCGGTTGGTTCGTGGCCCGCGGAAGAGTACTGCGAATCGCCCGCATCCGTCAGCACCACACCAGCCAATTTCCGGTACTGGCCGAGCGTCCACCCTTGGGCCGCTCGGCCGAACCGGAAGTGATCATCGAACCGGAAGTGATCATCGAGGCTCCCAAGTCCCGCTATGCCGACCCGGATTCCCGCTAGGGGCCTTTGACGCCGGGAGATCCGATGATTTTCGCGGCGGCGCGTCTTCGCGGTCGCAGCGATGGACGAGCAATCGTCACGATTCCTCGATCGGTCCAGCGGTTCGCGGCGGGGACGGACCGGTAGGTATGGCCCTTTCCTCTGGAAAATACTGGGCTACAGACACTTTCGTGGCCGCTCAGCGCTCGATCTGCGGCAACCACAAGCGCCGCTACCGTGGCGACGATGCGCCGGACAGCGCGAACATTCCGCGACCGCGCGGTGCGAACAGGCGGTGAACAGCCGCGGTCGGGCTGTAGACGAAAAGCCAACGGGCTCTGTTGGTTTCGCAGTGCTCTGTTCACTGATCGGAGGGTGGTCGTTCATAACGCGTGGTTAGCGTTCGCGTGGTCACTTCCGGAGACTGTTGAGCAGCTCCGAGGTTGTCCGCTTGGATGCTCGCCTTGCCATGCCGTGCCTGCGACTGGGTGCGCGGAAACGAATCAGGTTGTGGTAGTGAACAACTGGAGATCGGATTACTGGGATCCGGATCGGTGGCAGTTGCCCGCGGTGCTGCGGCGGGGTCATGCGTGGATACGCGCGACGCGGCGGCGGCGCTGGACTGTCGGCGTTCTGCTCACAGTCTTCGTTTTGGTCGTCTTCCCGGGCTTACTCGGTGCCACGGCCTCGGCCACGGCCGAAAGCGGCACCCGCTCCGCCGGATCGTCGGTCGGCAGTGCGCTCGGCTGGACCCATGTCACCGATTCCTCGGGGGTCGAGGGCGCCAGCTATATATTCGCCACCGACCACGGCGGCGTGTTCAATCCGGGCGATACCGCGATATCCCTGGTGATCGGCCTGGAGTTCGCGGGCTGGAAAATCATTGTGATCACGGCGATCTGGCTGATCGGCTACGCCCTGAGTTTCGAGTGGTTGAACCTCTTCTCGAAAGCACTGCTCGGGGTGGCGCACAGCCTGACCGGACAGATCGCGACGCCGATCATGTTGGTGACCGCCGCGACGATCGGCGCATTCTTCGTCGCGTGGTTCGTCGTGCGCGGCCTCTACTCCAAGGCCACCGTGCAAGTGGTGACCATGGTCACGGTCGGATTGCTGGGGCCGATATTCCTCGCCGAACCACTTGCCGATGTGCTGTCCTCGGACGGTCTGCTGGCGAAGGGCCGTGATCTCGGCATTGCGGTGGCGGCTGGATTGAACGGCGATACCAATATCGATCCGTCCCACATGGTGGCGACCATGCAGGGCACGCTGACCGACAACTTCGCCCGTCGTCCACTGCAAGTCTGGAATTTCGGGCATGTGGTCGACGAACAGCCGTCGTGCCGGGCCGCGTGGTCGGCCGGTGTCGCCGCGCGCAGCGAGGACCGGGTGAAACGGGGCATCGGTGCGTGCGGGGACGGCGCGGCCAAGGAATCGATGGAGAATCCGAATTTCGAACAGATCGGCACCGGCCTCTTGCTGCTGCTGGCCGGGGCCATTCTGCTCGCCTTCGGGGCGGTGCTCGCCATCAAGGTGATCCGGGCGGCCCTCGACACGATCTACCACGGATTGATGTCGATCTTCGGTTTCGCCGCAGGCGGATTCGTGTACGGACCCACGCAGACGTTCCTGATCCGCAATGTCGTCGACGGCTTCGTCGCCGCGGCGCGCATGACTGCCTACACCATCTTTCTCGGCCTGTATGTACTGATCCTGGGGGACCTGTTCAAGCTTGCCGGCGATCAGGTCATGGTGGTGTTCATCATCGGCGCGATCTTCGAAATCGTGGCGATCCTTCAGCTCAAACGCCTCAGTAATGGTCTGGACCGCGGCAATGAGTGGATCGCGAATCGGTTCGCACTGGCTGTGCAGGGCAGCGGTGGTGGCGCACGCGGTTCGGGTGGCCGCGGGACCGCCCTCGGTATGGCCGGTGGTAGTGGCGCCAAGGCCGCACCCGGGATGGGTCTCGTCTCCGGACTCGGCGCACTCAATACCGTCAACACCTCGCCCATGACGGCCTGGCTCGCCGGCGGAACCGTCAACCCGTTGAATCCTCTGGCCCGCGCACGGAGGAAGGTGGAACGGACCAATGCGAGAATCTCCGCCACCCGCGCGGAGGGCTACGCCGAGACCGAGCTGGTCCGTGCGAACTGGCGGCACCTCGCGCGTACCCACGCAAACCGTGACGGTGCCGGCATGCACACCGAACTGGGTGTCGCCCGTGCCGTGCAAGCCTTGCGGGACAGGCAGGTTTCCGTATCGCGTATACCTGCTGTTCTGCTCGCCGAAGGTGCGAACGAGGATTTCCTCAACAATGCGCTGTACGCAATGTCGGTCCAGGAGAAGACTACGTCGCAGAATCCATACGGCTTCGCACCAGTACAGAAGGCTGTCGCGGCGGCGAGGGCGGTGGAGAACTATGCCGGCCGCGGGGCAGACGAGGCATTCGCCGTCCAGGCATTCCTCGCGGCGGACAGTTTTGTCCGGAACACCGTCGCGCCGACCCCCGGCGCGGCGATCGACAATAACTTCGTGCAAGCGGTTCAGCGGGACTGGGATCACGAAAGGAGACTGCGGGCCAACGTCCCTGCGGCCGCCTGGGATGCCGCCGGCCGCAACACCCGCTGGGCAATCGGCCGCGAGGCGGCAATCCAGCATAGGGACGCGGCCCTCGCGTACCGGGAGGGACTGAACGGTCCCAACAGCGACGTTCTGCGCGCCGCACTGATGCGATCGGCTAGGCGCATCTCCAACCTCGATCACCTCCAGCCAGAACTGGGATCCGACGCCTTCACGTGAGCAGGCCGATCTCTCCCGGGCCCGAACAGAGCGTGCCGTAAGCGCCCAGCTGAGAACTCAGAGGTTGGTCGGCGTGTGATACCTGTTTGTGAAGGGACTCCCGGCGGTTTCCACACGATCCGGCTGTTGCCGAGAGTTCCTGTGTCAGTGCCGCTTACCTCGGCACCCGGTCAGGGCGTTAGGCCTGGTTGCCAATGGGTCCTGAGTTTTCGGTGTCCGGTGCGGTCGGTAGTCCTTCGCTCGCCCGCGGCTTCTCCGCCATGGTGGTGAGCAGAGTCTGCGATTCCTCGGAGACATCGAAAGCTCGGCTCGATAGTCGGCGCAGGTGATAGCCCTGGAGTTGAGACAGCAGTTCCAGGTCGTGGTCGATTTTGGCGGCGTAGACGTCGTTGACGAAGTAGTCCGGTCCGACCTTGAAGAACTTGGCGAGGGCGGTCCTGGTCTCGTTGGACGGATTGGTTCGTTGTCCCGACCGCAGCTGGGACAGATAGGGTTTCGAGATCGGGTATCCAGAGTTCGTCAGCACGTCCGCGACCTCCGCATTGGTATGCGATCGGCGGCCCGGGGGATGCACGGTTTCGAATAGCTTGTTCAACCGCTCGGCGAAATCAGCCATCTGAGGTGCCCATCTTCTTCGCTGTCCTGGTGAACCGATCATCGGTTCGCTGTGCGCTGTCGACGAAAACCGCTCCAGCCCATCTGGTCCGACGTCGAATCGCAAGTGTGTTCGGTTATTACCCCGGGAGTGCCTGGTAGGAAACGGATCGAAACATCGGCCTCGCAGGCTACCGTGCCCGCTCGTAGACCACTCGGGCGACGTCTGTGCGTTGTATCGGCCGGCCCGCCCGGCCGCTGCGACTGTGCCCGCCACCGCCATGGTGAGTCGGCGCACCGAAACGCCCGTGGTGCGCAGGGTGGCCAATTCGGTGCACTGACCGAGCGGCTGCGGGCGGTCCGGAACACTTCTATACCCCACGGGGTATACTTGGTCAATTCGATCGAAGCGAGTCGAGGAGACGATCTCATGGTTGGTGACGAGGAGAGCATCGCCCAGGTGCTCAACCGCCTGCGCCGCGCACACGGACAACTCGCGGGCGTGATCTCGATGATCGAACAGGGCCGCGACTGCAAGGATGTCGTCACCCAACTCGCCGCGGTATCCCGTGCCCTCGACCGCGCCGGCTTCAAGATCGTCGCCAGTGGGCTGCGCGATTGCCTGACCCGGGAGACGGCCGATGGGTCGGAACCGATGACTGTCGATGAACTCGAGAAACTCTTCCTGGCGCTGGCCTGACCCGAAGGGTCGGAGCTGCGGTTCGGCCAAAGCGCTGCGGAGGAAGGAGCGCGGGACTTCCGGGGCCGATTCGGAATTCGCGCACAGGAATTCGAGGATGCGGCGCAGGGGTGGGCTCTCGTCGGTCCGATAGCGGATCAAGCCCTGCATGTGCGTTGTCCGAGACTGGGCTGCGACGGCGATCGCCTCCGCCATCCGGCCCGCCTCGGAAAGGTTTGCCGCCCAGAGCAGTTCGGTGGATGTCACGGCCCATGGTCGGTTGCCCGCCGAGCTTTCGTGCACCAGGCGTTCGGCGTGCGTGCAGGCTTCGTCGGTCGCCGTGGGGGAATGTTCGGCGAGCGGCAAGCGAATCGCCGTGTCCTGCTGGAGTTCCGCGGTGTGCCGCGGACCGTCGCCATCACCACGCCCGCGGCGACCACAACGCCGTCGCGGCGGCGGCGGTCCCATTGCGCAGCCGCGCTCGCGCGAATCCGGGAAAACGTCTTCCCTCGCGACGTCTCATCAATTAATGTGTCGTTATATAGCGGTACATTAATTGAGGGAAGATAGCTTATGGAGATCGCGACGAAGTTCTGGACGGTGCGCCGTGTAGTGGTCACGACGCTTTTCAGCATCGCGCTGGTGATAGTGACGATCGCCTCCCCGCACCTTTTCGCGGCCTCGGCCGGGCCTCGGGACTCGCATGGCACCGGGGGTGGTCACGGCGGCTACGGAGCGGGAACGCGCCCTAACAGCAATGACCACAGTCAGCACAACAGTGGCTACGGGGCCGGAGTGCGCTCCAACAGCGACGGCCACGATCAGTACCGAGGCCGCACCGAGAATCCCTGCCAGTACACCCCGACAGGGACGTGCGGAGCGCGCTGACGACGTGCTCGGGGGAACCGGCGGTCACCACCAGCCCGGCTCATCCAGATATGGAACACCACGACCAGTGCGATGGCCAACCTGCGCAACCTGTCCAGATCCGGCCGGTATTCGCCGGCCGGATCTGCGGCGTGGGGTGTCGGTTCGATCGCCGCGAGCGAGTGTCGACGATCGAACCGGCTCAACTCGCTACGCCATCCGCGCTGGCCTCATCGAACCCGGCCGGTTCCAGCACCGCAGCAGGATCCGGCGCGACAGCAGGTCTTCTGGTGCACCAGACCATGATCGGTTCGATCACCCGTGCGGCGATCGGTCCCAATACCGCCATGAACAGCACGTATGCCGTCGCCAGCGCCGCGAACGAGGCCGGAACCGCACCCGCGGTGACCGCCAAACCGGCGATAACGATGGAGAACTCGCCATGAGCGACCAGCGCGGTGCCCGCTCGGGCCCGCCCATAACGTGACGCTCCGACACGTTTGGCCGCCCACCAACCGGTCGCCACCTTCGTTGCCGTCGTTACCGCCGCCAGCAGGCACGCCCATCCCAGCACCGGCGGAATGGAAGTCGGATCCGTGCTCAGCCCGAACAATACGAAGAACAACGCCGCGAACAGATCTCGCAACGGCTCCAGCAGCTTGGTGGCATTGTGCGCCGTCGAGTCCGAGATCGCGATGCCGAGCAGGAACGCCCCCACCGCCGCCGAGACCTGCACCGCCGTCGCCACACCAGCCACCAGTAACGCCGACCCCAGCAGCTTCAACAGGAAGACCTCGCGGTCCTTGCTGTCGACGATCATCGACACATATTTGCCGTATCGCAGCGCGACGATCATGACAACCGTCACCGCGGCCAACGCGATACCCAGGGTCTTCAGCCCCGCGAGGAACCCGACACCGGCCAGCACCGCGGTCAACACCGGCAGATACCCGGCCATGACCAGATCCTCGAATACCAGGATCGACAGAATCGTCGGCGTCTCCCGGTTGCCGAGCCTGCCGAGATCGTTCAGCACCTTCGCCACAATGCCGGAGGAGGAGATATAGGTGACTCCGGCCATCGCGATCGCCCCGGTGAAACCCCACCCCAGCGCCAACGCAACCAACACCCCGGGGGTGGCGTTGAGCACGATATCGAGCACACCGGCCGCCCAGGACTTGCGCATCCCGGTCACCAACTCGCTTGCGCTGTATTCCAGCCCGAGCAGCAGCAACAACAGCACGACCCCGATTTCGCTGGCCAAGTGGATGAACTCGTCCACCCGGTGCAACTCGACCATCCCGCCGGTGCCGAACACCAACCCGCCGATCAGATACAACGGGATCGGCGACAACCCGATCCGCGCCGCGACCCGACCCAACAAACCCAACCCGAAAAGCACCGCGCCCAGCTGAATCAACGCGAGCGCGGTCTCGTGAGCCACCATGCGCCTCAGCCGTTGGTGAGGACTTCGGCGGCGGCCGCTAGGCCGTCGGCGGTACCGACAACAACCAGCACATCACCGGCTGTGAACAAGAAGTCGGGACCCGGCGAGGCGATCGCATGCCCCGCTCGCATCACCGCAACGATGGACGTCTTGGTACGGGTCCGCATCTGCGTCTCCCCGAGCAGCCGTCCGTCGTACACCGACCCACCCCGTATCGTCAGCTGCTTGGTTGTCACCCCCTCCAGGTCGCGATGCTCTTCCTCCAACTGCGCGACCAATTGCGGCGCACCGAGCAGATTGGCAAGCAAGGCCGCCTCCCGCGGCGACAACGAGATCTGATCGGTCACATCCGGGTTGTCCGGTTTGCTGACGATCAGATCGATCGTGCCGTCCCGATGATCGATCACCCCCACCCGACGACGAGAGCCCTTCAATGAGAAGTCCTTGCGTATACCGATACCCGGCAAAGGTGTCACCTCAACATTCACACGACCACCATAACCGGGCAAATCGGGCAAAACATGGCGGATGCTCGGCTCGGCCAACCCCTCCGCGACCTGGGATGCCTGCCCCGGCCACACAAGCGGTCCGCATCCAGGCCCTCGGTCCGAGGCGGTGCGCACGGGCCAGCCGCCGGATCGACCAACGATGACCGCGGTCTGGGTTGCTCAGCCGACGGTGCACTCCCCGAGCAGCCCTGACCAGTGCTTTTCTCCTGTGTTTGCGGGCACCCGATCAACTGTTCCGGTATCAACCGGTGTCCGCGTCACTGGTTTGGCCGCCCGCCTGCGGGTATCCGCACGACAAAGCGCGCTTGGCCGTCACCGGAGGCAGACCGATGCTGTGAGAGGAATCCATGCGAAGTCCGATCGCGCGTACCCGCCGACCGCTCCCGCGACCCTGTGGAGAGCTGTCGGCGGCGGTGCTGGAGGCCCTCCGCACTCCCGCCGGGTCGCCTGTTCCCGGCGTGCGTTCGGCCGATCCATGCGACCGAGACCTGCACTCGGCGCTGCACACCTGCTACGCGTTGCACTATGAAGGCTTCGACGGTGTGGATGCCGAATGGGAATGGGATCCCGGACTTCTGGGCCTGCGCGCCGAACTGGAGAGCAGGTTCCTGGCCGCACTGCATGCCGAAACGGCCGGTGGTGCCGATCTCGACGCCGAACTCGACGAGTTGCTCGCCGTCCCCGCCGAGGAAACCGGTCTCAGCGCTTTCCTGCGTGACGAAGGACAGCCGTGGCAGCTACGCGAGTACTTCGTCCATCGCTCGATCCTGCACCATCAGGAAGCCGACCCGTATGCATGGCTGATTCCGCGCCTGCGCGGGCAAGCCAAGGCCGCGCTGGTCGCCGTCGAATTCGACGAGTTCGGCGGTGGCCACGGTGACCGCATTCACCAGCGGCTCTACGCGGATCTGCTGGCGGGTGCGGGGTTGAGTCCTGACTATCTGCACTATCTGGACGTTGTACCAGCGCCGATGCTGGCCCTGGTGAACATGATGTCGCTGTTCGGTCTGCATCGTGAGCTGCGCGGCGCGGGGGTGGGGCATTTCGCCGCCGTTGAGATCACCTCGTCCCCTGGTTCGCGTCGCCTTGTGGACGCACTGACCAGGCTTGATGCGGATCCGGCTTGCGTGCTGTTCTACCGCGAACATGTGGAGGCCGACGCTGTGCACGAACAGCTCATGCGCCGCGGCGTGATCGGCGATCTGCTGGCGCGCGAACCCGAACTGCGCGAGTCCATGGTTTTCGGCATTCAAGCGACCACCATGCTCGAACAACTTTTCACCGATCACGTGCTCGGCTGTTGGTGCGAGGACCGTACATCGCTGCTTGCGGAGGTGGCCGAAATATCCCGGGATGCGACGACGCTCGGGTCGGGCGCGGATTGAGTCGCAAATTCCTGGCTATCCCGTCTTTATGATGTTGATTCGCCCGCCCGGTGTGTACCGGCCGCAGGCCGATACCCGGCTACTGGTGGACGCGCTGAACGAGGCCGACGTACCGCGGCGCAGTCGGGTGCTGGACATCTGCACCGGTACCGGGGTGGTGGCCATTCAGTCCGCCCGTGCTCGCGTCGCGTCGGTCACCGCCGTGGATATCTCACGGTCCGCCGTGGCCGCGGCCTGGCTCAACAGCCGGCTACGCGGGCTCGATATCGAACTGATCCTCGGTGACTTCCGAAAAGTACTGCACGGCAGGAGCTTCGACGTGATTGTGACCAATCCTCCCTATGTGCCCACCGCGGTCGAGGGGCCGCCACGGGGGATCGCGCGATGCTGGGACGCGGGACACGACGGCCGCTCGGCGATCGACGCCCTGTGTCGGCTCGCTCCCCAATTGCTTTCCAGCACAGGAATGTTGCTCATGGTTCATTCCGCAATGTGCGGCACCGACACGACACTGACCCGCCTCCGGCAGGTTGGACTCAAAACCGCGGTAGTCGCCAGGACGAGCATCCCTTTCGGCCCAGTGCTTCGCCGTCGCGCCGACTGGCTACTCGCCCGCCACCTCATCCACACCGGACAACAGCACGAGGAACTGGTGGTCATCCGTGCCGACCGACCCTGAGAACTGCCGGCGGACAATCACATATACCGCCGAAGGCCCCGCCCTCATCGAAGGGCCGGTAGAACTCGTCACCGACGACGGGCGGACGATCCACTGCGACCGATGCGTGGTGGCGCTGTGCCTGTGTCGCCGTTCCGCGATCTACCCGCTGTGCGACACCAGCCACCGCAAACTTCGCCGCAGCACCCGGTAGCCCGGCTCGACACCCGCCGTATCGGCCGGGGCCTGGCCCGCCAGCAAACGGGCGGCGTCATGGCCGACACCCAGACCGTCGCTGCGGGCAGTGAACCGATTGTGCGCGCCTTGTTCGATCCCGACGGTCCCGCCGGCAGCTTCTTCGACCGGGGATGAGCGGGCTGAGGGGGCGAGAGACGGCCGCCGCAGCATGTCGGTGTTGCCGATGGCGGCCGACCGAGGCTTGGCCGGTGTTGGGGCGGTAGACCTCCGCTGCTCGGCGCTGCGGCTACCGGAGAATTCCCCTCTTGATCGATTGTGGACCGATGGTATACAACTGGTACACAGTTCGTTGGTGACCGGCTTCACAGTCGGTTCGACGGGATGGGACAGCTCGGTGGTTGCGCCAACAACCACCGAGCCCGGCAGCACCTTCCACCGCCCGATTCGACGTCTACGTGCAGGTAGACGTGGGACAGGTGGATCGTCAGGTAGCGACGAATCGACGAGGAGTCGACATGGCAACCGCCAGAATCAAATCTATCAATCGACGGCCACACACCAGTTTGCCGGTCATCGCCGGCTCGAGCCTGGCTGGCACGGCAGTGGAGTGGTACGACTTCTTCCTGTACGGCACCGCCGCGGCGCTGGTGTTCAACAAGCTGTTCTTCCCGTCGGAAGATCCGCTGGTCGGGACCATGTTGGCCTTCGCGACCTATGCCGTGGGGTTCATCGCCCGGCCGTTGGGCGCGGCCGTGCTCGGCCATTTCGGCGATGTGAAGGGGCGGCGTGCGACGCTGATCGCCAGCCTGGTGCTGATGGGGGTGTCGACGTTCCTGATCGCGCTGTTGCCGACCCACGCCTCGATCGGTATGGCAGCCCCGCTGCTGCTGGTGTTGCTGCGGCTGGTGCAGGGCTTCGCGCTGGGCGGCGAGTGGGGCGGGGCGGTGCTGCTGGTCTCCGAGCACGGTGATTCCCGGCGTCGCGCCTTCTGGTCGGCGTGGCCGAACCTCGGCCCGCCGCTGGGCAATCTGATGGCTGCGGGTGTGCTGGCGTTGCTGGGTGCCGTGCTGTCGGAGGAGGCGTTCCTGTCGTGGGGATGGCGGATCGCGTTCGCGCTCTCGGCGCTGCTGGTCGTGATCGGCCTGGTTTTGCGGTTGTACGTCGCCGAGACGCCGCTATTCGAGCAGACGCGAGCCGCGACGAGTCCGCGGCTGGTGCGCATGCCGCTGAGCGCGGCCGTTCGCGGGCACTGGCGTCAGATCCTGCTCGGGGCGTTCAGCCGGTTCGGTGAGAACGCCGGGTTCTACATCTTCTCGCTGTTCGTCATCACCTATCTCACCCAGATCCGCGGCCTGCCACGCAGCACCGGATTGAACGCGGTGATGATCGGCATGGCGGTGGCTCTGGTGACGATTCCGCTATTCGCGGTGCTGGCCGACCGGATAGGCCGCCGCCCGATCTACATCGGCGCCTCGCTGGCGACGATCGTGTGGGCATTCGCGTTCTTCGCGTTGCTCGATACCACCGCCACCGGTGCGATCTTCCTCGCGGTCGCCGTCGGGCTCGTGATCTTCGCTGCCTACAGCGCGGTGATCGGCGCCTTCTTTTCCGAACTGTTCCCCACCGAGGTCCGCTATTCGGGGGTGTCGCTGGCCTACAACCTGGCCTCGGTGCTTGCCGGATCGCTGGCCCCGATCATCGCCATCGCGCTCTACGACCACTTCGGCACCGGCCAAGCCATCGCCGTTTACCTGGCGGTCATGGGGGCTGTCTCGCTGACAGCCGCGCTGGTGGCGCGCGAGACCCGCACGGTGGATCTCGCGGACGTGCACGAGGAAGCGCCACTACCCGGCACTTCCCCCGACACAGCAGTTGTCATCCCGTAACGATCAGGAAAGGCATCTCTCATGACGACATCGAAGACCAGTGCGGCTCCCGCGCCAGAGCTGGCCTACGAATGGTTGAAGAACACTATCCTCACCCTGCCTCGCGATGAAGAGATGTTCCTGTCCGAGGCCCAGGTCGCCGCGGCCTCGGGCACCTCACGCACACCGGTCCGCGAAGCGTTACTGCGGTTGGAGGCCGAAGGCTTCGTGCGGCGGGTGCCGCACAAGGGCGCCTACATACCGGCGTTGACGGACGTGGACGTCGACGACGTGTTGCAGGCCAGGCGGGTTGTGGAGGAGTGGTCGATCACCCAGGTCGCCCCGAATCCCGGTCAGGTGCCCGCGCGGTTGCGTGAACTGGTGGCCAAGCAGGAGGCCGACACCGACCCCGTCGAGTTCATCGCCCACGACCTCGAATTCCACACCACGGTGATCCGCGCCGCGGGCAACCAGGTGATGCACGAGTTCTACCGTTCGCTGCGCGACCGGCAGATGCGGATGGGCGTGCGCATCGTGCTCGCCGACGAGCAGCGCAAGAAACAGGTCCTCATCGAGCACCGCGCGATCGTCGACGCGTTGGCCGCCGGCGATACCGAGGCCGCCATCCGCGCCGTGCGTGAGCACCTCGACACCACCCTGCGCTCACTCAAGCAGCCCAGGTTCTGACTCTCCCGAACACAAGGACATACTGATGAAAGTCGCTCTGGCACAGATAGCCAGCCCCGACACCGAATCCCCCGCGCACCGACTCGAGCGGGTGCGACAGCTGCTCGCCGGCTTCCGCGCCGACGCCGATCTGATCGTGCTGCCCGAGCTGTGGCGCGTCGGATACAACCATTTCGACGGCTACCCGGCGGCCGCTGAGCCCCTCGACGGGCCGACCGTTCAGGTGTTGCAGACCGTGGCACGCGAGCGACAGTGCTATGTGCACGCGGGCAGCATCGTCGAGAGCATCGACGGTGGCAAGCTGCGCAACACAGCGGTGCTGATCGACCCGGACGGTCGAATCGCCCACCACTACAGCAAGATTCACGTCTTCGGCTACCGTTCCCTGGAGGCCGAGCTGCTGCTGCCCGGACAGCAGATCCAGGTCGTTGACACGGCTTTCGGGCCTACCGCCGCGACCACGTGCTACGACCTGCGCTTCCCCGGACTGTGGACGGAGCTGGTGCGCGGGGGAGCCGAGATCGTCATCGTGCCCGCGGCCTGGCCGAAAGCCCGGCTGGCGCACTGGCGTCTGCTCACCTCCGCCCGTGCGGTCGACAACCAGGTCATCGTCATCGCCTGCAATGCGGTGGGCACGCACAACGGTGTGGAGCTCGGCGGCCACAGCCGCGTCATCGACCCGTGGGGGGAGGTGCTCGCCGAGGCAGGTGATGCCGAGGGATTCACCCTCGCCGAGATCGAACCGGGCGTCGTCGGACGCACCCGCGCGGAATTCCCGGTGCTGTCCGATCGTCTCGACGACTACGGCTTCCTGACCCAGCGGGAGGTCCTGTCATGACCGACACGACCGTCGACATTCTCAGCTGCACCGTCCTCGGATCCGGCGAAACCCTCCGGTTCGACGGAGCGCGAGCGCTGGTCGCGGGCTACACCGGACGTGACGAGGCCGCGGTGCGCCACCACATCGACGAGCTGGCCGCCATCGGTGTCGCACCGCCGGAAGACGTCCCGATGCTGTACCCGGTCGCCACCGCCACCGTCACCACGGCCGCCAGCACCCCGGTGCCAAGCGCGGACACCTCCGGCGAGGTGGAACCGGTCCTGCTGCGCCACCGCGGCCGTTACTTCCTCGGCGTCGGCTCCGACCACACCGACCGTGCCCTCGAGACCGTCGACATCGGCGAGTCGAAGCGGGCCTGCGCCAAGCCGATCGGACCGAACGTCGTCGAGGTCGGCGACTGGGACACGTTCGACTGGGACAGCTGCCGGGCCCGGAGCTGGGTGGACGGGCGGCTCTACCAGGACGGCACCCTGGCGGCGCTGCGCACCCCCGGCAATCTGCTCGGTGTCGTGGCCGAACGGATCGGCGACGACGGCGGCGACCTCGTCTGCTTCGCCGGGACCTTGCCCCTGCTCGACGGCCGGTTCACGCCCGGAAAGCGTTGGGATCTCGAACTTCTGTTGCCCGACGGCCGCACCCTGACCCACACCTACACCACCACCGAAGGAGCATGACATGCGCACCGGAGCCGAGTATCTGGCCTCGCTGAACGACGGGCGGGTCGTCCTCGTCGACGGGGAACGGGTCGACGACGTCACCACCCACCCCGCGTTCGCGCCGGTCGCGCACACCATCGCCGAACTGTTCGACTTGGCCGCCGACCCCGCCAACAACATGCAGTACACCGCGCCGGAGACCGGGGCGACCGCCAACCGGGTGTTCGGGATCCCACGCAGCCAGGAGGAACTGCGCGCCCGCCGCGCTGCGATCGAGACCTGGGCGCGACACACCCACGGCTGGGTGGGGCGCAGCCCCGATCATGTCGGTACCTTCCTCGCGTCCTTCGCGGCGCACCCGGAGGTCTTCGCCGGCGGCGCGCGCGACTTCTCGGCCAATGTGACGGCCTTCCACCGGCGGTTGCTCGCGGAGAACCTGTACGTTTCCTACGCGATCATCCCGCCGCAGGTGTCGCGCGCGACCACCGCCTCGGGGTGGGAGGGTGAGTTCCTTCAGGTCGGGGTGGTCCGGGATACCGAGGAGGGCATCGTCGTGCGCGGGTCGCAGATGCTGGCCACCGGCGCGGCCATCGCCGACGAGATCCTGGTGTCCTGCATCAAGCCGCTCGGCCCGGACGATCAGGACTTCGCGGTGTCGTTCGTCGTTCCCGCGAATGCCGCGGGACTCAAGCTGTACTGCCGCCGTCCCTATGCCCCGGCGGCTACCAGCAGCTTCGACTACCCGCTGACCAGCCGCTACGACGAGCCCGACGCGCTGGTGGTGTTCGACGACGTGCTCATCCCCTGGGACCGGGTGTTCATCGATCGCGACATCACCGGTGTGCGGCGCCAGTTCTTCGACACCGGCGCGCACGCGCTCGGCAACTGGCAGGCCCAGATCCGCTTCGCCACCAAGCTGCGGTTCATCGCGGGCGTGGCTCGGCGCGTCACCCAGGTCAACGGCGTCGACAAGATTCCCAGTGTCCAGGAGAAGCTCGGAGAACTCGCCGCCCTCGTCTCCGGCGTCGAGTCGGCCGTGCTGGCCGCCGAATACACCGCGACCCCAGACGATGCGGCCCAGTGGGTGCCCGGCAAGCGCGCGCTCTACGGCTCGATGGGGTTGCAGTCGGAGATCTACCCGCGCGTGCTGTCGATCCTGCGCGATCTGGTGGGTGGCGGAGTGCTCCAATTGCCGTCCAGCGTCGCGGATCTCACCAGCCCGATCACCTCGGGTGATGTGACGCACTACGTGCAGTCGCCCGGCGTGCCGTCGGAGGAGCGCATCAAATTGTTCAAGCTGGCCTGGGACATCATCGGCTCCGAATTCGCCGGACGGCACCAGCAGTACGAACTGTTCTACGCCGGTGCGCCGTTCGTCGTGAAGGGCGCCTACACCTACCGCAACTACGGCTACGAGGAGCCGCTGCACGACGTCGAGCAGTTCCTCGCCGCCTACAAGTCCGAAACCGTCTGAGAGGTAATACCCGTGGCCAAGCCCGAATACGAGTTCTTCCCCGTCACCGACGTCGAATACACCGTCTGTCCCGGCGACGACCCCGCTATCACCGAGCGCATCCTGGCCCGCGACCCCGAGGGCAAGGTCGCCACCAGGATCCTGCGTTATGAGCCCGGTGCGGACTCCACCCCGATGGGCGTGCAGAAGCACGACTTCTGGGAAGAGGTCTACATCCTGGAGGGTTCGTTCACCGATCTCACTCTCGGCCAGACCTTCTCGGCGGGCATGTACGCCTGCCGCCCGCCGGGCATGCCGCACGGCCCGTGGCGCACCGACGAAGGCGTCGTCACCTTCGAAGTCCGTTATCACAGCAGGTAGGCGCGCCATGACTCTGCCCGCATTCCAGTGTCCGACGCCAGCGGACATGCGACGCAGCATGGGGCGGTTCACCACCGGAGTCGCCGTCGTCAGCGCGGACGACGGCACCGGCGACCCCTGCGCGATGACCATCAGTTCGCTGACGTCGGTGAGCCTGGAGCCGCCGATCCTGCTCGTCTCGCTCACCCACGGCAGCCGCACCACCGACGCCGTCGACGCGACGCAGACGTTTGCGGTGTCGATTCTCGGTTCCCGGCAGGAGGCGATCGCCCGACGGTTCGCCACCCGCGGCGGGGCCCGGTTCGAGGGCATCCCGGTGGACCTGAGTCGATCCGGATTGCCGTTGATCCCGGATGCGTTGGCACAGCTCGAGTGCCGCGTCCACGCCGCGCACGACATCGGTGACCATCGCGTCTTCTACGGCGAAGTCACCGATATGCGGTGGCGCGACGGCACCGGTCTGGTGTTCTACTCCGGCCTGTTCGGCGACTTCCACGACTTCGGGCACGACGAACTGCCCTGGTGGTACTGAGCCGAACGCGGACTCGCGGCGACAACTGCATACCCGAACACAGACGCGTGTCAGCGCCCGATCACCGATCGGGCGCTGACACGCGTTCGCGCCGGACAGCTGCGAAGGTGTCGAGTTCCGGTCGGAGCGACCGCGCAGAACTGGGCCGCTATGACGAACGGTTCGCCGACCACGCCGTCCCGGTCGGCCGCCGCACCATTTTCATGGCGACCGCCGAATCACCCGACGACCGGCCGTCACCCAGCGACGAATGACGGGCGGCCTGAGTGCGGACCGTGACAGCGAACGGACGTCCGATGTGGGTGACCCGCGAACGGGGCGGCTTGGGCTCAGGTCCAACGAGTTCTCCGGTCTGGTCAGGGGGTGATACCGGTGAATGAGAGGAATTCCTGGCGGGAGCGGGCGTCTTCGCGGAGGGAGCCGAGAAGGGTGGAGGTGACGGCGGTGGTTCCGGCTGCTTGCACGCCGCGCAGGGTCATGCAGGTGTGTTCGGCTTCGATGACCACGCCGACGCCTTTCGGTTGGAGGTGTTCGTCGAGCCAGTCGGCGATCTGTTTGGTGAGTCGTTCCTGGACTTGTGGGCGGCGGGAGAAGTGCTCGACGACGCGGGCGAGTTTGGACAGCCCGAGGATGCGGTCACCGGGTAGGTAGCCGACGTGTGCGACGCCGACGAAGGGCAACAGGTGGTGTTCGCACACCGACCGCAGCGGGATGCGGCGGGCGAGCACGAGTTCGTCGTAGCCTTCGTCGTTGGCGAAGGTGGTCAGATCGAACGGGCGTGAGGTGAACAGTTCGGCGTACGCGCGGGCCATCCGCCCAGGGGTGGCGTGCAGATGTTCATCGTCGAGGCTGATGCCGAGCGCGGTGAGGAAGTTCCGGGCGGCGAGCTCGGCGGCGACCAGGTCGATGCTGTCGGCGGGGTTGTGGACGAATCGTAACGCGGGGTGGGACATGATGATCAGCTCCCATCGACACCAAGGGCGGTCAGCAGTACGAGAATCACGGTGGTGACGGCGAGGACGCCGTGGCCGCCTACGACCGCCACCGGGAAGTGTTTCTCGGCCGGTTCGGGGGTGGGGTAGCTGCGGTTTCGGTGCCTGCTCGGTAGACCGGCAGCCAACGCAGCAGCATGGTGAATCCCAGCAGCGCCACCGGGATCAGCAGTGCGAATGCGATCCAGGCAAGGGCGTCGTTGTCGACGGCGAGGTAGACGATCCACACGACCAGTCCGACGACAGCGAGCAGGAAATGCCCGAATACGACCGGTACGGGCAGATGACTGGCACTCGGTTGGCGTGCACCGCCTTTGGTGATCCAGGTGCCGAGCAGGACGAACCCGCCCGCGGCGGTGAGCAGCCAGAGGATCAATGCTGCGATACCCATGATGTCTCCTGACGGTGAGAAGGGTGGGGTTCAGCGTCGGTAGCCGGTAGCTTGGGTGTTTTCATCGGCGACCCGCACGCCGTAGTGGTAGGCGAGTGTGCCGCCGAGGTAGCCCGACACCGCCAGCGCGGCCACAGCGAGGATCGAGAGCGCCAGGGGCCCGGCTGGGACGACGCCGTGCGGGCCGTCGCCGGAGCTGCGCCACCAGAAGTTGAGTGCGTAGGCGATGGTGATGGCCAGATTGAGGCTCATGTGCACCAGTCCGGTCCGAAATGCGGGGGTGCCGGTCGGGATGGCGAACAGATCCAGGAAGCCGACCATCGCAGCGGTCAGTGCTCCGAGGACACCGATAGCGATCAGCCATTCCGCTGCGCGGGCCGGAAAGGCCGGGTCGTCGACGATATGCGAGGCGATATCGAATACGAGGCTCGCCACCCAGGCGCCGATCGGCACGGTGACCAGGATCGGGTGGAACGGATGTCCGTACGGCCCAGCCAGCGTGGCGCTGACCGGCTGTTTGGCTTGCTGCATGTCATTTATCACGACATCCTCCGACGGTTACACCAAAGATTATTGGTGCTATTGGTTTAATCGGTCAAGCTCACCTCACCCCTCGGGTACCCAGCAGGTTTCGATCAACACAGTCGGCGTTATTGTGGTCGTGTGACCAGTGAATCGGCGATCGGCGCGGTGGCCGCGTTGGAAGACGAGTCGCGCCGCGGTATGTACTGGTTCATCCGCGCTGCCGGGCGCCCGGTCACCCGCGACGAAGCCGCCGAGCAGGTTGGAATCTCACGGAAGCTGGCCGCGTTCCATCTCGACAAGCTCGTCGACGCCGGACTATTGCAGGCCCGGTACGAGCAGGTCGGCGGGATCCGGCGGGTCGGGCGGGCACCGAAGGTGTATGAGCCCACCGATACCGAATTCCGGGTGGCCATCCCCGAACGCCGCCACGAGGTGCTGGCCGACATCCTGATCGGCGCGGTACTTACCGAGAGTGCCGACGAGACCGCTCGCGCGGCAGCGCAACGGGTGGCCGCCGAGCGCGGTGCGGGCATCGGACGGGCTACGCGGGAGCGGTTGCGGCCGGGGCGACTCGGCGCCGAACGCGCCCTCACCCTGCTACACACCTTGCTCGCCGAGTACGGATTCGAACCCGCCCGCAACGCGCCGGACTGTATCCGGCTGCGCAACTGCCCCTTCCATCCCTTGGCCGCGCAGGCGCCCGAACTGGTGTGCGGACTCAACCACGCCTATCTCGCCGGCGTGCTCACCGGACTGCAGGCCGACACCATCACCGCGGAACTGGCACCGAAAGCCGGCGAATGCTGCGTCCAACTCCGTCCCCGCACCTCGGACACGGCACGCTCTGTGACCGCATGACCTGACACTGAACGAAACCTTGCAGATCGCAGCAAAGGTGCACGCGCAGGGTGTACAGAGCTATCGACTACGCCGCCGGGCAGTGGATAGTGCGTCCAGTCCAGCCGCGGCCACTGGAAGCGCGCTGCCGCGCGACGCCCGAGGCGTCCGAGCGCAATCGATCGCTATCCGAGCGAGACCACCTTCGCTTGGCCGGAAACGACAGTGTCGTTGCGATCGACCAGCGCGACCCGCACCTGGACCGTCTGCCCTGCCGACAACGGTGTTCCGGCCAGGATGATCACGGCGGTATGTTGGGCTCCGTCGCATGTGACGGCGTTCTGCGTGCCGGTGGCCGACGGACTGTCCGCGTTGGGATCGCCCACCATCGCCCGAATGCCGGCCACTCCGGCCGAGGCATCGCAGCTGTAGTCGACCCCCACATTGGCCGGCCCGACACCGCTGACATCGATAGTGTTGGCGGCGAGCGCGGGAGCTGCGGCCAGCCCGATCGCCCCGAAGACGGTCACGATGACGGCAGGACTTCGGTAGTTCCGGATAGTCACCATAGGTCTTCTTCCTCCTGCGTAGCCGAAACAGATCGCGGAGCACACTCAGAAGAAACCGTGGCGCTGACAGCACCACGTCCATCCTCCCCCATCGCCACGTCACAAACAGAAGAACCTGTCGATCAACTACCGAGGGCGGCGGGTAGGTCGCGCCTGTTCCTGCTCCGAGCCGCCGGATGATGTCGGTACGTGATCACCTCCTTGCCGAAGCCGCAGCCGGCGTAACCGCTGGTGGGCGCCCGATCAGGAGTGCGGGAGCGCCCGCGTGACAGGCCGTGTCCGTGCTGTGCCCGTAGTCGATGATGCGGCATGGCACCGACACCGATCGGGAGTCCGATGAGTGGGTCGCTTGTAGGACCGATTCATCGGACGATCCGGTGCGGGCGCCGAGATTGTGCGTCGGGTTCGACGGCAGCCCTACCCAGTTGAGCTGTCCTGCGCGGATATTCAACATCTCGGATCGGGTCGACATCCGAGTTCGGGCCGCGGTGTCGAAGAGCGTCGATGCCGGTGGCTGCTGCTGCTCGACGCCGCGCAGCTCAGCTTGCTCACCGATTACGCACGTCGGCCCGATGCTTTGCACCACCGATCTGGGTGAAACCAGCCAACCGCGGCGGCGTCGGCAGTGCGTGAACCATCTTGTTCGGTGTTCGGTACCCGATCACCGAGCACAACCGAATCCGGTTGCACCGCAGCTCGATATAGCGGGTGATATCCCACCCGAGCATGCTTTCGTGTGGGATATTGCGTGCGGTGCACTCTTTCGTTCTTCGGGGTGCCGTTGAACGATTCTGCCCAGGCATTATCGAAACAAATAACCGTCCGGCCGACCCGGCCGGAGAATCTTCAATTCCTTTGCGGCAGCCCCGAATTCCGGCCAGTTTCCATCCCGGCCGGTCGGCGGTGAAATCGTCGCCGCGAATTCGTGCAGGCCACAACAACTCTCGTCAATGGATCCCAATCCTACTCGAGGCACTGTCCGAGAACCTTTCGGCACCTCGGTTCCTTGTGTGGTCGAGGGAACTTAGTCCTCTAGTCCAGGGTCAAAAGTCCTTTCGATCATGCTGGGTTATTCAGCCGGAGTCTTGTGTGGTCCATTTCGCCAGTTTCTTGTAGCATGCCGCCACAACTCCGCCTCGGTCCACAGGTTGAACCGGCGGCACAAACGCCACGTATACCCACTAGTGAGCGCGAACATCACCGCGGTGAACACTGCCCGCTGCTCAGTCGGTGCGGTACCGCCGCCCTGCGGGCGCGGGCTGAAGCTGGACAGTGCGGCTCGACCAGTCCCAGAGCGCATCGGGCGCAATACGTTTCGACAAATCGTCGGTCACAATCGAATATTGTGCAGCACAAGCGGTTCCGATACGCAGCGGACGAATCACAATCACGTAAGACATCGTCTTCAATAATTTTTGGCTACTGAAAGATCACATCGAAAGTCTAAAACCCGTGGCCCGTCAACTTTGGGTACGAAATATGGGCTCGGGGTGTACGCAAACGAACCGAAGTGCTTGAATTGGTGAAGCATGGCGAAGGGGGAACTGATGACCTTTCCGCGACAACAACTTCATCCCGACCGGGGATTGAGCGGAGACGCCGAGCCGGACATGTCAGTGATGCAGCCGGTCCCGCTGTCCGTTGGGCAGCGAGGTTTGTGGCTGGCGCAGCAATTGAGTCCGGACGTGCCGATATGCGAGGCACAGTATATCGAGATCCATGGGGAGTTGGACGTCGATCTGCTGCGTGCGATGGCGATTCAGGCAGGCCACGAGTTCCAGTCGGGGTACCTACGACTGGTAGAGATCGACGGTGAACCGCATCAACTGTACGACCCGGCACTGGAGTCGGCGGGGCCGCTCATCGATATGCGTGGTGAACCGGATCCCGTCGCGGCGGGCTTGGCGTGGATGCATCGCGAGTACACCACGCCGTTGGATATGAGCCGGGACCGGTTGGTCGCGTCGGCGATTGTGCAGGTCGGGGATCGGCATTACCTGCTGTACAACAGGATCCACCACGTCGCGCTGGACGGCTACGCCGCGATGATGATGGTGAACCGGATCGGGGCGCTGTATACGGCGGCGGTGCAGGGCCAGACAGCGGAGCCGAACCGGGCGGTGGACCTGCGCACTCTCTACGAGGCCGACCGCAGCTACCGGGAGTCGAAGCGGTTCACCGACGACCAGGCATATTGGCTGAAGAAACTGGCTGACGTCGGGGAAGAGTCCAGTCTGGCCGCCGGGCTCGCACCCGCACGCGCAGACAGTGTGGTCGCCACCGCCGAACTGTCGCCGGCGGCAGTGGGATGGATCGACCAGTCCGCGAAAGCATTGGAAGCGAGCCCTGCCGCGGTGGTGATCGCCGCATTCGGATGCTATCTGGCCCGGATGACCGGCCGCGACGAGGTCCTGGTCAACATTCCGGTGTCAGGTCGCACAACCGCCGTGCTGCGGCGGTCCGGGGGTGTGTTCGTCAATGTCACACCGCTTCCGATCGTGCTCGGTCCGCAGGACACGGTCGCGACGCTGGTGCGGCGGGTGCAGTCCGACCTGGTAGGCACTCTGCGGCACCAGCGGTACGGCCTCACCGATATTCGCGCGGCCGCCGGATATACCGGATACAGCGGGCAGCGGCGTTTCGCGGGCCCGTTGGTGAATGTCATGTATTTCCCCCAACAGATCCGTTTTGGACCGATGATCGGGGAATTCCATATCCTGAGTTCGGGGCCGGTCGAGGATTTGCTGATCGATCTGTATCAGACCGGGGACCCGCCGCGGACGATCGTCCACTTCCTCGCCAATCCCAACCTCCATACCGGCCCCGAATTGTCGGCACACTGTACCGGATTCGTGGAGTTCCTCGACGCGTTCGCAGCCGCCACACCAGGCACTGATCTCCGGCAGGTCCACCCCGGCAGCGCTCGCCACGGGGCGCGGATCCGGCGCCGCCGCGAGAACCTGGCGTTCTGGCGCGCCACGCTCGCGGACCTTCCGGAGGAGTTGTCTTTGCCGGTTGATAGGCCGCGGCCGGTGGTGATGTCTCATCGGGGTGCGACGGTCGGCTACACGGTGGATGCCGAGTTGGTTCGGATGTTGGAAGGTTTTGCGCGGCGGCGGAGTTCGTCGTTGTTCATGGTGATGCATGGTGCGTTGGCGGTCCTGCTTGCTCGGTTGAGTGGTACGACCGATATTGCGATCGGTACGCCGGTCGCCGGGCGTGGCGCTGCCGCGCTCGATGACGTGATCGGCATGTTTGTCAATACTTTGGTGTTGCGGACCGACATCGATCTCGATGAGTCGTTCATGGATTTGCTCGGCCGTGTCAGGCAGGTCGATCTGGATGCTTTCGAGCATGCCGATGTTCCGTTCGAGCAGTTGGTGGATCAGCTCGTTGTGCAGCGGTCTCAGTCCCGGCATCCGTTGTTCCAGGTGTTGTTGGCGTTCCAGAATCTGGAAAGAGTCGAGCTCGAGTTGCCCGGTCTCGCGGTGTCGGTGGTCGATCTGGCTAGCGAGGTGTCTCGTTTCGATCTGCAGTTCGTGTTGTCGGACGATCGTGACAGCGGCGATATGACGGTGTCGGTCACCTATGCCACGGATTTGTTCGACGCGGCGACCATTGATTCTCTTGTGCGTCGGTGGATTCGGGTACTGGAGTCGGTTGCTGCTGATCCGATGGTTGCGGTCGGGGCGATCGAGGTGCTCGAGCCTGCTGAACGAGCCGATTTGTTGACGCGTTCGGGTGCGCCGACGGTGGCGCCCACCACTTTGGCTGATCTGTTGAGCACGGCGGTCGCGCGGGATCCCGACGCCACGGCGATTGTGTTCGATGGAGAGCAGTTGAGTTACCGGGAATTGGACGAGCGTTCGAACCGGTTGGCGCGGTTGCTTATTCAGCGGGGTATCGGTCCGGAGGATATTGTTGCGATCGGTATGCCGCGTTCTATGGATTCGGTTCTTGCGGTTTGGGCGGTGACCAAATCGGGTGCTGCTTTTCTGCCGGTCGATCCGACGTATCCCACTGAACGCATCTCCTACATGATGACCGATTCGAGAGCGGCTATCGGTCTGACTGTGACATCGGTGCGTGCGCAACTGCCCGACGATATTGATTGGTTGACACCGGACAACCTCGACAAGGACTTCGGTGCCCAGCCGATCTCCGATCCCGAACGCACAACCGCGCTACGGCCGCAGCATCCGGCCTATCTGATCTATACCTCGGGCTCCACGGGTATGCCGAAGGCCGTGACCGTGACGCATGCCGGGTTGGCCGCGCTCAGTTCCGAACAACGGGAACGCTATGCGGTGACCGCGGTTTCGCGGACCCTGCATTTCGCGTCGCCGAGCTTCGATGCCTCGGTTTGGGAGCTGCTACTTGCGGTGGGCGCCGGCGCCACGATGGTGATCGTCATGCCCGGCATATACGGTGGCGCGGAGCTGGCCGAGCTGCTGCGCCGCGAGCGGGTGACCCATGCCGTGATCACGCCGGGAGCGTTGGCTTCGGTGGATCCGGACGGGCTCGACGACCTGCGAGTCATCGTTTCTGCCGGTGATGCTTGCCCGCCGGAGCTGGTGCGACGCTGGGTGGGCGGCGGTCGTGAGTTCTTCAATGCTTACGGTCCGACCGAGGCGACGATCATGACGAATCAGGGCACTCCGTTGGTGGCGGGTGAGTTGGTGACGATCGGCGGTCCGATTCGCGGTGTCTCGGAATGGGTGTTGGATCAGCGGTTGCAGCCGGTACCGGTCGGTGTGGCGGGTGAGTTGTATATCGCGGGTGCTGCACTGGCCCGTGGATATCATCGTCGGGCAGGTGTGACGGCCGAGCGTTTCGTAGCGTGCCCCTGGATGCCTGGTGAACGTATGTATCGGACGGGCGATGTGGTTCGGTGGACGGCCAACGGAGCGGTCCAGCATCTCGGTCGTTCCGATTTCCAGGTGAAAATTCGGGGCCTACGCATCGAACTCGGTGAGATCGATGCGGCACTCGCCGCCCATGAGACCGTTGGTTTCGTCACCACCATCGGCTACCGCAACGATTCCGGGGCGGAGTCGTTGGTTTCGTATGTTGTTGCCGCGCCGGATCATTCGGTCGATACTGCGGCTTTGACCGAATATCTCGCTGGGCGGTTGCCGTCGTATATGGTGCCGTCTTCGATCATGGCGTTGGACCGTATTCCGTTGACGCCAGTGGGCAAACTCGATCGCAAGGCTTTACCGAAGCCGGTATACACCGACAGCAAACCGTTCCGGGCGCCTGAGACACCGATAGAACACACGATCGCTCAGGTATTCACCGATGTGCTGGGTATCGACACGATTGGTCTCGACGACTCCTTCTTCGATATGGGCGGAGACAGTTTGGTCGCGATCCGGGTTGCGACGCGACTCGGGGCCGCGCTGAAAACCGAGGTTCCGGTGCGGCTGTTGTTCGAGGCGTCGACGGTAGCGGAGCTCGCAACCCAGATAGCGCGGCAGGCCGGCACGGGACGACAACGTCCGCCGTTGATTGCCGGGCCGCGCCCCGAACTCGTGCCGTTGGCACCGGCGCAACAACGGATGTGGTTCCTCAATCAGTACGAACCCGGCGCTGGGGCGTACAACATGCCGATCGCCATTCGGCTGCGCGGCGAGGTGAATGTCGCTGCCCTGCGCTTGGCCATGGTCGACGTGCTGCGCAGACACGAGTCTTTGCGAACGCGGTACCCGGACCACGACGGAATGCTGATCCAGCTGATCGAATCCGCCGACGACGTAGACCACGAACTGACTCCGGTACCCGTTCTGCCGAGCCAGTTGATCGCAACGGTAACCGAATTCGTGGCCGAGGGCTTCGACGTGAGCACTCAGGTACCGGTGCGTGCCCGATTGTTCCGTGTGGTCGGCGGCGAGGAATCCGAATATGTGCTGGCCGTCGTGATGCACCACATCGTCGCGGACGGCTTCTCCATGACACCCCTGGCCCGCGACGTGACAACTGCGTACACCGCACGGATTCGTGGTGAAGTCCCATCGTGGGCACCGCTGCCTGTCCAGTATGCGGACTACGCACTATGGCAACGAGCTACCCTCGGCTCGCCCGACGACCCGGAATCGTTGAGCGCCCAGCAGATCCGATACTGGACCGAAACTCTGGACGGTGTTCCGGAGGAGTTGTCTTTGCCGGTTGATCGGCCGCGGCCGGTGGTGATGTCTCATCGGGGTGCGACGGTCGGCTATGCGGTGGATGCCGAGTTGGTTCGGATGTTGGAAGGTTTTGCGCGGCGGCGGAGTTCGTCGTTGTTCATGGTGATGCATGGTGCGTTGGCGGTGTTGCTTGCTCGGTTGAGTGGTTCGACTGATGTTGCGGTTGGTACGCCGGTTGCGGGGCGTGGCGCTGCCGCGCTCGATGATGTGATCGGGATGTTTGTCAATACTTTGGTGTTGCGGACCGATGTTGATTTGGATGAGTCGTTTTCGGATTTGCTCGGTCGGGTCCGGCAGGTGGATCTGGATGCTTTCGAGCATGCTGATGTTCCGTTCGAGCAGTTGGTGGATCAGCTTGTTGTGCAGCGGTCTCAGTCTCGGCATCCGTTGTTCCAGGTGTTGTTGGCGTTCCAGAATTTGGAGCGAGTTGAGTTCGAGTTGCCTGGTTTGGCGGTGTCGGTGGTGGATTTGGCTTCGGAGGTGTCGCGTTTCGATTTGCAGTTCGTGTTGTCGGAGGATGGTGATGGTGGTGGTATGACGGTGTCGGTCACCTATGCCACGGATTTGTTCGATGCGGTGACTGTTGATTCTTTTGTGCGTCGGTGGATTCGGGTTTTGGAGTCGGTTGCGGCTGATCCGATGGTTGTGGTGGGGGCGATCGAGGTGCTCGAGCCCGCTGAGCGGGTGGATTTGTTGACGCGTTCGGGTGCGCCGACGGTGGCGCCTACTACTTTGGCTGATCTGTTGAGTGCGGCGGTCGCGCGGGATCCTGATGCGACGGCGGTTGTTTTCGATGGGCAGCAGTTGAGTTATCGGGAGTTGGATGAGCGTTCGAATCGGTTGGCGCGGTTGCTTGTTCAGCGGGGTGTTGGTCCGGAGGATATTGTCGCGATTGGTATGCCGCGTTCTGTGGATTCGGTTCTTGCGGTGTGGGCGGTGACCAAATCGGGTGCTGCTTTTCTGCCGATCGATCCGACCTATCCGGCTGAACGCATCACGTATATGACGACCGATTCGAAAGCGGCTATCGGTTTGACGGTGGCGTCGGTGCGTGGACAACTGCCAGACGATATCGATTGGCTGACACCGGACAACCTCGACGAGGCCGACAATCGTCCCGTCACCGACAGCGACCGGGTACGTCCGCTGCGTGTCGACGATATCGCCTACGTCATCTACACCTCCGGATCGACGGGGTTACCCAAAGGCGTCACGGTCACCCACCAGGGATTCGGCAACTTCGCCACCGAGCAGCGGGATGCCATGGACGTCGAATCCAATTCTCGTACTTTGCATTTGGCTTCGCCGAGCTTCGATGTGTCGGTGCAGGAATTGTTGTCGGCGCTGTGCGCGGGCGCCACTCTGATTATCGCACCCAGCGACGCACATGGTGGCGACGAACTCGGCGAACTGCTCGACCGCGAGCATGTCAGCCACGTCTTCATCACACCTACCGCGTTGTCCACCATCGACCACACCCGTTGGCCGCTACCGGATTTGGGACATCTGGTAGTCGGCGGCGAGGACTACGGCACCGATCTGGTTCAGCAGTGGGGCAGCGGTCGCAACATGGTCGACGCTTATGGTCCGACCGAGGCGACGGTTATGACGAATCAGGCGTCGCCGTTGGTGGCGGGGGAGTTGGTTACGGTCGGTGGTCCGATTCGTGGTGTGTCGGAGTGGGTGTTGGATCAGCGGTTGCAGCCGGTGCCGGTCGGTGTGGCGGGTGAGTTGTATATCGCGGGTGCTGCGTTGGCGCGTGGATATCATCGTCGGTCGGGTGTGACGGCTGGGCGTTTCGTAGCGTGCCCCTGGATGCCCGGTGAACGTATGTATCGGACGGGGGATGTGGTTCGGTGGACGGCTGGTGGGGCGGTTCAGCATCTGGGTCGTTCCGATTTTCAGGTGAAGATTCGGGGTTTGCGTATCGAGCTCGGTGAGATCGATGCGACGCTCGCTGTGCATGAGAGCGTTGGTTTCGTTACTACTGTCGGTTATCGCAGCGATTCGGGGGGCGAGTCGTTGGTTTCGTATGTTGTTGCCGCGCCGGATCATTCGATTGATACTGCTGTTTTGGGCGAGTATTTGGCTGGGCGGTTGCCGTCGTATATGGTGCCGTCTTCGATCATGGTGTTGGACCGTATTCCGTTGACGCCGGTGGGCAAACTCGATCGCAAGGCTTTACCGAAGCCGGTGTACACCGACAGCAAACCGTTCCGGGCGCCTGAGACACCGATAGAACACACGATCGCCCAAGCGTTCACCGACATACTGGGCACCGACACCATCGGTCTCGACGACTCCTTCTTCGCCCTCGGCGGAGACAGCATCATGTCGATCCAGTTGGTGGCTCGGGCCAGGGCAGCGGGCGTGCTGTTCTCCCCGCGCGAGGTGTTCGAGCGTAAAACGATCGCCGGACTGGCCCAGATCGCCGTCCAGGACAGCACCGCGGCGACCGCCCTTCCGGCGGAACTGCCCGGCGGAGGCGTGGGAGCGATACCGCTGACGCCGATCATGCGATGGCTGCTCGAGCGGGCGGAGTCGGGATTCGGCCGCTTCTCGCAAGCAATGGTGCTGGGTCTGCCGGCGGGGATCGACGGGCAGCGGCTGGCGGACACGGTGCAGGCGGTGCTCGATCGACACGACATGTTGCGCGCGCGACTGCGTCCGGGCGCCGACGCGCGCTGGAGTTGGGAGGCGCTGCCGGTCGGAACGGTTCGCGCCGACGACATCATTCACCGGGTGGCGATGGCGGGCGAGCTGGGAACCGCCGAGTTCCGAGCGTTGGCGGCAGCGGAGTTGGATGCCGCCGCGGACCGGCTCGATCCGGGCGCGGGGATCGTGGTGCAGATGGTCTGGTTCGATCCGGTGAGTACGGCAGAGCCGGGCAGGGTGCTGGTGCTGGTGCACCATTCGGCGATCGATGGAGTTTCCTGGCGCGTGCTGATACCGGACTTCGCGGTCGCGTGGATGCGGATCGAGTCCGGCGAGCAACCCGATCTGCCCCCGGTCGGGACATCGATGCGCAGGTGGGCGCATGGGTTGGCCGAAGCAGCCCAACGCCCGGACCGGACCGCCGAACTCGAATTGTGGCAAGCGATGGCCGTCGGTGACGATCCGGTGATCGGATCCCGGACCCTCGACCCCACGATCGATGTCGCCGCCACTGTCCGCACGATCGCGGTCGACGTGTCTCCCGAGGTGACCGAGGCGCTGTTGACCACGGTGCCCGCGAAATTCCGCGGCAGCGTGGGCGACGGGCTGTTGGCCGCGCTGGCGGTGGCGGTGACGAAGTGGCGGCGCCAGCGTGCGACGGAAACCTCTGGCCGCCGCGCGCCGGCGGACGTGGTGATCGGTCTGGAAGGGCACGGCCGAGAGGAGGGCGTTGTCCCGGGCGCGGATCTCACCCGGACGGTCGGTTGGTTCTCCACGAGCTTTCCGATACGCCTCGATCTGTCGGGCATCGATCTCGACGACGCGTACGCGGGTGGGCCGGCCATGGGGGCAGCGGTCAAGTCCGTCAAGGAACAGCTCCTCGCTGTCCCGGACCACGGGATCGGCTACGGCTTGTTGCGGTATCTCAACGAAGACACCGGCCCGATACTGCAGACTCTGCCGACGCCGCAGATCGGCTTCAACTACCTCGGCCGGGTCTCCCCGGGGGTTCCCGAGGGGATGTCGGCGGTCGGCTGGCTGCCGGTGGACGGCGGTGGTGACCTTGGTGGTGGCGAGCTCGCCGGTGCACGGAATCCGGATATGCCGGTGTCCGCGGTGCTCGACATCAATGCCCTCACCCTCGACGACGGGGGCCGGCCGCGATTGCGGGCGATCTGGTCGTATCCCGCCGGGGTACTCACCGCCGACGAAGTGCGCGAGGTCGCGGAGTCGTGGTGCCGGGCATTGACTGCCTTGGCAACTCACACCCGCCACTCCGGGAGCGGGGGACGGACGCCATCGGATCTGGATCTGGTCCGGCTCGCCCAGTCCGCGATCGAGCGCCTCGAGGACAGGTACCCGGCGTTGAGCGACGTCTGGCCATTGACGCCGTTGCAGCAGGGGTTGCTGTTCCATGCGCTGGTCGCCGAGGAGTCGGTGGACGCCTACGTGATGCAGCTGGTCCTCGAGCTGCGTGGGCACGTCGATCCGCAGCGGCTGCGCCGAGCCGGGCAGGTGCTGCTCGACCGGCATGCGAATCTGCGCACCGCATTCGTCACCGACATCGGCGCCGCGCCGGTGCAGGTGGTTCAGGAAGACGTCGAGGCGCCCTGGTCGGAGCTGGATCTGTCCGGGCTGGACGACGAGGCACGCAATCGCGAGTGGGAGCAACTCATGGCCGCGGACCGGGCGACCCGGTTCGACCCGACGCGGGCACCGCTGCTGCGTTGGATGCTGGTCACCACGGGGCCGCAGCGCTACCGGCTGGTGTTGACCAATCATCACCTGCTGGTGGATGGCTGGTCGACACCGCTGCTGCTGAAGGAATTGCTGGTGCTCTATGCCACCGACAGCGATGCCTCGATGCTGCCTCGGGTTCGGCCCTATCGGGACTTCCTGGCATGGATCGCCGGGCAGGACTCGGCTGCGTCGCTCGACACCTGGGCCCGCGTGTTCGACGGCGCCGACGAGCCGACCCTGGTGGCTCCGGCCGACCCCCGCCGTCGATACACCGAATCACGCGAGGTGGTCGGCGAACTGACCGAGGAGCAGACCGCTGCGTTGACCGGCCTCGCGCGGTCCCGTGGCATCACCCTCAATACCGTGATCCAGATGGCGTGGGCGATCGTGTTGCGCGCGTTGACGTCCCGCGACGATGTGACGTTCGGTGCCACGGTCTCCGGGCGGTCCCCGCAGATCGCGGGCGTCGAATCGATGATCGGGCTGTTCATCAACACGCTGCCGGTGCGGGTCCGCCTCGACGCCGCCGAGAGCTTGGGGCAGCTGCTCGACCGAATCCAGGCGGAGCAGACCGCCCTGCTCGACCACCAGCTCGTGGGGCTGATCGAGATCGAGCGGGTGGCCGGTCCGGGGGCGGTGTTCGACACGATGACGGTGTTCGAGTCCTATCCGATCGATCGCGGTGGGCAGACGGCGGACACCGACATCGCCGGCATGCGGCTGGTCGACGTGACCGGCACCGACGCCGCGCACTATCCGCTGGGAGTGGTCGCGCATGTCGACACGCGACTGCACCTCAAAATCAAGTACCTGCCCGAACTCTTCGACCACGACATGGTGAACTCGACCCTGCAGCGGGTCCTGCGGGTGATCGGCGTCGTTACCACCGACCCGGATCTGCCGCTGGCCCGGCTGAATCTGCTCTCCCCGGCGGAATACCGGGAGCTGACGGCGGTGTCGGGTAACCCGGCTGTGCCGGGGCGAGTGTTGCCGGAGCTGTTGGCGGCGGCGGTGCGGCGGGATCCGCAGGCGGTCGCAGTGGTCTACGGGGATCAGCGGTGGACGTACGGCGCATTGGATACCGAGTCGAATCGGTTGGCCCGACTGCTGATCGATCGGGGTGTGGGGCCAGAGGCACATGTTGCGGTGGCATTGCCCCGGTCGCTCGAGTCGGTGCTGGCGGTATGGGCGGTCGCGAAGTCGGGGGCAGCGTTCGTGCCGATCGACCCCACCTACCCCGCCGACCGGATCACCTTCATGCTGACCGATTCCGGTGCCCAGGTCGGTATCACCGTATCGACGGTAGCGGCAGAGCTGCCCGGCACGATCGACTGGCTCGTACTCGACGCCCCCGAGCTACGAGCCGATCTCACCACCACCTCCACGGCCGCCATCACGCCGGCGGAACGGAAGGTACCGCTGCATGTGGCCCAGCCGGCGTATGTCATTTACACCTCCGGCTCCACCGGGCGCCCCAAGGGCGCGATCATCACCCATACCGGACTGGCGAATTTCGCTGCCGAGCAACGTGACCGGTACGCGGTGACACCATCGGCACGGATCCTGCACTTCGCGTCACCGAGCTTCGATGCGGCCATGCTCGAACAGTTGATGGCGATCGAGGCCACAGCGACACTGGTGATCGCGCCGACAACCGTATACGGCGGAGAAGAGTTGCGGCGCTTGCTGATCGATCAACGGGTGTCGCACGCCTTCATCACCCCGTCGGCGCTGGCGTCGGTCGACCCGATCGGCCTGGATGGCTTGCGGGTGCTCGTCGCCGGCGGCGAAGCCTGCCCGCCGGGATTGGTAGCACGGTGGGCGCCGGGCCGAGCGTTCCACAACGGATATGGTCCGACCGAGACCACCATCATGACGAATATCAGTGCGGCGCTGGACCCATCGACGGCGGTGACGATCGGCGGACCGATCCGTGGCGTCGGGCAGGTCGTGCTCGACGCGTCGTTGCGGCCGGTACCGGTCGGGGTTGTGGGGGAGTTGTATCTCACGGGTCCGGGTCTGGCTCGCGGTTACCACAACCGGATGGATCTGACGGCAGCGCGGTTCGTCGCCGATCCGTTCGCGGAGCCGGGACAGCGCATGTATCGGACCGGTGATCTGGTGCGGTGGATGCGGCAACCGGAGGGGGATCTGGCGCTCGACTATGTGGGCCGGATGGATTTCCAGGTCAAGATTCGCGGTTTCCGCATCGAACTCGGCGAGGTCGAATCCGGTCTGCTGGCCTGCGCGGGCGTGGCCCACGCGGTAGCGACGGTGCACCGGAGCCCCGCCACCGCCGATCGGTTGATCGGGTACGTGGTGCCCGAGACCGGCGCCGACCTCGACCCGGCCCAGGTCCGCGAATTCGCCGCGGAGCGGTTGGCCCCACATATGGTGCCCGCGACTGTGGTGATGCTCGACGCGCTGCCGTTGACGAAGAACGGCAAACTCGACCGTGCCGCGCTACCCGAGCCCGACTTCACCACGAGCCGGGCCGAATTCCGGGCACCGGTCACCGAGGTGGAGACGACGCTGGCAGGACTGTTCGCCGAGGTATTGGGTCTCGACACGGTCGGACTCGATGATTCGTTCTTCGCCCTCGGTGGTGACAGCATCGTGTCGATCCAGTTGGTGACCCGCGCCAGGGCGGCGGGTCTGGTGTTCTCCGTGCGCGAGGTGTTCGAGCACAAAACGGTGGCCGGGCTGGCCGGGATCGCCGTCCGCGACAGTGCCGCGGCGGTCGCTCTTCCTGAGGAACTGCCCGGCGGGGGTGTGGGTTCGGTGCCGTTGACGCCGATCATGTATTGGATGTTCGAGCGTGGCGGCTTGGATCGTTTCTGTCAGTGGGTGTTGCTCACGTTGCCGGCCGGTATCGACAGGGCCGGGATCGCGGCGACCGTGCAAGCGGTGATCGATCAGCACGACATGCTGCGGGCCCGACTACACCCCGACCCGACCCATCGGTCCGGGTGGGCGTTGGGGGTGCAGCCGACCGGGGTGTCGGCCGCCGGGCTGATCCGACGCGTGTCGGTGGATGCGGCGCCGGAGGGTAGCGGGTTCGCCGCGATCCTCGACGCGGAGGCGGCCGCGGCCACCGAGCGTCTGGACCCCGCGGCGGGAGTGCTGGTGCAGCTGGTCTGGTTCGACTGGGCCGGCGGGCCGGGACGGCTGCTCGTCGTGGCACACCATCTGGTCGTCGATGGGGTGTCGTGGCGGATCCTGGTGCCCGACCTCGCCACCGCGTGGGCCCAGATCGGTGCCGGGCAACGGCCGCGGCTCGCGCCCGTCGGCACCTCGATGCGCCGCTGGGCGCACGCCCTGCACACCGCCGCCGGCAGCGTCGATGAACTCCACTGGTGGCGAACCACTCTCGATACCGCTGATCCGCCGATCGGCACCCGCGCGCTCGACCCGGTCGTGGATGTGCAGGACACCCTCGCCACGGTCGAGGTGAGCCTGTCGACCGCGGTGACCCGCGCCGTGCTCACCACCGTGCCGCACGCGTTCCGCGGCAACGTCGACGACGCCCTCATCGCCGGGCTCGCGCTGGCGCTGACACGGTGGCGGCGCCGCCGCGGTGACGACACCACCGCGACGCTGCTCACCCTCGAAAGCCACGGCCGCCACGACACGCTGCTGCCCGGCGCCGACCTCACCCGCACCGTCGGATGGTTCACCAGCACCTACCCGGTGCGACTCGACCTGTCCGATATCGACATCGACGACGCCTACGCCGCGGGCACCGCCGCAGCAGCGGTGATCAAATCGGTCAAGGAACAACTGCGCCGGGTCCCCGACCACGGGATCGGCTACGGGCTGCTGCGCTACCTCAACACCGACACCGCCCCCATCCTCGCCGCGCTGCCCGACCCGCAGGTGAGCTTCAACTATCTCGGTCGTTTCGACACCATCCCGCAAGCATTGCGCGAGGGCGGGTGGATGCCCGCCAGCGGCGACACCCAAGGCGGCGGCAGCCAGAACCCGCACGCGTCCGCGGCGGCCGTGCTCGGTGTCAACGCGGTCACCATGGACACACCGGACGGGCCGACCCTGACCGCATCCTGGGACTACCCCACCGGCGTGCTCACCCCCGCCGAGGTCACCGACCTCGCCGAGCTGTGGCGTGACGCAGTGACAGCCCTGGCCACCCACGCGTCCCAGCCCGGTGCCGGCGGGCTCACCCCCTCCGATATCGACCTCGTCGACCTCGACCAACCCACCATCGACCGGCTCGAAACCCGACACCCGACACTCGACGACATCTGGCCACTCACACCGCTCCAGCAAGGACTCCTGTTCCACGCCCAACTCGCCGACGGCGCCGTCGACGCCTACATCGTGCAACTCAGCATCGAACTCGGCGGCCACGTCGACACCGACCGACTACACCGAGCCGCACAAACACTGCTCACCCGACACCCCAACCTGCGAACCACATTCGTGCGCGACGGCACCCACGACCCGGTCCAGATAGTGCATCGACACATCGAGGTGCCGTTCACCCAGATCGACCTGACCGAGTCCGACGACACCGACGCCGCACTCGAACACCTCATGAACAACGACCGCCACATCGACATGACCGCAGCACCACTGCTACGCCTGACCCTGATCAACATCGCCCCCCAGCAGTACCAGCTGCTGTTGACCGTGCATCACATCCTCATCGACGGCTGGTCCACACCACTGCTGATCCGGGAACTGCTGATCCTCTACGCCAGCGACAGCGACCCGAGGGCACTGCCCTCGGTGCGCCCCTACCGCGACTACCTGAAGTGGCTCAACGGCCAAGACCGGGCCGGTGCAGAAACCGCGTGGACACAGGCACTCGACGGAATCGCCGAGCCGACGCTGCTCGCCCCCGCGGACCGTGCCCGCCGCCACACCGCCACCGCGCGTGAGGTCCAGGCGCAACTGAGCGAACAGCACACCACGGCCCTGGTCACGGTGGCCCAGCAGCAGGAAACCACCCTCAACACCCTGATCCAAGCCGCCTGGGCGATCGTGCTCGCCAATGCGACCGCCCGCGAAGACGTGGTCTTCGGCACCACCGTCTCCGGGCGCCCACCACAGATCCCCGGCATCGAATCGATGATCGGACTGTTCATCAACACCGTGCCCGTGCGGGTCCGGCTCGACCACCGCGAAAACCTCGCCCTACTGCTGCGCCGAATCCAAACCGAACAAGCCGAGCTGCTCGACCATCACCACCTCGGACTCGCCCGCATCCAACAGCTGGCCGGCCCCGGCGCGATATTCGACACCGCGACCGTCTTCGAGTCCTACCCGATCGACCGCGCCGGGCTGTCCGAAGACACCGACATCGCCGGCATGCGCGTCCTCGACGTGCACGGACGAGACGCCGCGCACTATCCGCTCGGCCTGGTCGTCCACCACGACACCGGACTGCACCTGACCTTCAAATATCAGCCCGAACTGTTCACCCGACACCAGATCGACGCCATCGCCGACCGAGTGCTGCGAGTGCTCGATGCCATCGCCGTACACATCGACCTCCCGCTCACCGAACTGGAGCTGCTCTCGCCCATCGAGCGGGCAACGCTGGTACCTGTTCGCGGTCGGCCCGGCACGGCGATGTCGGTGTTGCCGCAGGTGTTGACGGCCACGGCGAGGCCGGCCGCGGAAGCGGTGGTCTGCGATGGCGAACGGCTGTCCTATCGCGAACTCGAGGAAACCTCCAACCGGTGGGCGCGCGTACTGATCGAAACAGGAGTAGGACCGGAATCGTTGGTAGCCGTAGCGTTACCACGCTCCATCGATGGCGTGATCGCCGCGTGGGCGGTCGCTAAAACCGGCGGCGCATTCGTTCCGATCGACCTCGGCCATCCGCACGACCGGATCACGAGCATCATCGCCGATTCCGGCGCCACCATCGGACTGACCCTCGAAACCCATCGAGACCAGCTGCCAGACGCCGTCAGATGGTTTACCGTCGACAGCCCCGCCTTCGCCGCGGCGACAGCGGCGGCGGCACCAACCACGATCGGCGACCGCGACCGCACCACCACGCTGCGGCCACAGCACCCGGCCTACCTGATCTACACGTCGGGCTCCACCGGTATCCCCAAGGGGGTCGTGGTCACTCACGCCGGGCTGGCGAACCTGGCCGCCGAAACAAGGGAACGGTTCGGTCTCACCCCGACCTGTCGCGTACTCGGCGCCGCTTCGCCGAGCTTCGATGTCTCGATCCTGGAATGGCTCATGGCGACCGCCGCCGGCGCCACACTGGTCCTCGCTCCCACATCGGTGGTCGCCGGCGCCGAACTGGGCGAGTTGATCAACACCGAACGGGTGACCCATGCCGCCCTTACCCCGACCGTGCTCGCATCACTGCGCCCCGACGAGATCGACACCCTCGACACGCTGATCCTCGGCGGCGAGATCTGCGCGTCCGACCTGGCAGCGCAATGGACGCCGGGCCACACGGTGATCAACACCTACGGGGCAACCGAAACCACGATCATGAGTTGCGCCGCCGCTCCGCTGACCACGAGCACCGACAGCCCGATAACAATCGGTGGCCCGGTCCGCGGATTCAACGCCGTCGTACTCGACCGCAGACTGCGCCCCGTGTCGCCTGGGGTAGTCGGCGAACTGTACCTGTCCGGACCGGGTGTCGCCCGCGGCTACCACCAGCAGCCCACGACCACGGCAACTCGTTTCGTCCCCGACCCATACGGACCGGCCGGGACACGCATGTATCGCACTGGCGACCTGGTCACCTGGACGCTCGATCGAACACTGCAATTCAAAGGCCGCAGTGACCTACAGCTCAAGATCAACGGCCACCGCATCGAACCCGGCGACATCGAAACCGCGCTACGCGGCCACCTGGATGTCAGCCATGCCGCGGTCACGGTCCACACCCATGCCAACGGCAACGATGAACTCATCGGCTACGTGGTACCGACCCTCCACACCGCAATCGACATCGCCGCACTGACCACTCACCTCGCAGGCCGACTGCCCACCCATATGATCCCCACGACCATCTTCACCCTCGACCGGATACCGCTGACCGCCACCGGCAAAGTCGACTACCGGACCTTACCGACGCCGGACGGGCGACAGACCCGGTTCCGGTCGCCGACCACCCCGCTCGAGGCCACCGTCCGCGATGCCTTCATCGAGACCCTCGACATCGAACGAATCGGCGTCGACGATGGCTTCTTCACCCTGGGCGGCAACTCGCTGGCCGCCGCCCAACTTGTGGCGCGGCTGGCGGAGGCGACCGGTGTGACCGTGCCGATCCAGTGGATCTTCACCGATCCGACCCCCGCATCGCTCGCACACCGCATCGACTCCCGGCTGCGCGGCCTCGACGAACACGACCCCGGCGACGCACTCGCCGTGTTGCTCCCGCTGCGCGCCGCCGGAGCCGACGCACCGTTGTTCTGCGTCCACCCGGCCATCGGATTGGCTTGGGGTTTCACCGGACTCGTGCAGCACCTCGATCCCGACCGCCCGGTATACGGACTGCAATCCCCGGCGTTCAGCGATGCCGACGCTGCGTTCGCGACGCTCGACGAACTCGCTGCCCGGTACGTACAGGAGATCAGGACCGTCCAGCCGCACGGCCCGTACCACCTGCTCGGCTACTCGCTCGGCGGCACCATCGCGCATGCGATCGCCGTCCGACTCCGCGCCGACGGCGAGTCCGTCGCGACCCTGGCCATGATGGACACCCGCGTCGTCACCCCTCGCACCGTTCGTGCGCCCACACCCAGCATCGCGAAGATGCTTGCCGAGTTCGGCGGCATCGCCCTTCCGGACGGCGCCACTGATCTCGATGCCGAAGCCGCAGCCGAATTGCTGCACCGGCAAGGCGGACTGTTCACCGCCGTGACCGCCGAGCATCTGGTGACGCTGCGCGAGGACTACGCCCGGCTGGTCGACCTCACCTGGCACCATCGGCCGATGCCCTTCGACGGCGACCTGATCTATTTCCGCGCCGCCGACGATACCGACGGCAGCCCCGATCCGGCCCTCGCATGGCAGGCCCTCATTACCGGGCGGATCATCGAACACTACATTCCGATCCGGCACGAACGGATGATCGAACCCGCCGCGCTTCGCGCGATCGGACTCGTCCTCGCAGCGCACTTCCGCTCGACCCGCACCGCCTAGTCCCCGCTGCGGTCACCTGGGCAGGCTAGGTATCCAGCCGCACTGCGTACCGCACGGCCGGACGTCCAGCGCCGCTTCCGACAGTTCCGACCGGCCGCGCCAGACCCGCGCGTTCGAGTTGTTTCAATGTTCTTCGCGCTGAACGGGGTTCGATGCCGAGGGCGGTCGCCACGTCAGCGGCAGTGACCTTGTTGTCCGGATGCGCGGCGACCGCGGCCTCCAGCTTGCGCAGGGTCGCCTGAGAAAGCCCGGCCCGGCGCGCCGCGATATGCCGGCTCAGTGGCTCCTCCGCTCGATCAGGATCCGCTTCGGTGTCGGTGATCACGAAGTCGCGACCCGCGCCGACCGACACCACGGCCGTGAAAGGCCCTGCCGTACGGCAGCGTTCGACCGCGCGCCGCGCGAGGACCTCCGCGTCGGCCGCGGAGCGTCCGACCCCGAGTCCGATGCGCACCCACACATGACGCTCGGCCAGTTGCTCGAGAAGCGGCATGACAGTCCAGTCACACGTGTGCTGAGCGAGAACGCCGCGGGTGCTGACCAGAACGTAGCTCGAGGAACCGGTGGGAAACACACTGCCCGCCAGGGCCCGGATGTCGTCGGCGAGATGATCGTCGGGTTCGGGTAACTCGACGATGCCGAGAACCACCTGCGCATCGGACGAGATACGGCCCGCCAACTCCATCGTCAGGGTGTCGAGCGCGGTGCGCACCGAGGCGATTGCGGGGGCCAGCCGGATGGTGGGCATGTCCTCGCGGATCAGTTCGTACACCGAGCGGACGCAGGTGATCGCCACCGATCCGGGGTGGTTTCGGGTGTGTTGCCGGTGAAACGCCGCGAGGCGCTGGGCATCGATTCCGCTGTGATACTCCATTGTCGCGACATCGCCGGTGGGAATACCGACATGCGCGAGACTTTCGACAACCAACGGGCGGGCCAAGGTATCGATCGAGATGTGGGACGGGTCGTGACCGTTCGACATCAATTGGACGAGCGCGCCATACAGGGTGGCGCCTGTGTAGTCGATAAACGTGGCGGGCTTGGTGAGCGCTCCCGCGGTCTGCGCCAGCGTGTACGGAATGACTCCGGTGAAGAGCAATGCGTCGACGTCAGGGTGCGCGGTGATCACATCGACTGCCTGCGCCTCGCCGCGGTACGTCAAAGGCACGACGAGATGGTCGGTGAACTCCAGGGCCGCAACCCTTTTCACCAACGACACCAGATCGGACGGCCCGACCACGCCGATCCGGTATGCGTGCTCAGCATTCGACGACATTGACCGCGAGTCCCCCCATCGATGTTTCCTTGTACTTGGACTGCATGTCCGCTCCTGTTTCGCGCATGGTCTTGATGACAGTGTCCAGGCTGACACGATGGTTTCCGTCACCGGCCAGAGCGATTCGGGCCGCATTGATCGCCTTGACCGCTCCGACCGCGTTGCGTTCGATGCACGGAATCTGCACGAATCCGCCGACGGGATCACAGGTGAGTCCCAGGTTGTGTTCCATCGCGATCTCAGCGGCGTTCTCTACCTGCTCGGGCGTACCGCCCAAGAGTTCACACAGTGCCCCGGCTGCCATCGAGGAGGCGGAACCGACCTCGCCTTGGCACCCGACCTCGGCACCTGAGATGGACGCATTGCTCTTGTACAGCGCACCGATCGCCGCTGCGGTGAGCAAAAATCGTCGGACTCCTTCCTGATCTGAGTCCGGGACGAACCGGGCGTAGTAGCACAGCACCGCCGGGATGATTCCGGCTGCTCCGTTCGTCGGGGCGGTGACGATTCGGCCACCGGCCGCGTTCTCCTCGTTGACAGCCATGGCGAACGCGTTCACCCAATCCAGGCTGTGCAATGGGTCCGCGGCGGCATCCTTCTCATGGAGTCGGCTACGGAGATCGGCGGCCCTGCGGCGGACCGCAAGTGTGCCAGGTAAGCACCCCTCGGTGCGCAGCCCCGCGTCGACGCTCTCCTGCATAACCGACCAGATCCGATCGAGGCCGGCGACAACGTCGGTTTCCGGCCGGAGCGTGCATTCGTTCGCCAGTACGAGATCGCTGACAGGTAGGCCGGTTTCGGCAGCGCGAGCAAACAGCTCGTCGGCGGAACCGAACGGATGCGGGACATCGACGTCCCGTTCGTGCGGTGTCGGTGCTCCCTCCTCGGTGACGAAGCCGCCGCCGACCGAGTAGAAGGTACGTTCGCGCCGTGACCCGTCGGTGAGCTCGGCGGTCATGACCATCGCGTTGGGGTGGCCTGGCAGGTGTACGGCGCCGTCCAGGACGAGGTCAGCGTTCCCGAAAGGAATCCGATGCCGACCGCCCACGTTCAGTAGCCCGCTTTTCGTGACGGCGCTGTGCCACTGTGCGGGCAGTCGTGGATCGACGGTTTCCGGGTCGGCGCCCTGCAGACCAGCAATGACCGCGCGGTCGGAGCCGTGCCCGCGGCCGGTGGCACCGAGTGAGCCGCACAGGAGGACACGCAGGCGCCGAACCCGCTCGAGCTCGCCGGCCTTCTCCAGTCCGATGACGAACTCGCGGGCCGCCCGCATAGGGCCAACGGTGTGCGAACTCGACGGTCCGATGCCGATCGAGAACAGGTCGAAGACGCTGACGGTCACGGCTGCGGTTTCCTTCCGATTGCGCTTGACACCACCCTGCTCCATTATTACGGTCCTGACCGAAATAAGTAAATGGGAAGAAGGTCGGTTGGATGTTCACGGATGAGGGGCAGCTCGAGCGGGAGCTCAGTCGGCCTGGTGCAGGTCTCGTCGCCGATGCGTCCTCGTGGCAGGGTGACGTGATAGTGCTGGGTGCCGGCGGAAAGATCGGGTCGGGAGTAGCGTCGATGGCTCGACGCGCGCTAGATGAGGCTGGGCGCGCCGACGTGCGTGTCCTGGCGGTGTCGCGCTGGACGGACGTCGAGGCGAGAGAGCGCCTCGACTCCACTGGTGTTGAAACGGTCATGGCCGATTTGGCAGATCCCGCCGCAGTGAACGAACTGCCGGACGCCGACAATGTCGTCTTCCTGGTCGGCGCGAAATTCGGGACTGCCACCAACTCCGATGAGGCGTGGATGACCAACACGGTGCTGCCTGCCTATGTCGCCCGCCGATACGCACACTCGCGGATCACCGCCCTATCGACCGGGAACGTCTATCCGATGACCTCGCCGATGACCGGGGGGGCCGTCGAAACCGACGAGACCGGGCCGGTCGGCGAGTATGCCATCACGTGTCGAGGCCGCGAACAGGTCTTCACCCACGGCGCCCGGACCCGAGGCACCCGAGTCGCACTCGTGCGCCTCAACTACGCGTGTGAACCGCGCTATGGCGTCGTCGCGGACATCGCCCGGCGGGTGCACGCCGGCGAGCCCGTCGATCTGTCCATCGGTGTCGTGAACGTCGTATGGCAGCGCTACACGAACGAGGTGGTCCTGCGCGCCCTCGGGCACGCCGACACCACGCCGTTCCTGCTCAATCTGACCGGTCCCGAAACGGCCTCGGTGCGGACCATCGCCACGCAGCTCGGTGCGAAGCTCGGCGTCGAACCGGTATTCGTCGGAGCCGAAGGTGAGACCAGCCTGCTCAACAACGCCGCCAAGTGTCACGCACTCTTCGGCTATCCCGATCGCACCCTGGGCAATCTCATTGATATGCAGGCCGACTGGATCAACGCCGGTGGGAAGCTGTGGAACAAGCCGACCAAGTTCGAGCGGCGGGACGGAAAATTCTGATGACACAGGCGTTGTCGGACGCAAAGTCCGCACTTCTGCACGCGGGCACCGTGATTCCCGCTCATCCGCTCGCGCTCGATGCCACCCGCAGCTTCGACGAGCGCCGGCAACGTGGATTGACGCGCTACTACGTCGAGGCGGGTGTCGGTGGCCTGGCTGTTGGCGTGCACACCACCCAATTCGAGATCCGGAGGCCGGAAGTCGGTCTGCTGCGCCCGGTACTCGAGCTCGCGGCGGAGGAACTCGACAACCGCGTGGGCAAGCGTCCGTTTCTTCGGATCGCGGGTGTCGCCGGCCCGACCGGGCAGGCCGTCGCCGAAGCTGAACTGGCCCGCGAACTCGGATACGATGCCGTGCTCGTCTCACCCGGCGGGCTCGCCGACCGCGATCTGGACTACCTACTCGATCGTTCCGCTGCGGTCGGCGAGGTGCTTCCCGTCATGGGGTTCTACCTCCAAGAAGCTGTCGGCGGACGGTACCTTCCTCGCGACTACTGGCGCCGGCTTGCCGACCAGGAATCAACCGTGGCGGTGAAGGCAGCGCCGTTCGATCGATACCGGACGCTCGAACTGGTGCAGGGAGTCGTCGATTCCGACCGTGGCGCGGATGTCGCTCTCTACACCGGCAACGATGACAACATCGTCCCGGATCTGTTGACACCGTACGAGCTGTGCGGACCATCAGGGGGCGTGACCCGGCGGTTCGTTGGCGGTCTGCTCGGGCACTGGGCGGTGTGGACCAGGTCCGCTGTTCAGCTGCACGAACTCGTCCGGAAGGCATGGGCGGGAGACGAACTCGCTCGGGTCCGAGCGTTGTCGATGGCAGCAGCCGTCACAGACGCGAATGCCGCGGTATTCGACGTGCGGAACAACTTCGCCGGCGTCATCGCCGGAGTGCACGAGGTGCTCCGCCGCCAGGGTCTGCTCGAAGGCATCTGGTGTCTCGATCCGGCCGAAGGTCTATCAGATGGACAAGCCGACGAACTGACCAGGATCAGCGGAGCGTACGAGTTGCTCCGCGCGGAGGACGGTTTCATCGCCGCTCGACTCGAAGGATGGTTGTCATGAGTTCGATAGCAGCCGATACGTCCACCGCTGCACCCGATGCGGAGAAAACCGCGCGCGCGAAAAAGGCGCTGTTCGGCGCCTGGCTAGGGTTCTACGTCGACCTGTTCGACATCTATCTACCGGTGATCGTGCTGGCGCCGGCCGCGGTGTACTTCCAGGCCACCGGTGCGTCGGCGGGTACGATCGCACTGATCAATGGTTCGGTGTTCGCCGCGACACTGATCGGCAGACCGTTGGGCGCGATGCTGTTCGGGCATCTGGCCGACAAGTTCGGCCGGCGTCGCATCACGGTGATCTCGGTGACGGGATTCGGTGTCACCACACTGGCAATCGGTTTGCTGCCCGGCTATCAGCAGATCGGCATCCTCGCTGTGATCCTGTTGATCGCCCTGCGCTTCATCGACGGTGTGTTCCTCGGTGGTGAGTACACCTCCGCGACACCGACCGCGCTGGAGCAGAGCGCGAAGGAACGCCGCGGGCTCAACGGTGCGATCATCTCCACCGGATTCCCCCTGGCGTACTGCTCGATCGCGTTGATCACGCTCGGCCTCTTGCAGATCATGCCCGCACAGGGCATCGACTCCGCGTATGTCCAATGGGGTTGGCGTATCCCGTTCTTCATCGGGGCAGTGCTGTCGGTCGGGTTCGCGTTCTGGTATTCGCGAAGCGTCGAGGACAGCGAGGAGTGGCAGCAGTCGGAGAAGGTGAAGACGCCGCTGCTCGAGCTGTTCAAGGGGAGCTCCGGCCGCGATTTCCTCCAGGTTTTCGTACTCACCACTGGTCTGTGGTTCACCAGTTACATGCTGACCACGGTGTTGCCGGGTCTGATGAAGAGCGAAGCGAAACTCAGTCCGAACTCGACGACCTTGGCGCTGGTCATCGCGAACGCGATCGTGGTAGCCGTGTACATGGGTAGTGGTCTGCTGTCACAGAAGGTCGGCCGGCGGCCGATGCTGATCGCGGGTGGGCTGCTGTGCATGTTCATCGCGCCGATTCCGTACACCCTGATCGCCTCCGGAAACGTGCAGACCTTCGGAACCGCCCTCATCCTGCTGATTGCGGTCACGGTCCTCATCAGTGTCCCGTGGGGGTGCTTGACGACCTACCTGACCGAGCGGTTCACCCTCGGTGTTCGTGCGTCCGGTTACGGTCTCGGATACTCGCTGGGCATGGTCATCCCCGCGTTCTATGCCTACATCCAGAGCGGACTATCGGCCTTCATGCCGTTGCCGTACACCGCGGTGGTGCTGCTCTGCTTGGGTGGATTGCTCACCGTGGTCGGCGCCGTTCTCAGTCCGGAGACTCGTGATGTCGACATGAGATGAGGAGCTGGCATGCGAATCGGTTTCGCTGGAGTCGCGCACTCACATCCGTTCAGCGATGCGCACAATGCTCGATCACTCGGAATAAGTGAGCTGGCCGTGTGGGACTCCGACGATCATTCCCGGCGCGAGGACTTCGCCCGGGAGTGGTCCGCCGTAACGCACCGAACGTTGACGGAGCTGCTCGACTGGGGTCCGGACGTCGTGATCGTCACGCCGCGGCCACGACATATCGCCTCGGTCGTTTCGGCAGTGCTGGACCGCGGTCTCGCCTGCTTCCTCAACAAGGTCCCGGCTGCGGACTCATCGGGCCTGACCGCGCTGGATACGGCGGTCCGCGGTCGCTCGGGTCGATTCCTCACCTCCTCGGTGCTGAGGTTCGCTCCCGCAGTGCGCGCGCTGGCGGCGGAAATCGACGGCGAGGAACCGATTGCGGTACACGTGTCGGTGCGGCATGGGATCGATATCTTCACCACTCCCGAACGCAGATGGCAGGACGACCCCAACGACGGTGGTGGAACAGCGATCTCGATGGGACTCCACGCGTGGGAGATGCTCGACGCCATCCTCCCGCGCGCGGTCACCCCGCTCGGAGGCGTGACCACCCGACTGCCCGGAAGTCCCACGATCTCGGAGAACGTCGCGGCAATCCACGCCGTGGCGTCCGGGGGAGTGCCGGTCAGCGTGGACATCGTGGGCGCGGGCACCGGAGAAGAATACGAACTGGCGGTCCACACCGAGTCCGGTGTGCGTCGGATGTCGTTGGACGGTTCGGATCACTACCACAGCTTGGGCTACATCGACTGCCTGCGGGCAGTACTGGCGATGGCCGAAGGGGCTCCGTCTCCAGTGCCGTGGGAACGCAGCCGGGCGGTGGTCGAGACGACGTTGGCCGCAGCTCAGCTCGCGCGGGTGGGCAACTGACCGATCGTGAGCCGGCTGTGTACCTCCAGCACGCGGTCTCGCTCGTCGTCCGGAAGCACTGGCGCGTATGGGTCGGTCAGCAGGTGTCGCGGGAGCAGACCCTCCGCTCCCGCGACCCAAGTCATTCGCTGTACGTACCCATCGAAGGGTTCCCGGAACGTCGCCGCTGCGAACTCGTCGAGCTTGCGGGTGGCCTCGAGGAACGCCGACATGTCGCGTCCAGCGAACGTGTCCAGGACCGATCGCGTCAGCGACACTGCGGCAGCGGCAATACCTACCAGAGCGGCCTCAGCTCCCCACGTAAGGGAAGCACCGAACATCCGATCCTCACCGGTGATCGCCAACTTGCCACAGTCGCGGACCAGCGCGATCCGGTCCTGGCAGGCGACGGCGTCGGACAGCCGGGCCAACTTGACCGCGGCTACGGCCGGGTGCTCGACGACCGCGGCGAAAGTCGCATCCGAATAGGGCGCGGTGTACAGATCGAACGCGATCAGTGGCAGTCGGCCCACCTCCCAGAGCTGGTCGATGTGGCGCAGCGCGGAGTCGGTGTCACCAGGAACAGGAAAGACCAACGCGGCGCCCGCGCCCGCGTCAGCGGCCGAGCGGGCCTCGTCGCCGTTCTTTACACCGACGACCACCGAGGCACCTGCCTGCCGTGCCATCCGCACCAGATCCGCGCGAACTGGGGCGGATAGATATGGTCCGCGGCCGGTATGTGCGGCTATCGCCAGTCCGTCGGCACCATGGGAGACAAGCGCACGGAAGTAGTCGAGCGCGAACTCGGGTCGAGCCGTTCCAGACCGATCGAACGGCGTGGCAGGGGCCGAGAACAGGCGCCCGCGTGCGTCGCGTGACCACTGTCGTGCCGCCGCATACCACTCCATGAACCAACCCTATCCATTTCAACTATCCATCCCGAAGCGCAGGAGAACCCATGACAGCATCGACCCCCGACCTGATCCTGTTGCGTCATGAGCTGCACCGCAACCCCGAAGTCGGCCTCGACCTGCCCTGGACGCAGGCGCGCCTGCTCCGTGCCCTCGAGGGGTTGGATCTGGAGATCTCTACCGGCAGGTCAACGACCTCGGTCACGGCCGTACTCCGCGGCGGCGGGGCGGTCCGCGGTACGGACCGCCCGGCAGTACTGATCAGGTCGGACATGGATGCGCTCCCGGTGGTCGAGAACACCGGTCTCGACTACGCGGCTGTCAACGGTGCGATGCATGCCTGCGGACACGACGTGCACATGGCGATTCTCGTCGGCGCCGCACATCGCCTCACGGCCCGGCGCGATGAGTTGGCCGGCGACGTAGTGTTCGTCTTCCAGCCCGGCGAAGAGAACTGGGGTGGCGCACTCGCGATGTTGGCTGAGGGCGTTCTCGACGTGTCGGGTCGTAGGGTGGACGCCGCTCTCGGCCTGCACGTGTTCTCCTACGAACTGCCTCGCGGGGTGTTCGGGATGCGCCGAGGGGCGATGTTGTCGGCGTCGAACACATTCACCGTACGGTTCGATGGGCAGGGCGGCCACGGCTCCGCTCCACAGACTGCCCGCGACCCGATCGTTGCGGCCGCCGACTTCGTTTCCGCGCTCCAGACCGCTGTCACCCGGTCGTTCGGCATGTTCGAGCCGGTCGTGGCGACGGTTGGACAGATCGTCGGGGGACACAGCGGCAACGTCATTCCCGATACGGCGCAGGTCAGTGGAACTGCCCGTGCCTTCACCACGGAGGATTCGTCGCGACTTCGGGCTCTTGTGGAGCGGGTTGCGCGCGGCGTCGCAACTGTCCACGGTGTCGAGGCGACGGCGGTGCTGGAGGAGGTCGCCATTCCCACCGTCAGCGCCGACGAGGAAGCGGACTTCGCGATCACAACGGCCCGAAGCCAATTCGGGGTCGAGTCCGTGCGGGTGCTGGACCAACCTTTTACGGCCTCCGAAGACTTCTCCTGGTTCCTCGACCAGGTCCCCGGCGCGTTCGTTCTCCTCGGCGCCTGCACCTCCGACCGAGATCCGGCAACGGCGCCGTCGAACCACTCGCCCTTTGCGACGTTCGACGACTCCGTCATCTCTCGGGGTGTGCAGTTCGAGACCGAATGGGCTGTGCGGCGGTTGCGTGCTCTTGCGGCTCCCTTCCGCGCCGGACCGGCGAGCCCGGTATAGACCGGCTCCTGCGTCTCGCAGTTATCTGGATCAGGCCCGGCTTCGTATCGCCTGCTCTGTCCGGCGCTTCGTGGTCTGCGGCCATCTGACGACGGCCCTCGTCCGTAGAGACCCCATTCCGGTAAGTAAACGTTTGGAATAAGTAAACGTTTGGAAACAGGGTTACGCACGCGCGAGTCGTCGGAACGTGCCGATAATCGCAGGTCACCACCGTTATCGACAAGACCGGCCAACCGCGCGAACGGCGGTGCAAGATCATAGTCATCGCCTATCATTGCCTGTCATGGGGAAGAGGCCGGAGCGGGAGGTGACAATGCTGACTCGCGCGTGGATTCGGTGGCTGCTCCTGCACGGCATGATGCGGTCCTACCTGCTGTGGTCGTCGCGTCGGGGCGATCCCCTCGCACAGATCGCCTTCGGCCAGGATCGCTTGCTCGGCGCGTCGCCGTTCATCGAGGAGATCCGACAGCGGGGCCGTCTGCCCAAGCTCTCGGGAGCGCACGTCACCGCGGACTACGAACTGTGCCGTCGCATCCTGCGAGACAATCGCTTCGGTGTGGTCACGCCCAATCATGCAGTCATTCCGAAGCCGATCCGCTGGGTGCTGGCCAAGACGGACCGGGAACTTCCCAACCTCGCGGAACCGCCCTCGATGCTGGTGACCGATCCGCCGGAGCACACTCGGTACCGACGCCTGGTCGGGCAGGCATTCAGCCCGAGGGCGATTGCCACATTGGAGCAACGGGCCGTTGAAGTGACCGATGGCCTACTCGAACGCCTGGAATCAAAGCCGCGGCCGGACCTGATCGAGGACTTCGCCGCGCAGGTGCCCGTCGCGATCATCGCCGAGATTCTCGGGTTTCCCGCCGACATGCATTCGACCATGCTGAAGTGGGGTTTCAACAGTGCGCCGCTGGTCGACCGAGCCCTGCCCTGGACCACGTATCGCCACGCCACCGAAGAGCTGGCCGAGGTCAAGCGGTACTTCGACCAGCGCATCGACAAGCTCACCGCCGAACCGGGCGATGACTTGCTCACTGTGCTGGTGACAAGTGATGAGCTCACCCGCCGCGAGCAGATCGCCAACGCGGCCCTGCTGCTGGACGCCGGATTCTTGACGACGGTGAACCTGCTCGGCAACGGAATCGCCCTGCTGACCAGCCATCCGGATCAGCTGGAACTGCTGCTGGCGCAGCCGGAGCTGTGGCCGGGCGCGATCGAGGAAATCCTGCGCTACGACTGCCCCGTGCGGATGACCGGCCGGATGGCGAACTGTGACGTCGACATCGCCGGTCAGCGCATCAAGCGCGGTTCCATGGTCTTACTGTCATTGGCGGGCGCGAACTACGACCCCGGTGTCTTCCCTGATCCCGAACGATTCGATGTGACCAGGACCAACGCCGCGGATCACCTCGCGTTCAGCAGCGGGGTGCACGGCTGCTTGGGATACCGGCTGGCCCGAATGGAAGGCGTCATCGCGCTGCGGACCCTCTTCGAGCGATATCCGGATCTGCGCTTGGACGGCCCGCCGATCCCGCGTCGCCTGAAGAACCTGCATGCCTACCGCTCCATGCCCGCCAAACTCAATGCCGACTAGCAGAGCAGCCAGGCCGGGAATCACGGCCGGTAACCCGGTTGCGGGTGGTGGGCCGAGGCGGCCGTGGTGGCGGCTGACGTGGTCGAGCAGTCGGGCTGCATCGGAAGGGATGCAGGGGTGTTGTTCGATCGGATCTGCGGTATTTCGGAGCGCCCTGCTGGTGGACGTGGTGTACGAGCGTGTGGGAAGGCCGGCACTGAACGCGATGCTGATGAACGCCGTCACGGGCGTTCGGCGCACGGCATCGGCGGTAGATCGTCGTCATCGATGGTGACGGTCGGATGCCAGCGGCTTGTAAGTCCGATGCAAGCATCTCGGGTGACAGTCGACGGCATGACATGGCAAAACTACTCATCGGCAGCGGGCAAGACGTTTCTGATCACCGGTGCCAGTGCGGGCATCGGGTACTTCGTCGCCGAACAGCTCGCGGCCAGCGGGGCCACTGTCGTGCTGGGTTGCCGCGACACCGCCAAGGCCGACCTCGCAGCGCGCACTATCGCTGCACGTGTGCCGGATGCTCGATTGCGGTCGGTGCGACTGGACCTGGCGGATCTGGCCTCGCTGCCGGTGGCAGTGGCCGACCTCGGTGTGGATCGCCTGGACGCGGTTGTGCTCAATGCCGGGGTGCTGCTTGCCGGTGCTGATCGTCGCTGCACTGCCCGCGGCCACGAATTGATGTTCGCGACAAACCATCTCGGGCACTTCGCGTTGGTCGGGCACCTGGCGCCGGTGCTGGCGGCTACCGAGAACAGCCGCGTGGTCACTGTGGGCAGTTTCGCCGTGCGTTCGGAGCGGCTGGATCTGTCCGATCTGCAGTCCGAGCACGATTACCGGCCCAAACGCACCTACGCACGCTCGAAACTGGCCCAGATGCTGTTCGGTTTCGAACTGGATCGCCGCCTGCGCGCACGCGGTGCCACCACCGCCAGCATCGTTGTCCATCCCGGCGGAGCGCTGGACTCGCTGACCCCGTCGCGGCCACCGCTGTTCACTCGCACCACCGCACAGCACCTGCGCGGGCTGCCCGCAAGTTTGCTGCTACATGGCAAACATGTCGGAGCGGAGCCTATCGTCCGGGCCGTTCTCGATACTGAGATCAGCAGCGGGCAGCTCTGGGGGCCAAGGGTTTTCGGCCTGCGCGGACGACCGCGCCGGGAAACACCCCATGCGCACATGGCCGACCCCGACACCGCCGCCCGACTGTGGGTAGCCAGTTCGGCACTCACCGGCGTCGATGTATCACCTCGATGAGCCTGACCCGCTACGACGGGTCGATGAGAGCTGTGCGCGAGAGGGGACTTGAACCCCTACGTGCGGCAGATTTGCCTAAACCATGTGTTCGACGACATCTAATATAGGTGATTGCCATGTTCGTTTCAACGCCGTCGGTGAAGTGTTTCTACCGTAATAGGCTGCAGCCGAGCGTCTTTCATCTCAACTGCACTGGTATGTGACTTCTGGTCAAGTATCGTGTCACGGCTTCGAGGGGGCTCTCTGCATCATTTGGGTAGTGAATTACGTCTGCGTAGTAAATTGCGCCGCCTTGTCGAAGGCAGAGACGAGCTGACGTGTGGAGCAGGTGCAATCGCGACGGTGGAAGCGATGGGTACGGTTATCGGTGTCACACTGAGCAATCGGCGGGACGGTACCTCTCAGCGGCCAGTCGGAACTCCGCACTGGCGGCCACATAGCGGGCAGTTATGTGGCCACCAAGCAAACGAGTAGCGACGACGATCCGCCTTGGCGACTCTCCGATTGCGCGGCAACTTATGGTGCATTCCGCCGGCTCAGGATGCTTCCCAGCCGGATGAATTACAGGGCGAGCATGGCGGCGGCGACCTGGTCGGCCGCGGCAGGGCGCAGAGCGGTACCCATGTCATCGAGGACGAGCAATCGCGCACCAGGGATTTCGGCGGCGAGGACCTCGCCATTGCCGACCGGGAAGAACGAGTCGGCGCGACCATGCACCACGAGCGTGGGCACCTCGAGCCCACCGAGCCGGCCCCGCCAGCGCGGCGCGCAATCGATCCGGGAGAACACCATCCCGAGCTGATTCGCCTGGTGCACCGCGGGATCGCTCGACGCCGTCCGGTCCCAGATTCGGGCCGCGGTCGCTCGCGCTTCCTCCGGATTGTTGCCCATCGACTCGGCCCCCGAGGCGGCGAACGCCGCGACAGCGTCCCGGTCGGTCCAGTCCGGCAG